>NC_007776.1:2052500-2383894 GCF_000013225.1 Synechococcus sp. JA-2-3B'a(2-13)
TACGGCTACCTTGTTACGACTTCACCCCAGTCACCAGCCCTGCCTTCGGCGGGTGCTCCGACTTCGGGCATGGCCAGCTCCCATGGTGTGACGGGCGGTGTGTACAAGGCCCGGGAACGTATTCACCGCAGCATGCTGATCTGCGATTACTAGCGATTCCGCCTTCACGCAGGCGAGTTGCAGCCTGCGATCTGAACTGAGACGCGGTTTTTGGGATTGGCTCACGCTCGCGCGCTCGCGACCCTTTGTCCGCGCCATTGTAGCACGTGTGTAGCCCAGAGCGTAAGGGGCATGCTGACTTGACGTCATCCTCACCTTCCTCCGGTTTGTCACCGGCAGTCTCCCTAGAGTGCCCAACTCAATGCTGGCAACTAGGAACAAGGGTTGCGCTCGTTGCGGGACTTAACCCAACATCTCACGACACGAGCTGACGACAGCCATGCACCACCTGTGTCCGCGCTCCCGAAGGCACCCCCACGTTTCCGCAGGGTTCGCGGCATGTCAAGCCCTGGTAAGGTTCTTCGCGTTGCATCGAATTAAACCACATGCTCCACCGCTTGTGCGGGCCCCCGTCAATTCCTTTGAGTTTCACACTTGCGTGCGTACTCCCCAGGCGGGACACTTAACGCGTTAGCTCCGACACTGACCGGGTCGATACGGCCAACGTCTAGTGTCCATCGTTTACGGCTAGGACTACTGGGGTATCTAATCCCATTCGCTCCCCTAGCTTTCGTACCTCAGCGTCAGTTGAGGCCCAGTTGCGCGCTTCCGCCTCAGGTGTTCTTCCCGATCTCTACGCATTTCACCGCTACACCGGGAATTCCCGCAACCCCTACCTCACTCTAGCCGGTCAGTTTCCAGGGCCTTCCCACAGTTGAGCTGTGGCCTTTGACCCCAGACTTGACCAGCCGCCTACGTACCCTTTACGCCCAATAATTCCGGATAACGCTTGCCTCCTCCGTCTTACCGCGGCTGCTGGCACGGAGTTAGCCGAGGCTTATTCCTGGGGTACCGTCAGCTTTCGTCCCCCAGAAAAGAGGTTTACAACCCAAGGGCCTTCCTCCCTCACGCGGTATTGCTCCGTCAGGCTTGCGCCCATTGCGGAAAATTCCCCACTGCTGCCTCCCGTAGGAGTCTGGGCCGTGTCTCAGTCCCAGTGTGGCGGGCCATCCTCTCAGACCCGCTACGGATCGTCGCCTTGGTAGGCCATTACCCCACCAACTAGCTAATCCGACGCAGGCTCATCCTCAGGTGGATTGCTCCTTTCAGCTTCCGCCTGTATGGGGTATTAGCAGCCGTTTCCAGCTGTTATCCCCCGCCTGAGGGTAGATTCCTACGTGTTACTCACCCGTCCGCCACTAACACCCGAAGGTGTCCGTGCGACTTGCATGTGTTAAGCATACCGCCAGCGTTCATCCTGAGCCAGGATCAAACTCTCCGTGTCAATTCAAGAGCTTGTCTCTGGAAAAATGGAAACTTGACAGGGTTGAATATGCAGCCACCAGCCGACTCAGGGAGCCTGCTGTGCTGCTTGGCGATGGTTGACCGAACGAGTTACTTGTCAAGGTTCTGGGGCGCCGGGGCTGGGTGGCCTTGTGGCGCTTTACTACCCTATCCCCACCCCCACCACCCCGTCAAGATATCCAACCCAAAATTTTTGGCAAGTTTTTGGCGAGAATAGCAGGGAAAAGAAGAAATAAAACTGTTTGAATATTGACATTCTGACTGCAGAGTTAATAAGATGGTTGCGAGGGTCAGGTTTCGGAGAAACTGTGATGCTGACTTTGCGCAAGCGGGAAGAGAGGGGTCATGTCAAGCTCAGTTGGCTTGATACTTACCACTCATTTTCTTTTGGAGAGTACTACGACCCTCGCTACATGGGCTTCCGGGCTTTGCGGGTGATTAACGATGACCGAATCAGCCCGAGTGCTGGCTTTCCGACCCATGGGCACCGGGACATGGAGATCGTTACCTATGTTTTGGAAGGGATCCTTGAGCATAAAGACAGCTTGGGCACGGGATCTGTGATTCGTCCTGGTGAAATTCAACGGATGACGGCAGGCACAGGGATCTGGCACAGCGAGTACAACTACTCGGCAGATGAGGAGGTTCATCTGCTGCAAATTTGGATTTTGCCGGAGCAGGAAAACCTGGAGCCCAGCTATGAACAAAAAGCGACGGGTTTGACAGAGCATCCCAATGAGTTTTGTTTAGTTGCCTCTCGAGATGGGCGCCAGGGATCCGTAATTGTGCATCAGGATGTGAATCTCTACGCGGGGTTGATTGAGCCGGGACACACCATCTGCCAATATTTGGATGAGAAGCGCTACGGATGGCTGCAGATAGCTCGGGGCGATGTGACCCTGGATGGCTTGTTTTTGCGAGAAGGAGATGGCGTGGCTATTGCTAGGGAAAGCGAGCTCAACCTTTTCAGTGAAGAAGGGGCTGAGGTGCTGCTGTTTGATTTGGCCTGAGGATGACTTTTGGCTGAATTCTGGCTGTTTGCCTTGAGCTTATAGTCGTTTTAGGCTGGGGTGAAGCGACTGAACTGCTGAGAAGAGCCTTCTGGCTCCGTACATTCAACGTTTTAGGCGCGGGTGCAGTGTCCTAGTTGGAATCGAAATGACCATAAGTCTTTTGGGATCTCAACTTTTTCTTCTGCTTTCAAGTACTTTCAGGAGGAGAAGTGGATCCCTTCTTCGAGGTTTTGCTGAGTGAATTGAGAAAGAACTTGCTGCCAAAGGTGGCCAGTCTGGGATCCCTTTCCCTTGACGTGTAGAAGGCGGGCTCCTTCCTGCTGGGGATGGGGCTGTAGGCGCAGCCAGAGGTAGGTCGCAGGCAGATGGCGGAGGTACTGGGGCCACTCAATAGCGGTGATCCCACCTTGGCTCCAAAGTTCTTCTAGCCCTAGGTCTTCTAGGAGTGTGAATTCTTTCCCACCGGCGCGAGCGGCAGAAGAGGTCTCTAGGCGGTAGAGATCGCAATGGAAAAGAGGGATCCGTCCGGTGTGGTATTCCTGCACCAGCACGAAGGTGGGGCTGTCGATGGGTTCAGGGATCCCCAAGCCCTGCCCTAGTCCCTGCACAAAGGTGGTTTTGCCGCTGCCCAGATTACCTTCGAGAAGAATGACCAAGCCGGAAGTGGAGCCGAGGCTGCGGCTGGGAGGGGGAGATTTTTGTTGACCTGAAGGGGCGAGGAAGCCAAGGGCGGCTTGAGCTACGAGGGCCCCTAGTGATTGGGTAGCAGCGGCGGATGGCAGCAGCAGAGGGGAGGCTTGCTGCCAGAGCTCTTCATTCTGTTCGCTGGCCATGGCTTACAACTCCTTTGGGGCGGGGATCCCAGGCGAGGAAGTTGCCTCGTTTGGGTGAACAGAAACGCGTTTGGGAGCTGTCAAGATTGCGGCCAGGCCTGCTCCAATGAGCAACAGGCTCACCCCCTGCGCCACCCGCAGGGATCCCAGCATGAGGCTATCGGTGCGCAGGCCTTCGATCCAGAAGCGCCCCAGGCTGTACCCCACCAGGTAGAGGCCCAAGAGGGTGCCGGGGGGAAGCTGGCGCCGGTAGCTTAAAAAGAGCAGGAGCCCGAAGAGACCAAAGTTCCAGAGGGATTCGTACAAAAAAGTGGGATGGACGCGCGATCCATCAGGCAGCTGCAGTTGTACCCACAGAGGGCTATCCGGAGGCAACACCTTTCCGTAGGCTTCATTGTTGAAGAAGTTGCCCCAACGTCCGATCCCCTGACCAAGGCTGAGGGAGGGAACAAGGCAATCGGCTAGCAACCAAAAACTCAGCCGGTGCCGCCGGGCGAACAGGTAAAGCGCCGCACTGCCGCCGATCAAGGCACCGTGAATGGCAATGCCCCCCTGCCAGAGGGCCAAGACCTGCCACCAAGGGCCATCTCGATAGCGTTCCCACTCAAAGGCCACATAGTACAGGCGAGCAAGGGGCAGGGATCCAACCACCAACCACACCAGCAGATCAGGCATGGAACTGGGGGGAAGGCCACGCCGAGCTGCCAGATGGCGAGCCAGGAGCAAGCCCAACACCATTGCCAGGCCGATCAATAAGCCATACCAGCGCAGGCTGAGCGGCCCCCAACTAAACACAACCGGGCCGGGGGATTGTAAGACCAAAGTCATGACCGTGGGGACATTCCTGAGCAGATCCCTTTAGCCCACTCTACCCGCTCTGCAAGGCTATGCAGAAGACCTGCCCTCACCCCCAGCCCCTCTCCCAGAGGGAGAGGGGAGTTAGGAACCGAGGCAAGGTACGAGCTGACTGCAGTTGGAGGGAGAGGGATCCGCTCAGAGCAAGGCGACAATGTTAGAATGCAGGCTCGATTTTCCACCACGACTCCTGGGGGGGATGCGGGTTATGGCCCGGAAAGCCGTTGCTGTGAACACTGCTGATGACTCGGACAAATTGAAGTCAGAAAAACGCAAAGCCCTGGAGCAGGTGTTAAGCCAGATCGAGCGGAATTTCGGCAAAGGGGCAATCATGCGCCTGGGAGATGCCACCCAGATGCGGGTGGAGACCATACCCAGTGGGGCCATCACCCTCGACTTGGCCTTGGGCGGAGGTTACCCAAAAGGGCGGATTATCGAAGTCTTTGGGCCGGAATCTTCTGGGAAAACTTCAATTGCCCTACATGCCATCGCCGAAGTGCAAAAACAAGGGGGAACGGCAGCTTTTGTGGATGCGGAACATGCGCTGGATCCCACTTACGCAGCAGCTTTGGGGGTTGATATTCAAAACCTGTTGATCTCCCAGCCGGACACGGGGGAGGCCGCCCTGGAGATCGTCGATCAGTTGGTGCGCTCTGCGGCTGTGGATATTGTGGTGGTGGATTCGGTGGCAGCGTTGGTGCCCCGTGCCGAGATCGAGGGGGATATGGGAGACGCCCATGTGGGATTGCAGGCCCGCCTGATGAGCCAAGCGCTGCGCAAGATTGCCGGAAATGTCAGCAAAACCGGATCCATCGTTCTTTTCTTAAACCAATTGCGCTCCAAAATTGGCGGCATAGGCTATGGCCCCCAGGAGACCACCACCGGCGGCAATGCCCTTAAGTTTTATGCGTCGGTGCGGCTGGATATTCGCCGCGTTCAAACCCTGAAAAAAGGTGCGGAAGAATACGGGATCCGAGCGCGGGTCAAGGTGGTGAAAAACAAAGTTGCCCCCCCTTTCCGGCGGGCAGAATTTGACATCATTTTCGGCCAAGGGATCTCCAACATCGGCTGCATCATCGATCTGGCAGATGAGATGGGCATTCTCAAGCGGCGCGGCTCTTGGTACAGCTACAAGGAGGAAAATGTTGCCCAAGGAAGGGACAATCTGGTTGTCTACTTGAAGGAAAACCCAGAGCTCCTAGCGGAGGTGGAAGCGGCTGTGCGGGAGAAACTTTCTGCGGGGGTGACGGTTTCCGCCAGCCGGCCGGCAGCGATGGAGGAGGGAGAGCAGGAAGAGAATGAGGATGCGGTCTTTGTAGAGGAAGAGTTTTGAGGGAGCAGCTAGCTGTTCAGGGAGCGCTTCCTGAGCGAGATCGCCGCTGGCGCAGGGCCTCGTAGAGCAACAACCCCCCCGTCATAGCGACGTTCAGAGATTCGACACCCTCGGCCATCGGGATCCGCACCTGGGCATCGGCCTGTTGGATAGTCGCTTCCCTCAGGCCAGCCCCTTCGTTGCCCAGGAGAAAAAGGGTAGGGCGGGTGAGATCTTGATCCCAGTAGCAGTTTGCTGTGGGGGAGAGGGTAGCAGCCAAGACTTGGATCCCGTGGCAACGGCAGCTCTGGATCCAGGCGGCTAGGTCGGGCACGACTTGGGGCGGACGGCGAAACCACTGGCCGGCAGAGGCCCGCAAGACTTTGGGGTTTTCGGGATCGACGCTGTCTGCGCTTAGCCAAAGGCCGTCGGCTCCTGCGGCGGCCACGACTCGGATTAGGGATCCCAAATTGCCTGGATCTTGCAGCGTTTCCACCACAAGGCCCAAACGTAACTTGGACAGGGGGGGAGAGGAAATCTGCCAACTGACGGCCACGGCCACAGCTCCTTCGGGAGACTCGGTGGTACAGAGCGCTGCCATGACTTCTGAGCTGACGGGTTGCCGCCGTAGGCCCTTGGGCAGATCGGCCAGCAGGTGAGGGTGACGGCTGGCCCAGTCGGGCGTGTAGCAGAGGGCTTGCAAAGGCCAGCCGACCCGCAGGGCTTCTTCGATGAGATGGGATCCCTCCACCAAAAAGGCGCCCTGTTCCCGCCGGCCTTTGCTGCGGTGCAACTGCCGCAACTTGCGGATCCAGGGGTTTTTCGGACTGGTCAGCAGCTCAGAAGCCATGTGGCAATGGTTAAGGTACTCCCCAAGTCTTCGGCGTTGCTGCCCTCACCCCCAGCCCCTCTCCCAGAGGGAGAGGGGAGTTAGTAACCGGAGCGGCGCAGCCGTTGGATAAAAAATCCATCCCGATCCTGCCGGTGGGGCCAGATGAGCAGGGGATCCCCTTCAGCAGCCCAATTGGGGTGGCTGTCGAGAAAGGCTTGAATGATCTCCTCGTTTTCGGCAGGATGCAGCGTACAGGTGGCGTACACCAACACTCCGCCCGGCTTAAGCCAACGGGCTGCCACCTGCAGAAGCTGAGCTTGCAGGTGGGCCAATTCAGGGATCCGCTCTGGAGTCTGCCGCCAGCGAGCGTCAGCATGGCGGTGCAAGGTGCCTAGGCCGGAGCAGGGGGCATCCAGCAGTACGCGGTCAGCACTCTGCCAGGGGGGCAAGGGGGCAGGGGGTAAGGACTCCGTCCCGCTGACGCGATCGGCAGCAGCGCTCAGGGATAACAGGTCGATGGCCAGGGGACGGATTGAGCTCAAGCCCAGGCGCTGCCTATTTTCCTCCAGGCGCCGCAGACGGTGGGGGTGGCGATCCAAAGCCCAGATTTCCCCCCGATCCTGCATGTGTTGGGCTATTTGGGTGGTCTTGCCGCCCGGAGCAGCGCAGCAGTCGATCACCCGCTCCCCTGGCTGGGGATCCAGCCAATGCACCACCTGCTGGGCACTGGCATCTTGAACGCTCCACCAACCCTGGGCAAAGCCGGGCAGGGCCGTGATGTCGCCGGCATGATCCTGAAGTCGCAAGGCACCCGGCACCTCGGAGATGGGGAGGGCAGGGATCCCGGCTGCTGCCAAGGCTTGAATGACTTTATTCACATCTGCCCGCAGTGGGTTGACCCGCAAATCCAGGTGGGGTGGCTGATTAAACCAAGCACACAACTGCTCCGTTTCCACCGGCCCCAGGCGCTCCCACCATAGGCTCACCAACCAGTCGGGAAAGCTGTGCCGGATCCCCAAAGCCTGAATTGGGTCGGCTGGCAGAGTGTCCTCGAGGGGCTTGAGGGGATCCTTCTCTGGCTGATCCAACACTTGCCGCTGGTAGGCGCGCAAGATGCCGTTCACCACCCCTGTCAGGGATCCCAGCCCCATCTGGCGGGCCAATTCCACGCTGGTATGGATGGCAGCACTGGCCGGGATCTGATCCAAAAAAGCCAGTTGGTAGAGGCCGAGATGCAAAATCAGTCGCAAATCGGGGGGCTGCTTGTGGGCAGGACGCTGGGCAAGGCAATCGATCAAGGCATCGAGGGTGCGGCGACGGCGGGTAATGCCATACACCAGCTCGCTGACCAGATGCCGGTCGGCGGGGATCAGGCTGCTGTTGGCCAACAAATGCCCCAGAACCAGGTCGGCATAGGCGTTTTGGCGCTCGATTTTCTGCAGAGCCAACAGAGCCAGTTGGCGCGCGTTCATAGTCATCTCAGGATGTTCTCCCATCGCGTCAGCGGTGTGGAGCACTTTAGGGTCTAGAGATCCAGATCTCCGCTGGAGCAAGGCCGCTCCCAGGCGATACTGGAGAAGCCCCTAAGGGATCCCAATCATGCCTTACACCAGCGCCTTCTTAGAGGTGATCCCCGCCATCGACCTTTTGCAGGGCCGCGCCGTGCGCCTTTACCAGGGGGATTACGCCCAGGCAGAACAGGTAGCCGACGACCCGATCCAACAGGCCGAAGCTTGGGCGGCACAGGGTGCTCCTCGCCTGCATGTGGTGGATTTGGACGGGGCCAAAAGCGGGGATCCAGTCAACCTGCCCATCATTGAGCGCATTGTCCGCAGCCTGGCCATCCCGGTGCAGGTGGGGGGTGGGATCCGATCCCTTGAACGGGCGCGGCAGTTGTTGGATTTGGGGGTGGATCGGGTGATCGTTGGCACCCTAGCCGTAGAGGATCCCGACACCCTGGAGGCTATGACCCAAGCCTTCCCCGGTCGGGTTTGGGTGGGGATCGACGCTCGGCAAGGGCAGGTGGCCACCCGCGGCTGGCTGAGCACCACTCCCCTGCGGGCTCCTGAGCTAGTGCAACGGGTGCAAGCCCAAGGAGCTGCCGGGATCATCTATACCGACATTAGCCGGGATGGCACCCTGGCCGGGCCCAATTTAGAACAGCTGCGCCAGATTCTAGCCGTCTCTCAAGTGCCTGTAATTGCTTCGGGAGGGATCGGCTCGCTGACCGATTTGCTGGCTTTGTTGAGCTTGCCCCGTTTGACAGGGGCCATTTTGGGCAAGGCCCTCTACTCAGGGGCGATCTCCTTGCAGGAAGCTTTGCGAGCAGTGGGGCCGGGCCGCTGGCAAGATCTACCGCCGGAAACCGGATCCCTGTGGGCCTAGGTATCCATCCAGAGATCGAGCGAAAGACAGCCCTGGCAAAACCTCTGCCATACTGGTGAAATCAACAGGCAACTTCATGCGACAACACCAGCCGCTGGTGAAGGTTTTCCAAGACATTTTTGTTTTTCAGGTCATGTCTGTCCCTGCGCTTCGCCCTGCTGTTCGAGCTTTACAACCCGAGTTGGTGACCTGGCGCCGCCACATCCACAAGTATCCTGAGCTGGGCTTCCAGGAGAAGCAAACCGCCGCCTACATCAGCCAGCGCCTGGAAAGCTGGGGGATCCCGCACCAGACCGGCATTGCCCACACCGGCATCGTGGCCACCATTGAGGGAGAGCAGCCGGGGCCGGTTTTGGCGCTGCGGGCCGATATGGATGCCCTGCCCATTCATGAGGCCAATGAAGTCGAGTACCGCTCCGCCATCCCCAACGTCATGCACGCCTGTGGCCACGACGGCCATACGGCCATTGCTATGGGCACCGCCAAGCTGCTGCAACAGCACCGTCAACACCTCAAGGGCACGGTCAAGGTCATTTTTCAACCTGCCGAAGAAGGCCCCGGCGGAGCCAAGCCCATGCTGGAGGCGGGGGTTCTGAAAAACCCGGATGTGGAAGCCATCCTCGGCCTACACCTGTGGAATAATCGCCCTCTGGGCACTATTGGCGTGAAAAGTGGCCCCTCGATGGCCTTTGCCGACCGCTTTCAGATTCAGGTGATCGGGCGAGGCGGACATGCTGCCCTTCCCCAACAAACAGTGGATGCCATTGTGGTGGGATCCCACATTGTCAATGCTTTGCAGACCATTGTCTCCCGCAATGTGGATCCGCTGCAGCCGGCGGTGGTGACGGTGGGCCGTTTCCGGGCCGGCGATGCCTTCAACGTTATCGCCCCAAGCGCAGAAATTTGGGGTACTGTGCGCAGTTTTCACCCTGAAGTGGCCGATTTGATCCCAAAGCGCATGGAAGAAATCGTTGCCGGCATTTGCCAAGCCTACGGAGCCACCTATGAGTTTCGATTCGAGCGGGGCTATCCGGCGGTTCAAAACGATCCTGCTATGGCAGCTCTGGTGGAACAGTCTGCCCGCGAGGTGTTTGGCCCAGAGGCGAGGATCATCCCAGAGATGACCATGGGCGGAGAGGATGTCTCGTTTTTCCTGAATGAGGTGCCTGGCTGCTACTTTTTCCTGGGATCCGCCAACCCCGAAAGGGGCCTGAACTACCCTCACCACCACCCCCGCTTCGACTTCGATGAGGCTGCCCTTGGCATTGGGGTAGAGCTGTTCCTGCGCTGCATTGAGAACTACACCGGGCAAGCCTTGAGTTAGCGGGAAACCTCGGCTAGGGCCTGAGCAGCTCAGCCCCTCCGCTACCAGGGAGCAGCAAAGGTTGCATGGGTTCTGGGGTGGGTAGGGCGGGGACAGGATTCAAGTCGGCGGGAATGTAGAGGGGTTTGGGGTCGGGATCCCCACCGAAGGCCAGCACAAGGGCTTCCAGCAGGGCCTGTCGCTGTTGCCGGTTCAGGGCTTGCACAGCTGCCTTGTCTTGGGCGTAGGGGTTGACCGTGAGGCGGTCGGCACCGGGATACCGTTGGGCGATGATTGGCTCGTTGGCATCGAAATAGTCTGCCAGCGTCAGTTGCCAGTCAAAGCGGTCGGTGGGGGAGCGACCGGCCACCTGCAGGTGATAGATCATCATTCGCCGCACCAAAGTATCCTCTTCAGGTGCGGGGCCGCCATCGTTGGGGTTAATAGGGGTGTAGGTGTTTTCCAGCGGCAGATCCGGCAATGCCTCGTACACCCGCCGCGCCGCTTCGGGGATCAGCCGCAACTGAGCATAGGCAGGCCCGGATCCCAGCAGAACCGCAACGGCAATGCCCAGGAAGCTTGGCAAAAGGGCTTGTTTCCTCATCCTGCTCGCCCCAAAACTTGTTTCTGTGAAATGAATTGTATTGCAATCAAGCAGTGGTTTCGGATTGTAGATTTGGCAGATTCAGCGATTGAGATCAGGCCACAGTTGGAGTTTTGGGCCATTGCTAATCAATGCTGAGTCCATCCACCACTTGAGGTTGAGGACGCGGTTTGAGAGGGGCTGACTGAGCCAAGCGATCCCGTTGGTGGTGCTCTTGGGAATGCCTTTGCCAGAGGCCAAGAATATCCAACGTTTCGCCGCCATGCTGCGTGTAGCGCTGCCGCACTTTGCACAGTACAGGGGTATTGACGCACACCCCGGAGATGATCACCTGACCTTTGCTCAAGGCGGGCAATTCCTGTAACAGATCCCGTCCGGCAGCCTCGACACTGTGGCGCAAATTTTCCTGATCGGCAGGGTTGACAATTCGCATCAAAAATTGGCTCATGCATTGAGACAGAATATCCGAGTCCAACTTGCCAGGGCGTTGCGTGATCAGCCCTACTCCCAGTCCAAACTTGCGTCCTTCGCTGAGGATGGTGCGCAGCACCTGTTTGCAACGGGAAGGCTCGTGGGCAGGGGCAAACCGATGGGCCTCTTCCAGCAAAATAAAGACGGGATAAGGCAAGTAATTTTCGTCCCCCGGCTGGATCTTGCCTTTGTGGGTATTGATCCGAGCATAGTTGGCCTGGCGCAAGATGGCAGCAGCGATCACCTGCTGTTCTTCTTGGCTGATCTCATGCATTTGCAGGATGGTTACCTGCCCCGGCTCAAACAAGTCTTTGGGAGCTAGGTGTTGCAAATTGTCGAAATAGGGAGAACGGTCGATCTGTTCTAATTTCCACTCCAAAGCGGCGGCTGAGGATCCTTGGGATCCATCCTCTGCGGAATCAGCCTCGTTTACGGCATCGATTAAATCCTGAATCGTCCAGCGGAGTGGGTTAAATTGAGTTGTTCTGCGGAAGGCTTTTTCCAGAAAAGATTTTTGCCGATCGCTGGTTTCCGGCAGCAGGGTCAGAATATCAAAGAAGTTAAGAGAAGATACACGAATCTTAATTTCCTGTGGTGAAAGAACCTTGACTTTAGGACGGTAGCCGTCTTCCCCAAAAAACTTGGGGTGGGACTGCATCTCCGCCAGCGTATGGTATTCCCCGTGGGGATCGAAAATGAGGACGGCAGCTCGGTTTTTGGGCAAAAGCAGCTCTTCAATCAAAACCCCTGCTGTATAAGATTTGCCGGATCCTGTCCCCGCCAAAATGGCCAGATGGGTGCTGACCATTTCCTTGACGTCCAGTACTACGGGCACTGCTCCCTCATCGCGCAACAACAGGCTGCCCAAGTGAGCACCCCCAATGGCTGTTTCATCTCGTTTGTTCAAAATTGATTTCAGCAGACGATTGGAGGCCAGAAAAACCTTGGCACCGGGATCCGGAGCGCGGCGGGGGTTAATAAAGCCCATCTTCTGATTGAAATAGCCGATGACCTCGACGGTAACCGCATAGATTTCCGGATTGGGATGGGTGAAGCCCACCAGAGCCACAATGGTGCTGGGATCGATTTCGGTATCGGCAAAGATGCGATCGGGGATGTGATCCAGGAGCTGAACTTGGCTAATTTTACCCAAGATTTGCAGCGTTTGCGATTGGGGATCCTGGACTTCGTAATAGACGAAATCGCCCACCTTTACCGCTTGGGTATTGGAAGTGATGAAAACATATTGGTTGGAGGTTTCTCCAGGCCCTTTGACGGTGCCAATTACCTCTGGAGAGTCCTCAGTTGGAGAGAGGGTGGCTTCTGGATGGTGGCCATTATCGGTGATTTTTTGGGGCATTAGCGCATCGCTCCTACAGTCATTTTCCAGGCCAATTCTTTGCTTAAGATTTGCAGAGCTCGCCGTTGAGCTGGATCGGCAAACATCGGCGTAATGTCGTTCAAGACTTGGTAGATCAAATGATTGGCAAAGTTGCCGCCGCTACTCAGCAGCAAACCATAGTAGGAAAATTGGGTTTGACCTTGGGGATCCTGGTGAAAGCGCAGGATCTCTTCCCGGCTCATGCGAAAAACCGGCGTGTTTACAGGCACCACCACGCGTGGGATCCCTTGCCGGCCACAGCGGCGCTCTTCATCCAAGGCCCCGATTAAGACCACCGAGAGTAGCGTGCGCACCTCATTCTGCAGATCGGGGGAAAAATAGGGATCCGGCTGGCTGGAAAGGCGCGGCCCAGAATTGAGGAACATCGGATTCAGGAGTTGGGTATTGTAAACCAGACCTACAGCCCAGTGTCGCCGGTCGCTTTCTAGCTTGACAAAGCTGCCGAAGCCATAGTCATCAGGAGCCGGCGGATTTTTGACTTCTAAAGCATCGTCCACCTGCACCACATAATCACAGTGATTGTTGGAGCGAACTACCTTTCCCAATCTCATCGAACTCGTCTCCGCTGTAATTTACTTACTGTTTTCCGGGATAGCCTTAGGTTCAGCTTTTCGCGAGCGGCCCAATCTTGCATGAGACGCAAGAAAAGGTTGCGATCCTCATTGCGGATAACGGCTATTTGATCGGCTGTCTCCAGCACATAAGGATAACCTCGCCCAATCACCACCTCACAGCGAACCAGATCCACCAACCAGTCCAACAGTCCTGCCTCATAAACCCAAACGGGTATTTCCAGGCGAGCCGGAAAGTTGTCACTGGTGCGCAGGTAAACAAATCCCACTCGCTCTCGCATTTCTTGGTAGCGATTGAGGATCCCATCTTGGGGGTTGAGGCTGCCGCCGCGGGCACAGATGAAAAAAGGTGTGCGATCCCCCCACTCCAACCAGGGGCTGAGCAGTTGCGCATCGTGAAGCTGTGGAGCTTCGGGTAGGTCAAAACAATGCTTCAGCAACGCCACCAAATCGGAAGTGTAGGTGGTGTCTATGTAGGCCACGATAGGGATCCGGCTTTGCTCGCTGGCCCGCAGAAGCTGGAGCAAACACTGCACATAAAAGTCTTGGCTTTCTGGCTCAAAGACTTCGGCAAAAGTAGCCACCAGCGCCCCGTCCAAAAAGGCCAATTTTCGGGATCCCGGTTGAGATTTTTGAATGTATTCTACAAGTCTCTCGATTTCCATTTGAAAGCGGCGCATGTTAACCATTCGCTCTTTCGGTTCGCCGCTGCTGTCGGATCCCAGGTCCCTTGGAGTCAATACATCCACTTGAATGTCTTTTTCGTACAAGCCTGTTGCACAATGATGGTTTTCATACCAGCCAATTTGCACCAGCGCCACCGGTATTGACAGATCTTTGCTGGGATAAATCTGGGATCCATCTACGGCAAAGGTAGGAATATTTTCAATGACCGACTTCGCCCAATCGCGGCTTTCTTCGTAATTGGCCCATTCCTGCTCAAAAGGGATCCTCCAATTGGAGTAGCGATCCCACTCTGCAGTAGGTAAAGCGCCTGGGAAAGGGAATGGAGCTATTTTTTCGGCAATCTCTAGGCTTGACCACTGGCACAAGCTTTCCATGGCCTGCTTATAGTATTCTCTGCGCTCCGACAGCCTTTGATCAAAAGTGGCAAAGGCCTCCCGCTTTTGCTGCAACACTGCCAGGATCCGGTCGGCTCTAAACACCATAGGCGGGATCCCTCCCTACCGACTTGGATCCGGAGTGCCTTTCCACCCGAATAACATTTTCTGTCATTTGCTCAAAGGTATCGTCGTGGCTGATGACAAACAGCTGCTCAAAAGATCGCAGGTTGGTAATAGCCTCTGCCAGCCGCTGTCGCCGTTGGGTATCCATATTGGTGGTGGGCTCATCGAAAAAGGCAATATTTAGTTGTCCCAACACCTTGAGTAAAGCCAAGCGCACTGCCAAGGCCGCCGACATTTGCTCTCCCCCGGAAAGGCTGGCAAACCGCCGTTTAGGGCTGCCGGCTTCTTGAACGCGGATCTCATAATCGGCTTCCCAGGTCAGGGTGACGTTGGGACGGTTGAGAATTTCTCGGAAGAGGTGATCGGCGGTATGGTTAATCTGCTGCAGGTAGTATTGGGTAACTTGGGGGCCGGCTTTTCTGTAGGTCTCTCGGCTGAATTTGATAAAGCGGTGTAGGCGTTCTCTCTCAGTTTTTTCGGCCTCGACTTGCTTTAAGCTGGCCTTGGCCTGTTCCAATTGCCGCAACTTTTCCTCAATTTTGCTCAGTTGAGGAGCTAAGCTCTCCAGTCGGGCTTGGGCTTCAGCTTTTTGAATTTCGGTGGCCTGCAGAAGGGATCGAAGATGCTCATGCTCCTGCGGTCGATACAGAGCAGCTAAGGGATCCCGTGCTGCGCGAAGTTGGGAAAGCTGAGTTTGCAGTTGCTGCCGCTGGGCGTTTAGCTCGGCCAGTTCCTGTTCCCGCTGGGGAAGCAATTGGGCAATGGGTTCTGCCTGCAGATAGCGCTCGTGATCTAAACGGTATCGTTCGCGTTCTTCCTGCAGGGATCCCAGCTCTCGATCCAGATGCTCCGTTTGGCATAGGGCCTCCTCGATAGGGTTGAGTGCGGCCTGTAAATCCTGAAGCTGCTGCAGGCAGTCGGCCTGCATTTGTAAATACTGCTTTTCCTGTTTTAGCTCTGCTTTGAGCCGTTCGGCTTGACTTCTGGGATCCCCCAGAGATTTTAAGGTTTTGGCGGCTTTTTCAATTTGGGCTTGCAGGTCATCTTTGGATCCCTCTGTTTGTTCCCAGCGGTCGATCTGGGCTTGTTTTTCTTGCTTGGCTTTCTGGATTTGATCTAGGGCCAACTGGGCCGCTTGGAGTTCATCTTGCCGTCGGGGCAAACTTTGGGCAAGAGGCTGCATGCGGATAAAGGTCTCGTAGTTGTTGCGGTGCCGGCCTTGTTCTTCCCGCAAAGCTGCAATTCTTTCATCCAGATCTGAAAGCGGTTGCAGCTGCTCTTCTAGGGCTTGTATCTGCTGTTGGAGTTGCTGAACATGGGCCGCTATTTGTTGATATTCTTGCTCAACCCTAGACTTGCGGCTGAGATCTCTTTCCAAGCGCTGGATTTGCCCTCTGGGATCCCCCAGTTCTTGCAGCGCCTGGCCAATTTCCTGTTGTTGCCGAAGGAAGGTGGGCTCAGCCTCAAGATCCCAGTGAAGGTCATCAATTCTGCTTTGTCGTTCGGCTTGCAACTGCAGCAGTTGCTGAATTTGGGCTTGTAAATCGGGTATTTGTGCGGTTAGGCCGAGCAAGGGTTGCAAAGTCCTGAGTTGTTTTTGGATGTTGGACAACTGCTGACGAAGTTGGGGCTCGGAAGTTTGGGGAGCCAGATCCTGCAAAATCTGATGGATGGACTGGAGCAACTGTTGGCTGAGTGCTGAAGATCGAGTGAGTACCTCTGGGATCCGCTGCCACAGAGATTGAAGTTGGGGATAGTTGTGTCGCTGCGCTTCCAATTCGTCCAGAAGTTGCCGGATGCTGTGATGGTGTTGAGCCAATTGATCCGAGCCCTGCTCAAAAAGGGCTTGTAGCTCCTGTTGAAATTGACGAGCTGCGGCAATGCGGCTGAGCTGAGTTTGCAATCGCTCCTGTTGAGTTTCGAGCGCAGGAATGGCGGCTACCCGCTCCAAATCCGCCTGCCGTTGTCTCAGTTGGAGCTGCAGTTGTTGCAATTGGACTTGGCCTTGTTCCTGCTCCGTTTCCCGTTGTTTGAGTTCAAGGCGCAGAGCCTGAAAGGAAGCCAACTTCTCGCCAAGTTGGGAGTGGCGCTGCTCCAGGGAGGCCTGCCGTTCACACAGGGGTTGCAGCTCAAGTTTTTCCGCCTCCATTTTTTGGAAGATCTGGAGTTGTTGCTGATATTCGGATCCCTGCAGCTCCAATCGATGCAGTTGATGTTGCAAAGTTTCCCGTTGAGCCAGTAAAGTTTGTCGGGTTCGCCGCAGCGCTTCCTGCTCTGCAATGAGGGTTTCCAACTGCAAATAACGGTTGTAGGTCAATTGATGCTGCCGACATGTGGCCTGGGCCTGTTCAGCTTCTTGCACTCGGCTTTGTAGCAGTTGACAGCGCTCGGCGTGGGCTGTCCATTCTGCCTGGATCTGTTCCCATTCGCGGTGCAGGTGTAGCAACGTGTTGAGCTGTTGAGTCCAATAGGTCTGCTGACGCTCTAGCTCCTCTTGGGCCTGAATTTGCGGGGTTAGCTCCTCTAGCTCCTGCTTCCAGCGCTGCTGTTGGCTTAACTTTTCTTGAAGTCTTGCCAATTGGTTTTCGATATGCTGCTTTTGCGAGAGCAAAGCATCCCGCTGTTTCAGCCACTCCAAGCGTTGCTGTTGCTGTTTTTCCAGCTCCCGCAAGCGAGCTTCTGTGGCCAAAAAATGCTGAGATCCCTCCCAGTATTGCTGTTGCTGCGCTTGAGCTTGCCTGGCCTCTGCCCATAACTTTTCTGCCTGCTCAAGAGATACCTGAAGCAGGGATCCCTTTTGCTCCAGTTGGGCAATCTGGTGATCTAAAGTTTGGATTTGCTCAAGCCATTTCTCCAGTCGCTCGATCTCAAGCTTAACCTGATCCAGAGTGTGGATCGATTGACTCAAGCGCTCTTGCCAATAACTCAGTTCTTGTTGGATTTTCTGCCGCTCCGCTTGCAGCGGATCCCACTCCTGTAGCTGTTGGCGGAGCAATTCAATTTGATGATTAATGGCCTGAATCTGCGCCTCGCTGTATTTTTCGACCGCCAACAGGTCTTTGGCTACCTGCTGGTACTCTTCCACCTTTAAGATGCGATCGAAAACTTCTTTGCGATCTCGACCGGTTTTGAGAAAGTCTGCCGTGAAAGTCCCTTGGGGCACCCCAATCGTTGTGGCAAAGAGCCGCGCCAGGTCGGTACCGGCAGGTACGCCCAAATGTTGCCTCAGCCACGGCAGCACATCGGACTTGCGCTCATACTCTAGGCGCTGCTTCAGCTGGGGATCAAAGAGACGATATCCCTGCGTTACGCTGCGGCGAACATCGTAGGTGCGCTGATCCCATTGGGAGATAAATTGCACAGTCACCACTGCGTCGTTGGCCCCGGAGCGAATGATTTCTTCTTGGCTGTAGGGGCAGTAGTCGAACAAAACCCAGGCAATGGCTTCCAAAATGCTGGTCTTGCCCGCTCCGTTTTCTCCGCAAATGGCGTTAATACCTGGCTCAAACGTGAAGACGGCATCCTCATGAGATTTGAAGTTTTGTAAAGCGAGAGAGAGGATCCGCATAATCAGTCTTCTGCTCCCCATTCGCGACAGCGATGCGGAGCATCAAAAGCTCCCCTTAGGTGAGCATACACTTCAGATTCTCCTTGCCCATCCAAAACCTTTTCTTTAAGATCCAGAAGCAGCCGCGCTAGCTCTTCACTGCGTTTGCGGTAGTGGGCATGGCTGCTCAGCAGATCCCTGTAGATTTTCTCTTCGATTTGTAGCCTCTGCCCCTCTTCTTCCAAGGAAAGGGCAGCCGACCCGAGCTCTAAAGTATTGGCCTCAAAACGAAACAGAACCAGCAAGGCGCCGGTAAGCTGCTGAATTTGACACTGTAGGGCGCGGCTATCCAGCTCATGCTTGGCGAACCCCACCTGTCCCACCAGCCGCAACTCCACCATCGGCTCCATCTCACTTTCCTGAAAACGGGATCCCTTAGCCAAGGCAATGGCTGCTGCGGCAATCTGTTCGGGGGTTTCTCTGCCCTTGGCCTCCAGATAGAGCCGGCGGCGGGGCCGCTGATGGTAATCCTGCACCAACTCCGCTTGGGGTGGGCCATCTCCCCAGCGGACGCGATAGGCCCCCCGTTGGAAGTCCCATTCGGCAGTGCTGTTGGCCTCCAGGGATCCCGGGTTGAAGATCCACCCCCCCTCGGAATAGCTTTTGTGAATGTGTCCCAAGGCCAGGTAGCCCACTCCTGCCTCCCGCAAGGGCAACAGATCCCGGTAGCGCAAAGCGCCTTGGTAACGGGCAATTTGGCCTTCTAGACCGTGGTGGAACATCAACACCACCCGTTCTGGGCCGGGGGGCAACCGTCGAATGGCCGCCGCCAACTGCTCAATCGACCTGGGAGCTGCCGATCCGTACCACTGGGATCCGATCACCCGCACCCCACAGGGCAAATCCAGATACCCTCCCCGCCCACCCGCCCAGGGACGCAACTCCAGGCCCTCTTCCCCTGCTTCCGGCTCCAGCAGGATCAACTCCCCGTGATCGGCCAAGTACCTCAGCCAACTGGTTTTCACGCCATAGGGACGGTTGTCGTGGTTGCCCTCGATGGCCAACACCGGAATCCCGGCCTGCTGCAGCTCCCGCAAGACGATCTGGGCTTGGTTGAGAACGCCGGGCTGAATCTGCCGATGCTCGAACAGATCTCCGGCGATGAGCACAAAGTCCACCGGATCCTGAATGGCATAGCGCCGGACAACATCCCGAAAAGCCAAAAAGAAGTCCTTGCTCCGCTCCGGGCTGTCGTAGCGGTCATAGCCCAGATGCACATCGGCCAGGTGTAAAAATGTGCAGGTTGAGCAGGCCATCCCCAGAGCACCTCGGCAAATTGTCCACAGTTTAGCAAACCCATCTTGTTCCCTACCCAAGATATAGGGATCCCTTCCTCTCAATCATCGGGTTCGCCCCGGCTATCTCCACTAGGGGTAGGTGCCGGCTGAGGATCTGAAATGGGCAGCTGCCCTGCCATCCAGAACGGCGAGAGTTCCCTAAGTGGAATTGATCAAATCCGCAATATTGTGCTTCATCTTGTTGCAAATGTTATCGAGGGGCAGATCATTGGGATCCCGGCCAAAGGGATTTTCAATTTCGATGCCGATCTCTTCAACGCCAAACAACATAAAGCTCAGCCATCCCACAATGGGGCCGGTCATCCAACCCAAACCTTCCACCATCTGAAACGGCAAAGATAAACAGTAGAGCAATAACAACTGCTTCAAGTGCAGGGCATAAGCCATGGGCATTGGGGTCATGAGAATGCGCTCGCAAGCCCCCAGCGCATCCACCATGCTGTTGAGCCGCTCCACCATGATCGTGAGCTGGTAGACCTCAACGCGGCCCTTTTGGTATTGTCGCTGTAAGTAATCTCCGATCCAAAAGGCAATCTGCAAAGGGGGATGGTTGAGGCTTTGGAGACGTTGCAACTGCTCCGGGCTGAGGAGGGGCTGAATCTCATCCAGCAGAGGTTCCTGGCGCAAGTGCTGTTTCATGGCCATGGCAAAAGCGGGCAATAGATATAGAGTTTGGATCTTCTCTTCCCGGTCGCCGGGTTGCTTTTCTTCAATGGCTACCCAAATCAGGCGGGCCAAATTGCGCACGTCATTCACCACGGATCCCCAGGCTTTCCGCCCCTCCCAGAACCGTTCGTAGGCGGTGTTTGTCCGAAACACCAGCATCAAACCCAAAACGATGTTGGGCACAAACGCCACCAACGACGACAGCGCCAGGGGCAGCCCCAGCTTATACAGAATCGAAACCAGCACCCCGGCCAAGCCGCAGATAAAGGCGCGGGGCAGCACTGCCGGCACAACTGATCCTTGCAACTGCAGGGCCAGGCGAAACCAACGCAGCCCCTCTCCTGCAAGATACTTGCGAAGAACCATAGTGCAGCGTCGGCAAGCTTGCCCTCTGATCCTACAGCCACTCCTACAGCCACGGCCTGCCGCCCTAGAGGGGATCCCTTGCCCGCCTATCCTGAAAAGCGACGAGGGTAGCCTGTTAGAGATTTTTCAGTTCGAGATTCTGTAAATGTCAAGCAATGCCCAGGCAAACTTCACGAACAACTTCCAAAACCCCAAGTTACTGTGGTAGACTCTCCGCCAGGCAACGAATTCAACGCTGTTCTGCGACGCCCCAACATGGCTGGAGTCCTCAAGCTCGACATTCGGGAATCGGCTGAAGAGCTCAAATCCCTACTAAGCAAGCAGTCTACACCGACCGGGAAGGAGCGGGTTCAAGCTCTCTACCTGCTCAAGATTGGGAAAGTCAAGACGATGACAGGCTTGGCTGAAATTCTGGGGCGGGACATCTCAACGATTTTTCGATGGTTTCAACGCTACAAGGCCAAGGGGCTAGAGGGCATGTTGACGGTGCCCCGCAACCAAGGGCGCAAACCCCTCATCCCCAAGCCGGTTTTGGAAATCCTCAAGCAGGAGCTGCATCAGCCTGGCCGATTCCGTACCTACAGCGACATCCGCGAATGGCTGCGGGAAACCCACGGTGTGGATGCTTCCTACAAAGTTGTGCATGAAACTGTTCGCTACCGTCTCAAGGTGCGCTTGCGGGGATCCCATGCTAAGCGGCGCAAGAGCGGGGGACAAACTCCCCAGCCATCCCCCCATCTCTCTTGATCAGGGCTGGGCAGCAGGGATCCAGAAACTGCTCTGCAGCAGAGGCGGGCCTGTGGGGGATTCGCTTCCTCCTGCCGGTTCAAGGGTGACGAGAAGGCGGGTCGGCTGCTCAGAATGGATGGGTTGACTGAGCCACTGCAGGGATCCTTCCCCGTTGACGGCAAAAGTGCCGGCGTTTTCCAGCAGTCGTCCCCCTCCCTGGACATCCGACTCCAGCCACAGTTGATAGGTGCTCCCTGGGGGGGCGGGAGCCATCTCCGAGGCCAATAGCAGCACCTGCTTGGCATGGGGCGACCAGAGGGCTTGCACCAACAGGGGAGTGCTGAAGCTGGGATCCCGCAGCAGGGTTCGCTGCACCTGCGGTTGTCGTTGCCACTCTTGGTAGAGCCGTTGAACTGCCACCGACTCTCCCTCGATGGGGGATCCCCACTGCCAGCGCAGCCGCCAGTAGGCCGCTGTTATGTCTACCGCGTAGATCCCCAGCACTGCCAGGCTGCCCCAGAGAAGACGTTGCGGCCACAGGGGAGCCGAAGTTTGAATGGAGAGGGGGGCAGGTAGCCAAGCCCAACGCCGCAGCCGTTCCCTAGCCTGAAAGGCTGTCAACTCGTAGAGCCACAGAGCCACTGAGCGATCCCGCTGCAGGTCAAAGGCATTGGCGTGTTTCCAGCAGAACTCGAACACCTGCCGCACCACCTCTTCCGCCTGGTGAGGTTGCTTGAGAATGGCCAAGGCAATATCCAGCAGGCGCTTCTGATAGCGATCCTTGAGCAAAAAGTGGCTGCGGCGATCCCGCAGTTGGATCTGGCGCATCAACTCGAAATCGGTCAGCTCAGCCATACCACCTCTGGGGCATCCGATGGGCCTATCCGGGCTGATCCTGGCTCAGCCGGTAGCGCCGGTCCGGGAAACTTTCCAGAACTATACACTAGCCCTGGATCTGGCTCCCTTGCGAGCTGACTTTACTTCTGATCGAAGCCGGCTTGGATCCCCCCTCTCGACAAGATCCCCAGTTGCGGCAGCACGTCCCTGGCAGAAGTTGGGATCCCACCCCTCTCCGCGACCCTCAGGCGGCATCCTTCTCCACCACCTTCTCCACCTTTTCCGTGCCGGCAGGCTCGTCATCGCTGCTGGGGTTGTTCATCTCTTGTTTGAAACTCCGCAACGCTTTGCCAAAGGCGCTGCCCAACTCCGGTAGCTTCTTGGGGCCAAACACGACCACCGCGATCACCCCAATCACGGCCAGCTCTGGCAGGCCCATGCCGAAGATGCTCACGGCCAGGATAGGTTCGCTCGGCAGCAGGATAGTCATAAGTCCCCAAACCCTGAAAAGTAGAACAGACGGATCAACCCAGCTTGCAAGGGATCCATCCGTCCCACTCTAACAAGTTCTTCTCCCATGCAGAAAGGGTGTGGAAAGGGATCCCCTTCTCCCATCCTGCCCCCGGCCCACTCAAGACATAGGATGGTGCTATCTTTTGCCGATTCCTGGGATCCCTTGCCCGATTCTCCTGTTTAAAAGTTTAAAAAAAGCCATGCCTGTCTCCTACGATATTGTGGTCATTGGCGCCGGTGCAGCGGGTTTGGTGGTGGCCAGCGCTGCGGCCCAACTGAAGGCCAAGGTGCTGCTGGTGGAAGGAAGCGACCGCCTGGGCGGAGATTGCCTCTGGTATGGCTGTGTGCCCAGCAAAGCCCTTCTTCACGTGGCCCATACCGTCCATCGGATTCGCCAGGCCATGGCTGCCGGTTGGGTAACTCTCCCTGGCCCAGCAGGGATCTCGGTGGATTACCTCAAGGTGTACGAACACATTCGCTCTGCCCAGAGCTACATCGCCAACCACGCCGATTCGCCAGATCGCTTCCGCCAACTGGGGGTGGAACTGGTGTTTGCCAAGGGCCACTTTGTGGATGGGCGCACCTTTGAGGTGGCAGGACGGCAGGTACAGGCGCGGGCTTTTGTCATCGCCACCGGATCCCGTCCTTGGGTTCCCCCCTTGCCGGGCTTGGCCGAGGCGGGCTATCTGACCAACGAATCGATCTTTGACTTGACCCGCTTGCCCAAATCGGTGGCGGTGATAGGGGCGGGGCCGGTAGGCTGCGAGTTGAGCCAAGCTCTGGCCCGTCTGGGATCCGAGGTGACCCTCATTGCCAGCCGCGAGCGCATCTTGCCCAAGGAGGATCCCGAAGCCGCCCAGGTGGTGCAGCAACAGTTGACCCAAGATGGGATCCGCATCCTCACCCGGGTACGCGCCACAGCAGTTGGCCAAGAGCAAGGGGCAAAGCTGCTTTCCCTAAAGGCCAATTCCGGGGCAGGCACCGCCGCTGCAGGTGATCAAGTGATCCGTGCAGAAGAGATTTTGGTGGCCGCCGGTCGGATCCCGAACGTGGAAGGGCTGGGTCTAGAAGCCGCCGGCGTGCAGTACACCCCCCAAGGGATCCAGGTGAATGCCAAGCTGCAAACCCGCAATCCCCGCATCTACGCCTGTGGGGATGTCATCGGCGGGCCGCAATTTACCCATGTGGCGGCCTACGAAGGGGCAGTGGCCCTGGTCAATGCCCTGTTTTTCCCCCTCAGCCAAGCGCGTTATCGTGTCATTCCTTGGGCCATCTTCACCGAGCCGGAGCTGGCCCGTGTGGGCCTCACCGAAAGCGAAGCCCGGCAGCAATACGGCAAGGATGTGGTGGTGCTCAAACAGGAGTTTGCCGATGTGGATCGGGCCCAGGCAGAAGCCGCCCCCCTGGGCTTTGCCAAATTGATCTGTCGGCGCAACGGCCAGATTTTGGGGGCGCACCTGGTGGGATCCCAGGCGGGAGAGCTGATTCATGAAGTGGTTTTGGCCATGAGCCGGCGGCTGCCCGTCTCTGCCCTGACCGGGATCCACATCTACCCCACCCGCTCGGAGGTGAATGCCAAGGCGGCCCTGCAGCACCGCAGGCAACAATTGGCCACCAACCCCCGCCTGCAGAACTTCTTGCAGGGATTCTTTGCCTGGAGGCGGGCCTGGAGCTGACAGCGCAAACTGGGGGTCAGCCACCGCTAGACTAGAATGGTCATTTACTGAGGGTTCCCGATGGGCTTTCTCCTGTCTGCTGAACAAGTGGGTCAGTTTGTTTCCAACCAATGGCAGGATCCCTATGCCGTTTTGGGCCCCCAGCAGATAGAAGAGGCCGGGAAATCCTTTGGGTTGGTGCGCGCCCTTGTGCCCAATGCTCGGCAGGTTTGGCTGGTGGAACGCGCCACTGGACAGGCTTACCCGATGCAGCCGCTGCACCCGGAAACGCTATTCGAGCTGCGCTTTGAGCCGGGAACCCCTCTGCCGGACTATTTTTTGCGGGCCCAACGGGTCTGGGATCCCCAAGGGGAACACTTGGAAGAATGGGAGGATCCCTACCGCTTTCCCTTGGAGAAGGTCAACCACATTGGCGAGCTGGATCGCTACTTGTTCAACGAGGGGAATCACCACCGCATTTACGACAAGCTGGGCGCCCATCTCATCACGGTGGATGGGGTGAAGGGGGTGCATTTCGCCGTCTGGGCTCCCAACGCCCGCAACGTCAGCGTTATCGGCGATTTTAACCACTGGGACGGGCGTCAACACCAGATGAAGCGGCTGGGCGAAAGCGGCATCTGGGCGGTGTTCATCCCCGGCATAGGGCCAGGCGCCATCTACAAGTACGAGGTGAAAACTTCCTGGGGGGATATCTACGAAAAATCGGATCCCTATGGCTTTCAACAGGAGGTGCGCCCCAAAACCGGCTCCATCGTAGCCGACCTCAACACCTACACCTGGCACGACCAAGCCTGGCTGGAAAAACGCGCCGCCACCGATCCCCTGCGCTCGCCGATTTCGGTTTATGAGGTGCATCTGGGATCCTGGATGCACGCCTCGGCTGAAGATCCACCTGCCGAAGGGCAAAGTGTGCTGGTGGACCAAAAGCCCAACACTCGCTTCCTCACCTACCGCGAGCTGGCGGACAAATTGATCCCCTATGTGAAGGAGCTGGGCTTTACCCACATCGAGCTGTTGCCGGTGGCAGAACACCCCTTCGATGGCTCTTGGGGCTATCAAGTGATTGGCTACTATGCCGTAACATCCCGCTATGGATCCCCGCAAGACTTTATGTATTTTGTCGATCGGGCTCACCAAGCCGGGATCGGCGTGATTGTCGATTGGGTGCCCGGGCATTTCCCCAAAGATGGGCATGGGCTGGCTTTTTTCGACGGTACTCACCTGTACGAGTACGCCGACCCTCGCAAAGGCGAGCACAAAGGTTGGGGCACTTTGGTCTTTAATTATGGCCGCAACGAGGTGCGCAATTATCTGGTGGCCAATGCCCTTTTTTGGTTCGAGAAATACCACATCGATGGGATCCGGGTGGACGCGGTGGCCTCGATGCTTTATCTGGATTATGACCGCAAAGAGTGGATCCCCAATCCCTACGGCGGGCGGGAACACCTCGAAGCCATCGACTTTTTCCGGCAGCTCAATACCCTCATTTTCAAATACAACCCCGGTGCGCTTTCCATTGCCGAAGAATCTACTGCTTGGCCGATGGTAACTTGGCCAACCCATGTGGGTGGGCTGGGCTTCAACTTGAAGTGGAACATGGGTTGGATGCACGACATGTTGGATTATTTCCACATGGATCCCTGGTTCCGCCAGTTCCATCCCCATTTGGTCACCTTCAGCCTCATGTATGCCTTCAGCGAAAATTACATGCTGGCCTTTTCTCATGATGAGGTGGTGCATGGCAAGAGCCACATGTTGGGCAAAATGCCGGGGGATCATTGGCATAAGTTCGCCAGTCTGCGGGCTTTGTATGGCTACATGTTCACCCACCCTGGCAAGAAAACCTTGTTCATGAGCATGGAGTTTGGCCAGTGGAATGAGTGGAATGTTTGGGCAGATCTGGACTGGGAGCTGCTGCAGTATGAACCCCACGCCAAGTTGCGCCACTACGTGGCCAGCCTGAATCACCTGTTGCGCTCTGAGCCTGCCCTGTATACCCAAGACACCAAACCGGAGGGGTTCCGCTGGATCGACTGCAGCGATCATCGCGGCATCGTTTCCTTCATCCGCTATGGGGAGGATCCCAGTGAGTGGGTGGTGGTGGTTTGTAACTTCACGCCGGTGGTCTGGCCCAATTACCGCATTGGGGTACCGGAACGAGGTTTTTATCGAGAGCTGCTCAACAGCGATGCTGTGGAGTTTTGGGGCAGCGGGGTAGGCAATTTGGGGGGCAAGTGGACAGACGACTGGGCCTACCACAACTTGCCCTACTCCCTCGAGCTCTGCCTGCCGCAACTTTCTACCTTGGTGCTGAAATGGCAGCCGCCGCAGCCGGTCGAGTCCCAGAATTGACACCCTGCTGGCTTCCTTCCGCCGCACTGGGAGGACGGGTCTGGAGACTTCGTTTTTTGGCCATTTGTAGTCCTTTCAAGCTGGATTGAGACAATCCCCAAGCGCTCCATACCGCTTCCGAGATCACCCCCAGTCCTCTTCCCAGAGGGAGAGGGGAGTTGGGAAGCAATGGGATGGAAATGTTTCATTTCGTTTCATTCTTATTTAAAATGACTGTGGGCGTGGGTGCAGTGTTCTAGTTTGAATCGAAATGACCATAAGGCAGACATAACTGAGTGCTACGGGCAGGTTTTTTCTGAGAGGATTTCAGCAATGGCCGCAGCCACCCGCTCTTGTTGACAGGTGGTCAACTCAGGAAAACACGGCAAAGACAACACCTGAGCCGCACATAGCTCGGCATTGGGCAGATCCCCCCGCCGGTAGCCCAGCCCTCGGTACACCGGCTGCAGCGGCAATGGCAGAGGATAGTAAACCCGACTGCCAATGCCCCGCTCCTTCAGACCCTGCTGCAAATAGTCCCGCCGCCGCCCATCCGTCGCCTCAGAACCCACCACCCGCACCGTGTACTGGTGCCACACCGAGTTCCCCCCCACCCCCACCTGGGGCAACATCAAGCCCGGGATCCCTTGCAGCAAGCGGTGGTAACACTCCGCAATCCCCTGCCGCCGCCAGTTCCACTCCCGCAGATAAGGCAACTTCACCGAGAGAATCACCGCCTGCAGCGCATCCAAACGGCTGTTGAGACCCAAATGCTCGTGGTGGTACGGACGGGTCTGCCCATGCTCCCTGAGAGCCCGCACCCGCCTGGCCAGTTGGGGATCCCGCGTCACCACCGCCCCCCCATCCCCAGCCGCACCCAGATTCTTGGTGGGAAAAAAGCTGAAGCAGCCCACCTCTCCCCACGTGCCCACCGGCCTGCCCCCCCAGCAGGCCCCCACCGCCTGGGCACAATCTTCCACCACCGCCAAGCCGTGCCGCCGGGCAATAGCCAGAATCTGGGTCATGTTGGCCGCCTGCCCAAACAAATGCACCACCACCACCGCCTTGGTGCGGCAGGAGATGCTCCTTTCCAGCAGCTGCGGATCCAGGTTAAAGGTGCACGGATCCACATCCACAAACACCGGACGCGCCCCCACCCGGCTGATGGCGGCAGCCGAGGCAAAAAAACTAAAGGCACTGGTGAGCACCTCATCCCCCGCCTGGATGCCCAAAGCCTGCAAAGCCAACACCAAGGCATCGGTGCCGGAATTGCAGCCGACGGCCTCCAGGGGGCCACCCCCCAAAAACTGGGCAAACTGCTCCTCAAAGCGCTGCACCGCCGCCCCGCCGATGTACTGGCCAGAGGCCAGCAGCGCTTCCAGCTGCGGCTGCAACAGCCCGGCCAAAGCGCGGTACTGCCCCGTCAAATCCAGCAGCGGAATCGGCTCCTCCGTCATGGTGCTGCCTTTGGAGAAGGTGGCGGCCACAGCCCATCATCGCGGATGAGAGCCTGTGTACACAACGCTCTGGGCCAGAAGGGTTCTGGGGTTTGTCTTCCGCGGGTCGAGCTGGCCCTGAATCTATCCACCCAATCTGAGATAGAGTAAGCGGGGATCCCCTAGGCTGGATACAGCTTTCTACAGGATGCTTTATGCAGGCGGTTTCTCCAGCAGCTAAAGCCCCTTTGGCACCTCGGATTCTGGCTTTGGTGCCGGGCGGGATTGGTGACCAGATTTTGTTTTTCCCCGCCCTGGCCAGTTTGCGGCAGCGCTTCCCGGAGGCGGAGCTGGAGGTGGTTGTGGAGCCGCGGGCAGCAGGGGCTTATGAGGTTTGCCCTTCGGTGAGTCGGGTGCTGACTTTTCCGTTCAAAGAACAGCTGTCGTTGGGGGATCTCAGCGACCTGCTGGGGCGGATTCGCGAGCGGCAGTATGACGGGGTGCTGAGCCTGGGCCGAAGCTTGGGGGTGAAGCTGTTGTTGTGGCTGACCGGCATTCCCAAGCGAGTGGGCTATGCGCCGCCGGGGCCGGGGCGACCTTGGCTGACCGACCCGGTGCCCCTGAAGCCGGCCCAGTATGCGGCCCAGATGTACCACGACCTGGTGCAGGGGTTTGGCATTGCTGCGCCGGCGGGGTTGCCCCAGATTCGTCTGAAAAAAGCAGACCTGGAGTGGGCAGAGCAGGAACGCAAGCGCCTTTTGGGGGATGCCGCCCAAGATTATGTGCTGTTGCATCCGGGGGCCAGCCAGCTGTCGCAGGAGAAGGGAATTCAGAAGATCTATCCCTCTGCCAACTGGGTCAAGGTCATCAAGGGTTTTCGGGAGCAGCGGCCGGAGCTGCCGTTGGTGCTGGTGGTGGGGCCAGAGGATGAGCAGCTGGCGGAGGGCTTTCTGGCGCAACTGCCGGAGCTGCCGGTGAGCCGTCCTGTCCGGCTGGGGCAGCTGGCGGCCTTGATTGGTGGGGCAACGCTGCTGTTGTGCGCCGATAGCGCTCCCATGCATTTGGCGGTGGCGGTGCAGACGCCGCTGGTGGCGTTGTTTGGGCCCACCGACCCGCTGCGGTTGCTGCCTTCAGAGGGGCCGTTTCGGGCGGTCAAGGGGGCCGATGGGAAGGTGGAGTCGATTGCCCCCGAGCAAATTCTGCAGGTGATCTTTCCGGCCTAGAGCCAAGGTTTTCGTGGCAGCAACCCAGTCCAGTTTCTCTGCAGGCGGACCGAGAAGCCTTCTAGCCTGGGAGATGTGTCCCTGTCTGCTTTTAGCCGGCGGGAGAGCTTGCTTTGTCACCTTGGCTCTCCTAGGCTTGCTGGCGAGCGACCGTAAGGCAGTCAGCATTGCTGTTGACCGGGGGAACTTCTGCCCTCTTGGGGGAAAGGGGCTGGGGAAGTAGGGGATTCTCATGCGGACGAAGGGACTTGAACCCTTACGCCTTGCGGCACTAGATCCTAAGTCTAGCGCGTCTGCCGTTCCGCCACGTCACTCTCACCCATGCTAGCTCGCCCTCTGGGCCAGGGCGACCTGTAGGGCAGCAGTCTCAGCATCATCGTCATCTCGAATCGGAATCCCGCTCCAAGTCGCGAAAAAGAGGTGTGCTCAGGTAGCGTTCCCCAAAACTAGGCTGGATCATTACAATCCGCTTGCCAGCGTTTTCCGGTCGCCGCCCCACCTGGATGGCTCCCGCCAAGGCAGCCCCAGTGGAAATGCCGGAGAGGATCCCTTCTTCTTTGGCCAGGCGCCGGCTGTAGACCATGCTCTCTTCATCTTCCACTGGGATCACCTCATCCAGCAGGTCGCGCCGCAGCACATCAGGCACGAATCCCGCTCCGATCCCTTCAATGCGATGAAAGCCGGGCCGTCCACCACTCAAGACGGCACTGGCCTTGGGTTCAACGGCCACCAGTCGAATGGCTGGGTTTTTCCCCTTCAAAAACTCGCCCGCCCCCGTGATGGTGCCGCCGGTACCTACCCCTGCCACCAGGATATCCACTTGACCATCGGTATCTTCCCAAATTTCCGGGCCGGTGGTTCTGGCATGGATCCGGGGGTTGGCGGGATTGGTGAACTGGCCCAACATGTAAGCGTTGGGAGTGCGGCGGACGATCTCTTCAGCCTTCCAGATGGCTTCCCCCATGCCGCCGGCGCTACTGGCCAGGTGCACCTCTGCTCCGTAGGCTTTCAACAGCAGTCGCCGCTCCAGGCTCATGCTCTCAGGCATGACGATGATGAGCCGGTAACCCTTGGCAGCAGCGGCCATGGCCAGGCCAATGCCGGTATTGCCAGAGGTGGGCTCCACCAAGATGGTCTTGCCGGGGGTGATCAAACCGGCCTGTTCGGCAGCCTCGATCATGCTGACGGCAATGCGGTCTTTCACCGAAGCGGCAGGGTTAAAGCTCTCCAATTTCACCACGATCTCGGCCAGGCACCCCTCCGATTGCGGGATCCGATTCAACCGCACTAGCGGGGTGCGACCGATGAGCTGGGTGATGTTGGCGGCGATTTTCATGGCTAACAAAAAGGAAGAAACCATCGCGGCAGTGGGCCCTAGCCCTTAACTCCGGAGCAACCGAGGGCCTTACGCGAGGCTAACCCTTGAATAAGCTCCTTGGCGTGCCCCTTTCAAGATCTCACTGCCCTTGGCCCAGCATTAAGGGGGATCCCTGCATTCCTTGAAGTTTTGAGAGGGAGGGCTACAAAACCCCTCCTGAAAATGAATTAGAGTGAGATCACACCGGAAGGACGAGTCCATTATGCACCTGAGTGACATCACTCATCCCAACCAGCTCCGAAACCTGAACCTGAGCCAGTTGCGCAGCCTAGCCCGCCAGATTCGCGACAAACATCTGCAGACGGCTGCCAATTCCCCGGTCGGCTGTCATCTGGGGCCAGGGCTGGGGGTGGTGGAGCTGACCTTGGCCCTCTACAAGACCCTCGATCTGGATCGAGACAAGGTGATCTGGGATGTGGGGCACCAGGCTTATGCCCACAAAATGCTCACCGGCAGGTACCACAATTTCCACACATTGCGCCAGAAGGGGGGGATTTCCGGCTACCTGAAGCGCAGCGAGAGCCGCTTCGATCACTTTGGGGCGGGGCACGCTTCCACCAGCATCTCGGCAGCTTTGGGCATGGCCATCGCTCGGGATCGGCGGGGAGACAACTTCAAGGTGGTGGCCATCATTGGGGATGGTGCCCTGACCGGAGGCATGGCCTATGAAGCCATCAACCACGCCGGGCACCTGCCCAAGACCAACCTGATGGTGGTGCTCAACGACAACGGCATGTCTATTTCCCCCAATGTGGGGGCGATCCCTCGCTATTTAAACCGCCTGCGCCTCAGCCCGCCGGTGCAGTTTTTGGCCGACAGCCTAGAAGAGCAACTGAAGAACCTGCCCCTACTGGGATCCAGCCTCAGCCCGGAAATTGACCGCCTCAAGGAAACGGTGAAGCTGGTTACCGCCGTGCAAAACAACAAGGCAGGCATCATCTTTGAGGAGCTGGGCTTTACCTACGTGGGGCCGGTGGACGGGCACAACCTGGCGGAGTTGTTGGATGCCTTTGAGTTGGCCCACGGCATCTCCGGCCCGGTGCTGGTGCATGTAGCTACCGTCAAAGGCAAGGGCTACCCGCCTGCCGAAGCGGAACAGGTGGGGTATCATGCCCAATCCCGCTTCGACCTGGCCACCGGCAAGCCCTACCCGCCCACCAAGCCCAAGCCCCCCAGCTACAGCAAGGTCTTTGGCCATGCCCTCTGCAAGCTGGCCGAGCGGGATCCCCGCATCATCGGCATCACCGCCGCTATGGATACGGGCACTGGCCTGGATAAGCTCAAGGAAAAGCTGCCGGATCAGTTTGTGGATGTGGGGATCGCCGAGCAGCACGCTGTAACGTTGGCGGCTGGCATGGCCTGTGAGGGAATGCGGCCAGTGGTGGCCATTTATTCCACCTTCTTGCAGCGGGCCTACGACCAGATCATCCACGATGTCTGTATCCAAAAGTTGCCGGTCTTCTTTTGCTTGGATCGGGCGGGAGTTGTAGGAGCCGATGGCCCCACCCACCAAGGCATGTACGACATCGCCTATCTGCGCTGCATTCCGGAAATGGTGCTAATGGCTCCCAAAGATGAAGCGGAGCTACAGCGCATGGTGGTGACCGGGATCCAGTACACCCAGGGCCCCATCGCCATGCGTTACCCGCGCGGATCGGGTGTAGGGGTGCCTCTGGCAGAAGAGGGGTGGGAACCCCTGCCCATCGGCAAAGCCGAGGTGTTGCGCAGCGGCGGCGAGGTGCTGATCCTGGCCTATGGGTCGATGGTGCATCCCAGCCTGCAGGCGGCGGAGATCTTGAAAGAACACGGCATCTCAGCCACAGTGGTCAATGCCCGCTTCGCCAAGCCTTTGGATACCGAGCTGATCCTGCCTTTGGCCGAACAGAGCCGCTTGGTGGTGACGGTGGAAGAAGGTTGCCTCATGGGTGGGTTTGGCTCGGCAGTGGCCGAAGCCCTGCTCGACGCCGACCTGGCAGTGCCCTTGTTGCGCTTGGGGGTGCCGGATGTGTGGGTGGAGCACGCCACCCCCGAGGAATCCTTGGCAGAACTAGGCTTGAACAGTGCCGGGATTGCCGAGCGGATTCGGGCCAAGTTTCAGGCACGAGTTCTCAAGGGATCCCCTGCAGAACTTCCCACTGTCAATTCCTAAATCTATCCTGAATCTATTCTGAGAGGCCCATCCGCCGGTTGAACTGCTCGATAGCGGCTTGCTGCAGAGCTTCTGCAACAGGGCGGGTGCGCAGGAGGATCTGCACATCTCGCAGCAGGTTTTCTCGCCACAGGTTCTCCCGCAACACCTGCAGGCGGGCGTAGTTGGGATCCAAGCGCATGGCCTTTGCCCCCAGTTCCTCAGCCCGTTCGGTTTCTCCCCGAATGTAGAGGGCAGTCGCCAGGGCCAAATAGGGCTCTGCTACGGCATTGTTCATCTCTATCGTGCGTTCCCAGCGATCGATGGCGGCGTCGAGATCCCCCTGCTCATAGTCCACCAAGCCCATGTTGTTCATGGCCGGCCAGTAGGCGGGATCCAACTGCAAGGTCTTCTCATATTCCTGCCGGGCCGCATCCCACCGATCCAGCATGAGGTAGGCATTGCCCAGTTGGAAGCGAGCGTTGGGGTTATCCGGTTGCAGGGCCACAGCTCGTTCCAGGGTTTCAGCAGCGGCAAAGTAGCTGCCCTGCCGCAAATAAGCCGATCCCAGCGAGTAGAGAACAGCCCCATCTTGAGGAGACAGGGCGCGGGCCTTCTGCAACGAGGCAATCGCCTGCTCCAAGTCCCCCAGTTCTAGGTGGACGTTGCCCAAAACATAGAGCAGCTCTGAGGAGTTGGGCACCATGGCCACGGCCAGTTGCAGGCGGCGCAGCGCTTCTTCCGTTTGACCAAACTGGGCCAGCCGCAGCGAGTCGGTGGCCAGTTGTAGCGCTTGGGCCTGCATCAAGCCCCCATTGGGCAGAGGGACGTGCAGCAACACCTGGGCCTGGGCAGAGCTCCACCCTCCCATCCCCAACACAACTGCCAGGCCCACCGACAAGGCTCGCCAGGGCCGGACGGATAACCGGAACAACAGTGGCGGCATGATACCCACGCAATAAACAGGCCATGCCCATGTTAGCTGCAACAGCCGGGGATCCCTACGTCTTGGTGTTCTCTTCTGCAGCGGCCATTTGAAAGGGCTCTTGAGCTGCTCATGCTCTTCTGCCTGTTGCTGAGGGTGCCCCGGCTTACACAGAGGTGGATAGGCCATGGTTTACCAGCCGAGAGCAGCCAAATCAGAGGCGCCGCCACCGCCGCCCCGATTGGGTGAGCAGATCTTCGGCAGCCTTTGGCCCCCAAGTGCCGGCCTCATAGGTGAACAGAGGCGGTGCAGCACCGCCGCCATTGCCGCTGCCGGGCTCAGACTCCCAGGCCGATAACACCGGCGTCACCACCCGCCAGGCCGCTTCAACCTCATCGGCACGGGTAAACAGCGTTGGATCCCCCAGCAGACAATCCAGGAGCAGGCGATCGTAAGCATCCGGTGTACTCGCTCCAAAGGCAGTCCCATAGCGGAAATCCATATCCACCGAGCGGGTGCGGATCTCTGGCCCCGGCATCTTGGCCTCAAAGCGCAACGAGATGCCCTCATTGGGTTGGATACGCAGCACCAGGATATTGGGGCTCACCTCCCGAGCTGCCGATTGGAACAGGGAAAGGGGCACCTGCTTAAAGTGAATGGCCACCTCCGAAACCTTCTTGGGCAGGCGTTTCCCAGTGCGCAAGTAGAAGGGCACCCCCTTCCACCGCCAAGTATCACACTCCAGTTTCAGAGCGACGTAGGTGGGGGTTTTGGACTGGGGATTGACATTGGGCTCCTGCCGATAGCCCAGCACCGGCTTGCCGGCAATCCAGCCAGGGCCGTACTGCGCCCGCACCGCTGCGGCTGCCACATTGCGGGGATCCGCTAGGCGGGTGGCCTGCAGCACCTTGGTTTTTTCGTTACGCACCCCATCGCTGCGCAGTGAGACAGGTGGCTCCATGGCCGTCAGGCAATAGATCTGCATTAGGTGGTTTTGCACCATGTCTCGCAGGGCGCCGGCAGTGTCGTAGTAGCCGGCCCGATCCTCCACCCCCACCGTCTCCGCCACGGTGATCTGCACATGGTCGATGTAGTTGCGGTTCCAGAGAGGCTCGAAAATGGCGTTGGCAAAGCGGAAGACCAGCAGGTTTTGCACCGTCTCTTTGCCCAAGTAGTGATCAATGCGGTAGATCTGCTCTTCCTGGCAAATTCGCTGCACAAGGCGGTTGAGTTCCTGGGCCGAGGTGAGGTCGTGGCCAAAGGGCTTTTCGATCACCACCCGCGTTTTGGTCGGATCGGCCACCATGCCAGCTGCCCCCAGCTGTTGGATGGCCTGGGCATAGAAGTCCGGCGCCACCGCCAGATAGAACACTCGGTTGCCGCGGGTGCCCCGCTCTTCGTCCAGCTGGCTGAGCAGCTGCTTTAGGCGCAGATAGCTCTCAGCATCTCCGATATCGAGGCGGCAATAGAACAGGCGGCTGGCGAAGTCCTGCCAGAGGGCCTCCGGCCCCAAGTCCTGGGGGGCAAACTCCTGCACGGCAGCCCGCATCTTTTCCCGATAAACCTCGTGAGTCCAATCGCGGCGGGCCACCCCCACCAAAGTAAACTCCGGCGGCAGCCGCCGCTGCCCAAACAGCCGATAGTAGGCCGGGAGCAGCTTGCGGGCGGCCAGATCCCCAGAAGCGCCAAACTGCACCACAATGCAGGGATCCGGGGTGCGTTCTTGGTTGAGACCAACGCGAAGGGGGTTTTCTGCCAGGGTTACCATAGGCCAGCTTGGCTCAAAGAGAAGGATTGGGAAGAACCTAGGGCACCAGAGAACCCTCTAGGCAGCGCAGCACTTCTTCCACGTTCTCGCGGCTGCCGATGATAAGGGGCACCCGTTGGTGGAGAGATTGGGGGACGATGTCTAGGATGGCCTCGGTGCCAGTGGTGGCCGCCCCGCCCGCCTGCTCGGCCAGAAAAGCCAGGGGGTTGGCCTCGTACATCAGGCGCAGCTTGCCCTCCGGTTTTTTCTGGGTGCCGGGATAGAGGTAAACTCCGCCCTGCAGGAGAATGCGGTGAAAATCCGCCACCAGAGCGCCGCTGTAACGGGAGATGTAGCCATCGCGGCGGTGAACATACCGGACATAGTTCTGGATCCCTTCGCTCCACTGGCAAAAATAGCCCTCGTTGAGGCTGTAGACGGAGCCGCGTTCAGGAATGCGGATGTCGCTGCGGGAGAGGATAAATTCCCCCAAGCTGGGATCCAACGTAAAACCGTGTACCCCCTTGCCGACGGAATAGACCAATTGGGTGCTGGGGCCGTAGAGAATATATCCTGCAGCCAGTTGGCGACGGCCCGGTTGCAGCAGGTCTTGGTTGTCCGCTTCCGGGCGATCCTCAAGAGGGTGAAGGACGGAGAAGATAGAGCCGACGCTGAGGTTGGCGTCAATGTTGGAGGATCCATCCAGGGGATCGATCATCAGGGCCAGGCGGCTGAGGGAGCAGTTTTCCGGCAGGCGAGCCGGGGTTTTCATCTCTTCCGAGACCAGCCGACACACCAGGCCCGTTTGCTCCAAAGCGCGAATGAAGGCCCGGTTGGCATAGTCATCCATCTGTTGCTGTTCTTCCCCTTGGACATTGAGGCTGCCGGTAACCCCCAGCGCCCCTTCGATCAGTCCTGCCTGACTCAGCCGCCGGGCGATCATCTTGCCGGCCAGGGCAATGCGGTTCATCAGGGCGCTGAAGTCTTGGGCCTCTGCCGTAAAACTGCCAAACTGCTGTAAAACATGACGGGAGAGGGTGAGCACATCCCGCAACATCTCCCGTGAGGACTCCGTCCCGCTAACGCGGTCGGCACTGCTGGGCACTGCAGGCGAGGGGAGAGGAGAGCTGAGAACCATACGAGGCTTCGCCAACACGAAAGAAAAACACCCATACAAGGGATCCCCGACCCCTGCGTCTTGACCCGGAGTGCAAGGACTCGGTCTTGCCAGGGCGATTGGAACCTGGGATCCCTTCTATTAGGTAGGCTGGCCGATCCTCGGCGCAGGTGCAGACAACTTACAGAGTTGCTTCAGATTTGGTTTGGATCCCTCTTTCCGGGAAAGCTCATGTTCCCCCGAAGAAACGCGGTAGGATGAGTTCTACCCCTTTTCTCCTCTCCCTACTTCGTCCCGGTTTCCTCTTGCAATGATGGCCAATTCCCCTTTCCCGCTGCGCAGCCAAGTGGTTACCCAGGGAGTACAGCGCTCCCCCAACCGCGCCATGCTCAGGGCCGTAGGCTTTCGCGACGAAGACTTCGGCAAGCCCATTGTCGGCATTGCCAACGCCCACAGCACCCTCACCCCCTGCAACATGGGGATCCAAACTCTGGCGGAGCGGGCGGAGGCGGCTTTGAGAACGGCGGGCTGTATGCCCCAGGTGTTCGGCACCATCACCATTAGCGACGGCATCTCGATGGGCACGGAGGGGATGAAATACTCCCTGGTGTCGCGGGAAGTGATTGCCGATTCCATCGAGACGGTGGTCAACGGCCAGAGCATGGATGGCCTCTTGGCCATTGGCGGCTGCGACAAGAACATGCCGGGGGCGATGATCGCCATGGCCCGCCTCAATGTGCCCTCCATCTTCGTCTACGGCGGCACCATCAAGCCGGGTCACTACAATGGCCGCGACCTCACCATCGTCAGCGCCTTTGAAGCGGTGGGGGAGTTCAGTGCCGGGCGCATCTCCGAGGAAGAGCTGCTGGCGGTGGAGCGCCATGCCTGTCCCGGTGCCGGATCCTGCGGCGGCATGTACACGGCCAACACCATGTCCAGCGCGTTTGAGGCTATGGGGATGAGTCTGCCCTACTCCTCCACCATGGCTGCAGAAGACGAAGAGAAAGCCGAAAGTGCCGCCCAATCGGCCAAGGTCTTGGCAGAGGCCATCAAAGCCAACATCCGCCCCCGCGACATCATCACCCGTAAAAGCATTGAAAATGCCATCTCGGTGATCATGGCCGTAGGGGGATCCACCAACGCCGTGCTCCACTTTCTGGCCATTGCCCATGCGGCAGAAGTGCCCCTGACGCTAGATGATTTCGAGACCATTCGTGCTCGCGTGCCTGTCCTCTGCGATCTCAAGCCTTCAGGGCGGTTTGTGGCCACCGACCTGCACCGGGCCGGTGGGATCCCCCAGGTGATGAAAATGCTGCTCAACCACGGCCTGCTGCACGGGGACTGCCTCACCATCTCCGGCCAGACCATCGTCGAAGTCCTGCGGGATGTGCCGGACGAGCCTAGCCCGGATCAGGAGGTGATCCGCCCTTGGCACAGCCCCCTGTATCCCCAAGGGCATCTGGCCATCCTCAAGGGGAATCTGGCTCCCGAAGGAGCAGTAGCCAAGATTACCGGCGTCAAGAACCCGCAAATTACCGGGCCGGCGCGGGTCTTCGATTCAGAGGAGTCCTGCCTGCAGGCCATCCTCTCCGGCCAGATCCGAGCAGGGGATGTGGTGGTGATCCGCTACGAAGGCCCCAAAGGTGGCCCCGGCATGCGGGAGATGCTCTCGCCCACTTCGGCCATCATCGGCGCCGGCTTGGGGGATAGCGTTGGCCTGATCACCGATGGCCGCTTCTCCGGCGGCACCTACGGCATGGTAGTGGGCCATGTGGCTCCCGAAGCCTATGTGGGGGGCACGATTGCCCTGGTGGAGGAAGGGGATCTCATCACCATTGATGCCCCGGCTCGCCAGTTGCACTTGCATGTGAGCGAAGAAGAGCTGGCCCGCCGCCGCGCCCGCTGGTCTCCTCCTGAGCCTCGCTACAAACGGGGCACCCTAGCCAAGTACGCCAAGCTGGTCTCCAGCAGCAGCCTGGGGGCAGTGACGGATTTAAACCTGTGGGATTAATTTCCCTCACCCCCGGCTCGTCTCCCAGAGGGAGAATTGGTACTTGAGAGATAGCTCCAGATTCCTGACCCTGCAGGGATCAGCCTTGCTGGGTTAAGTGCAAGAAAGCGGCAGAGATGAAGGATCCCTGCCGCTGGGTTTTATGGGCTGACGGCCTCAGAGACAACTAGGTACCGATGATCCCGCCGTCATTTTTGGTGATCACCACCACCGCCGAGCGGGGGTAGAGATTGGGGTCGTAGTCTGGCCAGCGAGAATTGACCTTGCCGGCAGCAAAGTCGTCCTCGCTGGTGCTGGCGCCTGGGTGCTGCACGTTGATGAACATGGTGCGCTGATCGGGAGTGGTGACCACACCGGTGATCTCTTGCCCAATTGGCCCGGTCAAGAAGCGGCGAATTTCCCCTGTATCCGGATCGGCAGCCAACATTTGGTTGTTGCCAAAAGGCGCAAACTCCTCTTTGTTGAGATTGCTGTCGCTGGTGTCGGTCTGGATCCAGAGGCGACGGCTGGCATCGAACCACAGACCATCGGGAGAGTTGAAGATGTTGTCTTCATTGAGGGGCTGGCCCGATAGCTTGCGGCTATCTTCCGGCGGCCCGGCCAAGACAAAGAGATCCCACTCGAAACGGGTGGCTTGAGGCCGGTCGTTGGCTTCCTTCCAACGGATGATGTGACCCCACTTGTTTTTGGGACGGGGGTTGGCAGCGTTCACCTGGTCTTGTTCCCGACGGCTGTTGTTGGTCAGGGTGAAGTAGACCATGCGGGTTTGCGGATCCACCGCTCCCCACTCAGGCCGGTCCATTTTAGTAGCACCGACAAAATCCGCCGCCGTGCGGGTATTCACCAACACGTCTGCTTGGCTGGTGAAGCCGTTTTCCGGGGTTAGACCGTTTTTCCCAAACACCAGCGGCAGCCACTCCCCTGTGCCATCTTCGTTGAACTTGGCCACATACAAGGTGCCATTGTCCAACAGATGTCCGCCCGCCGTTTCCTTGCGGTAGGGCTCGGCAGAGACGTACTTATAGATGTACTCAAAGCGGGCATCGTCCCCCATGTAGGCCACAATCGGCTGGCCTTCCACCGGCGGCTGGAACACCACGCCTTCGTGGGCGAAGCGGCCCAGAGCGGTGCGCTTCTTGGGAGTGCTGCTGGGATCAAAGGGATCGATCTCCACCACCCAGCCAAAAGTGTTGGGCTCATTGCGGTAGTCTTGGGTGGCATCCGCAGCGGTGGGGGTGGCATTGAAGCGGATGAACTCGTCCGCCTTGTTGCTGGCCAGCTCCCAGCCGTAGCGGGAAGTCTCGGTGCTTACGCCGTAGCGCTTGTGCTCCCGGGGCAGGTTGGGCTTTTGGTCGGGGCCTTTGCTGGTGTTGCTGAAGTAGCCAGCCCAGTTCTCCTCACAGGTGAGGTAGGTATTCCAGGGAGTGACGCCGTGGGCGCAGTTGTTCAAAGTACCCCGGGTCATTGTGCCTTCAGGGCTGAACTTGGTTTTCACGAAGTCGGATCCCCGCACTGGCCCTTGGATCTCCATGAGGGTAAGACCGGTGATGCGGCGGTTGAGGCGATCCCGCACCACTTCCCAACTGCCGTCTCCCTGCTGCTTGATGTGGACAATGCTCACCCCGTGGCCATTCAGCTCTTTCAGCACCTGGTCGGGATCGCGGCTGCCGTCAGGATTGGTGGGATACAAGTCGGAATCCAGCTTTTGGCCCACAGCCGCAGCATGCATAAACCGAGGCTCGACGTACTCGTGGTTAAACACCAGCAAACCCTCGGTGGAGCTGCCCTGCCAGGGATCCTTCCCTTCGATGGGGAAGAAGTGCATGCCATCGTGGTGGCTGCCCACCTGCATTCCCTGCTCGGCACCGGTGTTTTCCAGCTTGAACTGTGGATAGGTGCCGGTGATGGGAGTACCCCAAGCCAGCAGCGGACGGGCAGTGTAGCCTTCGGGCACCACCAGTTTGTCTTCCGCGCTCACAGGAATTGCCTTGAAGCCCAGCAAAGCACTGCCACTGGCGGCTTTTGCCGATTTGGAAGCACCGTTCAGCGCAGGCAAGCCAAAAAAGGTGGCCACCGCCGCAGCAATTCCCCCCTGCAACACTTGACGCCGCTGCAAACGGCTCTCCAGGATGCTGCTGAAAGTGGGGTTGGGAGAGTGGTTACACATAGGCTCGTCTCCAGGACGAAGCTTAGGGCCATGCGAATGGATACTCACGTTGACTTCTCCTCTTGTCTTGACAAGTTTTGTTTAGAAACTTGGCGAGTCTTATAAAACAGCACCTAACCCCTGCGCTACTCTATTCGCGCATGAGGATAGGCACTACAGAGTTAGTGGCTTGAAGTTAAGAGAAGACTAAGCTCAGATTAAGCCTTGCAAGTGTAAACAATTTCTTTAGATTGAAGCAGCAGTTTCTTAATCATTTGTTGCAACGAGAAGAAGACTTGGTTTAAGTCAATTAGATCAAGTGCCAATAAAGTAGTCTGCAGTCCTTAGAATTGCGATTCTTATGCGATTCTTAGAGGTCTTTTCGTAACCTAGAGAACAAATACACCCCATCTTGGTGGTACAGAAGCTGGAATTGAGTTTCCTTCTGTAAAGCTTCAATCAGGACACGGGAGAACTCTGGAGTGCTGCGCCACCCCGGATGACGGGTGTTGAGCAACACATAATCAAAGGGATCCCACTGAGAGGGCGGGGATCCATTGAAGCGGCCCTCGTCTGTAAAGTAGATTACAGGTCGCTGGGTGAGGTGAGGGCTGATCTCGTGGGTGGTGAGGACGCCCCCTTGGGTGGTGATCTGGGCAAGAGCCTGTCGGGTTGCCTGCCAAGTGTCCAGGGAGCTGAGATAAATCGAGCCGAAAAAGGTGTATTTCCCCAAGGCCAAAAAGGCCAGCGAAGACCAGATCAGGGGCAGTTTTCCATCTTTTATAAAATGGCTCTGCAAGGGATGGTTTTTCACATTCTCGATGACGGCCAAGAACAAGAAAGGAACGATAGGCAAAGCGTATTGATGTACCAGATCCCGATAGGCGGGGTTGCTGGAGAGTATATTCAAACCCAGGGTAGGCAGGGCAGGGATCCAGGGATCCCAATGCCGCCAAGAGAGACCCCAAGCCAAAGGCACGACCAACAAAACTCCATAAAGCAGGGTGTCCAGGGAGAAGACTTTGCTCAAAACCAGCATCGGTCTCAAGATTAAACCTTGAACAATTTCCGCAACAGAATTCCCTAGATAGTCGTAATGAGAAACGGCTGCCGGCTCGCTGCCGCTGAAGTGAGGAATGACCCCAAAAGTGGCTATCCCAAACCAAGCTGATCCTGCCGCAATTGCCGTCCAGCCGCCCACTTGGCAGCGCTGTTGCCAGCGTTCTTGAATTCGTCCTTTTTCCCAAAACAACAGCCAGACTCCCAGAGCAACAACATTGAGAGATAACACCGCCTTACAGCCAAGAATGCCGCTCAAACAGAGAAGGAACCCCCTCAATTTTCCAGAGCGAATGCAGAGCACAGCCGCCAAGAAAAGGGGAACGGCCAAAACCTCTGGATGAAAATCAAAAAGGTTGGCGTTAAAAATGGCCGGATAGAGAAGATAGGCTGTGGCAATCACCATCACTTGGCTGGGATCGACCTTGGCCTGAAGTGCAAGGTGATAAATAGCCAATGCTCCCAAGGTTAACGCCAGGGATTGGAGCCCAAACAGCCAATAGACCGAGGGGACAATGCGGTACAAAAAGCTGATGGGATAGAGAATAAAGGCTGCGTGGTCTCCCAAGATGTGGATCCCTCGAATGGTCGAAAACGGGACCTCTCCCCGACTGATTAGATAGATGGATTGGTCGAAGATGCCAAGATCATATCCTCCAGACTGAAACAGGTGATGCCGGACAACACTACAGCCAAAGAGAATGAAGAAATTAAAAATCATGATTGCCAGCAGAAGTGGAGGCAGAGGACGATCCTTCATAAGAACTAGGGCTTTTGATTTATAGATTTTGGCAAGGTAACTTTATCGCTTTTCTCAGCCTTGCGTGACATCCTAGCGAGATCTGGATTCGGCAGAGGCTCCGCCGCAATTCTGGACATTTCTCTTTCCTCGGGAGTAAGAGGAATGGCTCAAGCTTGTTGGAGATAACGATACAGATGAGTTAGGACTGGTTACGACAAGAGGGTGTGATTTGGCCCAAGATGGCAGCATGTCTTGCCCCAGTTGCTTCCGGTAAATTGTTGGTCTTACCTTGCCAGGTTTTATAGGCCAATACCGCGAAGGCAAGGGCCTCTTTGGCCTTAGAAGGGATCCCCACTTGGTCGGAAGTCAACAGGGTTGTGGTCGGCAGTTGTTCCTGCAGCAGTCGCATAAGGACAGGGTTTTGGGTGCCGCCACCGCTGAGGATAACTTGATCTGGGGTCGCGGGCAAAAAGTCCCTATAGGCTTGGGCAATGGAGCAGGCTGTGAACCCCGTGAGGGTGGCAATACAGTCGTGAGCGGATATAAATTGGGTCCAAATTTGCTCCAAATAAAGGGATCCAAAATACTCCCGACCAGTGGTTTTGGGCGGTGCCTTTTGAAAATAGGGATCCCGCATCCATTCTGTAATTTTTTCCCAGTGGATCTGGCCTTGGGCAGCCCATTTTCCGTCGCGATCAAAGGCTTGATGTCCCTGACTGGCCCGCATCACCGCCAAATCAATCAAAACATTGCCGGGGCCGGTGTCGAAAGCCAAGGGGGATCCCCCACTGTAGAGGCTGGGGAGATAGGTGAGGTTGGCAATGCCGCCGATGTTTTGGGCCACACGATGAAGGTGGGGATGCCTCAACAGCAGCCAATCCACAAAAGCTACCAAAGGTGCGCCTTGACCTCCTGCCGCCATGTCCCGCGCCCGAAAATTGCTCACCACCGGGATCCCGGTCAGCTCGGCAATAACTGCAGCTTCACCGATTTGCAAAGTCGAAGCTTCTGGCCCACTGGGGTTATGCCAAAGGGTTTGACCATGGCTGCCGATGAGATCGATCTGTTGGGGGGTAAGATGGGCCGCCTGGATCCCTTGCAAGGCCGCTGCCGCAAAAGCTCGACCCAAGCGAAAGTTCAAGGTGCAGATGTGATCTACCGTGCCGGTTTTGGGATCCGCAGCCCGCAAAATCTCCGCCCGCAGCGTTGGGGAATAGGGGATCGTCTGGAAATGCATTAACTCCCACTGTAGGGAATCGTCGCCCTCGATGCGGACGATGGCTACATCGATCCCGTCTACCGAAGTGCCCGACATTAGGCCGACGACGATCATCTTGCTGGGGGCTCGCACCAGAGGCTTGAGAAGGTCTAAAGTTTTGCCCTCTTTCTCCCCTCCCCTTTTTAGGATACAGGCAGGGTATCCAGAGCTACCGTGTGGGGGACTATGAGTGAAGCCATCCGCTACGACCTTCTTTTGGTGGGGGGAAGCTCCTCCAACTTGATCTTGGCCCACCGCCTTTTGGATCTGGCCAAGCTCTCTGGGCTGAAAATCTCTATTGCCATTTTGGAAAAAGCCCGCCAATTCGGCGGTCACATCGTCAGTGGCGCCATCTGCAACCTCCAAGTGATCGCCAAGCTCTTCCCCGATTTTGAAAGCCAAGGATTTCCCCACGAAGGCCGGGTGGAAGCCAATCACTTGAGCGTGTTGGGATCCCAACAGCGCTGGGATCTGCCGGAAGCGGTGATCCCGCCGGGATTTCGCAAGCAGGGACAGTTCATTCTCACCCTCAGCCACGTCATCCGTTGGCTGGCCGAAACCCTGCAGGAAAAAGCCAAAGGGATCCCAAATGTTACCCTCGATGTGTTCCCCGGCTTTGCCGCCCATGAAATCCTCTACGAGGGGGAGCGGGTGATCGGGGTACGGGCAAGCGATTCTGGCCAAGTGTACGAAGATTGCATCTTTGCCGAACTCACCTGCTTTGGCGACAAAGGCTTCATTTCCAAAGATCTCATCGAGAAGTTTCAACTGCGCCCCAACCCGCAATTGTGGTCGGTGGGGGTCAAAGAGGTGTGGCAGATCCCCCAGTCCCTGCAGGGGCAGGTGTGGCATACCTTGGGCTACCCGGTTTTGGATGGTAGCTTCAGCGGCGGCTTCGTCTATGGCCTTAAGGAAAACCGCCTGGCTTTGGGTCTGATCATCGGCCTCGACAGCAAAAACCCCAACCTCAACCCCCAGCAACGTCTGCAGGAGTTCAAGGCTCACCCCTGGATCCAGTCCCTAATTGCTGGCGGCAGGTTGCTCAAGTACGGGGCTGCCGTGATTCCCGAAGGGGGCTACCACAGCCTGCCCACCCGGTTTGGCGTTGAGGGAGCCCTGCTGTTGGGGGATGCGCTGGGGGTGTTGGATGTGGGCAGCTTGGCCGGGGTGGATAATGCCATGGAAACCGGCTATCTGGCGGCGGGCCTCATTCACGATGGCTTCTTGAAAGGGGATCTGCGCATCCAAGCCGACTATCAAAAGGCGGTGATGGAAAGTGCAGTGGGGCAAAACCTCTACCGCAGTCGCTATTTCCGCGAGGCTTTTTTGGAAAACTCCCGCCTGCTGGAAGAATACTTACCTCAGGTGTGCCGCAGCGTCGATGCCGGCCACCCCTGGCTGGGATCCCTGCGCTGGGGCCTGCAGGATCCCGTTCGCCGCGGACGAGAAACTCTGCGCGCCTACACCCTGCTCACCGGGCGGGTCAGCCCCAGCGAGCCACCCCCGCGCAGCTATGTGGCCCCCCACGCTGCCATTCAAGCGGATTTTGTGGCCCCCACAACCTTGGCTCCCCAGGAATTGGCCTCTCGACCGGGCTATTTCTCGCGGCCCGATGCGGTTTTTTTCGCGGATCCCCGCTACCCCGAGGGTAACCGTCACATCCTGGAGTTCGACGCCGAAACCTGCCGCCGGTGCATCGCCACCTACGACAAGCTGAATCGCCCCACCCCCTGCGTTGCCGACTGCACAGCAGAGGTACACCACATCCGCGACCAAAATGGCATCCGCTCCCATGCCATGTCTTTGGAAAACTGCATCCAGTGCCGCACCTGCGAGATCATCTGTCCCCACTTAAACTTGCGGGTCAACCCCAGCTACGAGGGATCCGGGCCGGATTTCTATGGGCTGTAGCCGTTGCTGAGGTTAACTCAGTTCGCTGCAGCTCGCCTGATCCTGGGGATCTAGCAATTATCCAAAGCAGAATGGATCTGGCCATCTTGGCCGGCGATCCCAGGGATCCAAGCAACCTTGGAAATTGGCTAGGTTGGGTTAGGGCTTGTTGGAGATCTTTTGTCGGTGAGCGATTCTTTGGATGTCCAGGCTCCTCTGCCCGCCATTTTGGCCGATCTGCAAAAAGCCCTGGGATCCCTGGGGTTGGGTTATCTCCAGGTACAAGCGCGGCTTTCCGGCCACCGCCTGTTGCTGCGCCTAGAGGGGGATCCCTTGCCTGAGCCGGATGCTTTGCTGGGGAGCCTCTCGCCGGCCTTGGAGCAAATGGCGCTGACCCACAGGCAGCGTCAGGTGGAGCTGTTTGGCTTTCTGGCCAATGAAGGGATCCCGGAATGGCACTGCGAGTGGCGCTACCAGCCCCAGCCCAACCCCAACAGCCCTCTGTATCGCGCTCAGCGGGGGGATGAGGTGGCCATCCAGCAGGTGTTCAATTACCTGTTGCGTCCGGAAGGGATCCAAGCACGGGTTCATTTCCATCCCAAACTGGGCCTCCTGCAGGTGAACTTGCAGGCGGCAGAAGCCCCGGATCCGGATTGGGCTAGGGATTTTCTGCGGCGAGCCTTGACCCGTCTGGAATGGACTTTCTTGCAAAGGCTGCGGCTTTCCGGGCAAAAACTGGGCTCCTTTTTCCCGGCCTGGAGCCAGGAGTTCGATCTCAAACAGCCCGCCTTTTGGCAGTCCCCGCAGGTGCCCTTGACCGGGCGATCCCCCATCTCAGAGAGAGAAATCTCTCCGCTGGATAAGCCGCCACCCCCTTCTCCTGCCTCCCAGACTGAATCTCCGGGTGTCAGTTGACGGAGGAGATAGTAAGTAGCCGAGCGTTTGCAGCCGCTGGCTGAGCGTATTCTGAAGGACAGTGCTCGTTGGGGTTGGCCATGCGGGTTGTTTTTTTCGGCACGCCAGAGTTTGCCCTGCCTTCGCTGCAGATCCTGTTGCAGCCGCAGTCCCCCTTTGAAGTGGTGGGATTGGTCTGCCAGCCGGATCGGCCCCAGGGACGGGGACAAAAGGTGCTTCCCCCCCCTACCAAGGTTCTCGCCCAGGCCCACGGGATCCCGGTGTGGCAGCCTGTCCGCCTGCGGCGGGATCCCCAAGTGCTGGCGGCTCTGGAGGCGCTGGCTGCCGATGTGTTTGTGGTGGTGGCCTACGGCCAGATCTTGCCCCTGACGGTGTTGCAGATGCCCAAGCTGGGCTGTGTGAATGTGCATGGATCCCTCCTGCCCGCCTATCGTGGCGCTGCCCCCATCCAGTGGGCTATTGCCAACGGCGAAACCGAGACCGGCGTAACCACGATGCTCATGGATGAGGGAATGGATACGGGGGCCATCCTGCTCCAGGCCAAGCTACCCATTGGGCCAGAGCAAACCAGCCTAGAATTGGCACCCCAACTGGCTCAACTGGGGGCAGAACTCTTGGTGGAAACGCTCTTGAAATTGGAGAAAGGGGAACTCACCCCTATTCCTCAGGATGGATCCCGGGCAACCTACGCCCCTCTGCTCAAAAAACAAGACTTTCACCTCGACTGGCAGCGCCCTGCCCAGGCCTTGCACAACCAAATCCGCGCCTTTTCCCCCAACTGTTTCACCGGTATAGAGGGACAGCGGATAAAGATTGTCCGCTCCGCCTCTCCCCAACTGCACTCGCCACCCCCTGAAATCCCCCAGGGCAGTCCCGGAGAAGTGGTGGGGTTGGCCAGAGGAGAAGGGATCTACGTAGCCACAGGAGAGGGATCCCTGTTGATCCGGCGGGCGCAACTGCCTGGCAAAAAAGAACAGTCCGCTTGGGACCTGGTCAATGGCGGCCAGCTCAAGGTGGGGATGCGCTTTGAGCCGCTGCCCAATTCTTGAGAGCCCACACACAGGGATCCCTTGGGCGTGGTCAACCCAAAGACGGCGAACCTGTCCGTTGCCTTGATTCTACTCTCTCTCTCTGGGAGAAAGGCTGGGGGTGAAGACTACTCCGGCTGGGGAAACTCCTGCCAAAGGTTGGTGCGCTGGCGCAAGCTGAGGAACTGTCCGCCGCCGAGGATAAGGTGATCCAAGACCGGGATCTGCAGCAGTTGCCCCGCTTGCAAGAGTTGCCGGGTAAGGGCAAGGTCTTCTGGGCTGGGATCCAAGCTCCCGGAAGGGTGGTTGTGGGCGACGAGGATGCGACTGGCCCCCTGTTTGATGGCGCTGCGGAAAGTCTCCCGCGGATGAGACAGGGTTTCGGTGGCGGTGCCCCGGGTTACAATCTGCTGGCTGAGCAGACGGTGCTTGACATCCAAGTGCAAGACGGCAAAGTGCTCTTGAGATTCCCACATCAAGTCACCACTCAGAGCCATAGCCGCTTGTTCTGGCGACTCAATGGCTGTCCGGTCTGGCGGACGACTCAAAAACACCCGTCGTCCCAGCTCGATGGCGGCCAACACTGTGGCTGCCTTGGCCGGGCCAATGCCTTCAATTTGCAGCAGCTCCCCTGCCTCCACCTGGCGCAGTTGGGCCAAGGGATCTCCTTGGGCTTCCAATTTTTTCAGGAGCAACTGGGCGAGGCCGACTGCCGAGAGCTTGCCTGGCCCCTGGCCAGTGTTGAGCAAGATGGCCAGCAGCTCGGCGTGGGAGAGGTGCCTTGCCCCTTGGCTGAGCAGCCGCTCGCGGGGACGATCTTGGGCAGGAATATCGCTGATGCGCAGCACGTACTGGCTCATCTGGGGCCTAGGGAGGAGAAGAGGTTTTTTTCAACAGCCAAAAGGGACTGCGGCGCTCGACGACCCGCCAAGATCCCAGAATGGCTGCCTGTTCGCCCTCGGGAGCTGTAAGTTCAGCTACAAAGGGATCCCAGGTAACCAGGTAGTCGGGCGCCTGCCCCTGGGCTTGCCAGTCGGCCAGCTCTTCTGGGCTGGCGGCGTAGGGAACCTGCAGCGGGCCATAAAAATAGGGTACAAAAGAGCGAAAGCCGTACAGGCCCACCGTTCCAGAGAGAGCCGGCTGGGCGTTGTTTTCGGAAGTGGCAAACTGCCGGAAAAAGTGGACGGCTCCTCCCTGGGTGTGTTGCAGCAGGCGGGGGAAGACCCAGCACCAGGCCAGTTGGGCGCTCAGTCCCGTGGCCAAGAGCAAAACTGTCCAGCCCCAAGCCCGCCGCCGTCCTCGACTCCAAAGGAGAATTCCCAGCAGCAGGATCGCGGCGGGGACGTAGGTCAACACCGGCCACTCCACCTCAGCCTGCAGGTATCCCAGCACCAAGCTGCTGGAAAAGTCGTCAGGGATGCCGGCAAAGACCCATGCTTGGACTAGCCCAGCGGGGTCCTGGGATCCCAGCCAGGGCAGCAACAGCCACAGGGCCAGCCAAAACAAGCCACTGAGCAGGATCCAGGCACTTTCCCAAAAACTGGGCCCTCTTTTCTCAGCAACCAGGCGCTGCAAGCGCAGGGCAGCAAAGTAGGCCCCAATGGGGTACAGCAGCGAGGTGTAGTGAACCAGCTTGGTTTGCACCAGCAGCGAAAACAGGGCCAGCACCACCCCAAAAGCCACCAACAGCAGAGATTCTGCCCGCCGAGTCAAATCCACCGAGCCCACGCTCCTGGGGATGGGCTGCAGGATCTCGGCCAAAGCCAGAGCGCCCCAGGGAAAGCACCCCAGGGCAAAGGCCAACAGATGAAAATAAACCGGGCCGGGATGCCCATCTGAGCTGGTGAGGATGCGCCATTGGTAGCGCCCAAACTCTTCCACCCATTCTGGCCCCCGTTGCACCCCCTCCAACGCCAGCCAAGTGAGGGGAACAGTCACAGCTAGGCTGAGGAAAACCAGGCTCTCCCCCCATCGAAGGGGAGGATCCCGTTGCCAGAGCTTGTAGAGGATCCAGATAGCCAGGGGCAACACCAGCCCCACCGGCCCTTTGGCCAACACTGCCAAGCCCAGGGCCAGCGCCCCCACCGCTCTCCACCTGCGTCCAGAGTACCCGGCCCGCCAGGCCTCCTCGGCGGCCCAAAGGGATCCCAGACCCACCCCCATGCCCAGGTTGAGTAGCGGGTCGATGAGACCAGTTTTGTAAAAAAACAAGGGCAGGTAGCCTGTCAGCAGTAGGATCCCCCACAGGCAGCCAAACCCCACCCCACGCAGATGGGATCCCCACCCCACCAGCAGCGCCACCGTGATCCCGCCAGCAAAAGCATTGGGCAAGCGCGCTGCCCCTTCGTTCATCCCTAAAACAGCCATGGACAGGGCCTGCAGCCAAAAAAAGAGAGGGGGCTTCTCGAAAAAAGGCTCCCCGTTGATGGCCAACGAGAAAGGATCCCCGCTGGCCAGCATCTGCCGCGCCAAGCTGGCGTAGATCAGCTCATCCCAGTCGAACAGGTAGGGGATCCCCTGACCTACCCACAGCCACAGGCCGGCCAAAAGCCCCATCCCCAGGGATCCCTTGAGGCGGCCCAGAAAGCTAGGCATGGAAAGCTTCTGAAGACACCACCCGGCCCACGCTCTGAGGCGAGCGCAGGAGGCGGAGCAACTGGGCTGCCAGAGCGGATCCCTCTGTCTCTACCGGAATCTCCACCCCACACCAACGGCTGGAGCTACCCTGCAGGGCAGCTATCCACTCCGGGGCAAGGGATCCCCGCGCCACCCCGATCAATTGCGGCAGAGGCTCCCGACGATACAGCCCAATCCAGCGCACGGCCAGCTGAAAGGGCCCAGGCCGGAAGCGGGGGTTTGGGCTGCCATCGGCCTCGAACTTGCTTAGCATCAGTTGCAGCGAGTAGATCTGGCGACTATTGAGAGGGGGAGCAGAAACCCGGCGGGCGCGGAACGTGGCAACCATCTCCGCAAAGGGGATCTGAACGGTCTGCTCTTCTCCCGGCGCAGTGTCGAACGCATAGCCGTAGGCGGGGCTGTCCCAGCCGCCTTGATCCCGCAGTAAGACCTTATACCGCTGCCCATCCCCTCGCAGGCGCAGCTCCAGACCGGCAAACCCCGACAAGTCCAGCGGCGGCTGCCAATTGCGGGTGCGCGTGGAAACAAACCCCCCAAAGTTGGCCGTGGAAACTTGCCCTGTAAACAGAAGCTGCCCCTCCCCCCACTGCAACTGGCTTTGGCTCACCCCTCCCATGACCACATCGTCCAAAATGCCCCAAAACCGGTTCAGATCTGGGTTGGGCCGGCGAAAGTCGAACAGCATCCGCTCCGTTTGCCCACTGCTGCGCAATTGCTCCAGATAAGCCTTGGCCGTTGGTGGATCCCCCAAACCTAGGATCACGGTTGCTGTCGCCCAATCTGGCGTATGGCTCACCTCCACGCCCTGCTGCCGCAGGGCCTCCGCCAACCCGTCAGGCAAACCTTCCCCCACCACCCCTATCTGGATAGCGACCGGCTCGGAAAGAGAAGGTGGCACAAAATCATCCTCCACGGCCTGGAACCCATTTTGAACCCGACGCCACACCTCCGCCAAAGGCAGGGCCTCATAGTAGGTGAGCGTGTTCCAGAACCGCCCCAGATCCCAAGGCATGAGTCTACCTCATCTCTTCAGAGGTCTATCCCGGATCCCTAGCTTAGGGCAGCGCCGAAGAACTCCACCGCTTCTGCCAACACGTCTAAAAAGCGATCCACCTCCGCCAACGTGTTGTACAGGTAAACACTGGCTCGGGCAGTGGATTGTACTCCCAAATAGCGATGGAGGGGTTGAGTGCAGTGGTGCCCCGCTCGAACGGCAATGCCTTGCTCATCCAGCAAAGTAGACAGGTCATGGGGATGGACAGCCTCCACCGAAAAGCTAACCAGCCCTGCCCGTCGCGCCGGATCCTTGGGGCCATAAACCGTAATACCCGCTATGTGCTGGATCCCGTCCAACAGGTGGGTAATCAACCTTTGTTCATGGGCATGAACCCGCTCCAGACCGATCTGGCTCAAGTAATCTACGGCTGCCCCTAACCCCACCGCCTGGGCAATCGCCGGCGTACCGGCTTCAAATTTGTGGGGGATATCCGCATAGGTGGCGTGATCCCAGTACACATCGGCGATCATCTCTCCCCCACCCAAAAAAGGGGGCATCGCTCGCAGCAGCTCCCGCCTGCCGTAGAGGACGCCAATCCCCGTTGGGCCACACATCTTGTGCCCCGAAAAGGCCAACCAATCGCAATCCAGCGCCTGGACATCCACAGGCATGTGGGGCACACTCTGGCAAGCATCCAGCAAAACCTTGGCTCCGTAACGATGGGCCAGTTCAGTCATCTCCTGAACGGGGTTGATGGATCCCAGCATGTTGGAGACCTGGGTTACCGCCACCAAGCGGGTGCGGTCGCTGAGCAAAGATTGGTAGTGCTCCAGATCCAACTCTCCCTCTGGCGTGATCTGGATGAACTTGAGGTGGGCTCCCGTCTTCTGGGCCACCCATTGCCACGGGATCAGGTTGCTGTGGTGCTCCATCACCGAGAGGACGATCTCATCCCCCCGCTCCAGATGGCTCAAGCCCCAACTATAGGCCACCAGATTGATGGCTTCGCTGGCATTGCGGGTGTAGATGATCTCCTGAGGAGAAGGCGCGTTCACAAACCGAGCGATCTTTTCCCGCGCCCCCTCATAGGCATCTGTGGCTTCGTTGCTCAGCGTATGCACCCCACGATGCACGTTGGCGTTGCAGTGTCGATAGTAATGATCCATCGCCTGCATAACCGCCAGTGGCTTTTGAGAAGTGGCGGCATTGTCAAAGTAGATTAGCGGGTGGCCGTTGACCTGGCGCTGCAAAATCGGAAAATCTGACCGCACCTGGGCAGCCAGATCGAAAGAATGGTCAAGCTTGAGAGAAGAAAGGGGGGATACCGCCATGGTCTGCGCAAAAAGCCTGCTTCCCTCAGTATGACATCGCTTCCGGCCAGCCTTCGGCAAACCCATCCGCCCAAACCGTTGCAACGGCCAGGGATCCCTTCCGCCCTGACCTGAAAGCGAAGCTTGTCACAAAATGTAACTTTGTGTTAAGTTTGGTTACAGCAACCAATACGAGGTATTAGTAATGCAATCGTCTCCCAGAATCCCTTCTCGTCTGGACTCCGCTTCTGTTGCCCAGTACTACGACACCACCAACGACTGGATCCCAGGCTGGACAGAGCAAGCGGAGCGTTGGAATGGACGCTTGGCCATGTTGGGCTTGGTGATCAGCATTGCTACAGAAGCGGTGCTGGGCCACAGTGTTTTTGCCAGCACTCTCGCCCAGTGGCTAGGTCTGCAATAACCTGCAATAATCTGTCAAAGATCTTTTCGGTAGAGCCACATCGGGCATCTCAGAGAGTTTCTCTTCGGCTTTGAGATGTTATGGCTCTACCCTTTCATCCAGCTCTTTCACCCTCCTTCAATCCCTATCTTGACAATCCAATGATGCTTGACAATCCCTTCCTCCCCTACATTGCCGTCATGGTGGCCGGGCTGGTGGCCGCTGTTGTGATTGGCTCGATGGCTTTCTTCAACTCCAAGCGCCCTGCCGGTTGGGAGAGTGCCAGTCGCCCGCGGTATGTGCCGCAGTACGGTCAAGACGGCGATACCCCGCCGGAGTGGGAGATTGGCTGGACGGAGAAGGCCGAGCGATGGAACGGACGGCTGGCCATGCTGGGGTTTGCCATCAGTGTTGTGGTAGAGGCCATAGTGGGCCACAGCGTGTTTGCCTCTGCACTGGGGATCCACTGATCCAAGTTGAAAGCTGTCCGGCGCCCAGTCGTCTCGAGGAAATAAAGGCGGAAGCTATGGAAGCCTGCTTTTTCCTCATGCGTGCTCTTTGTCTTTGCCGTGCAGTACTACCTCGCTTATCTCCTGGAAAGGCTGTACCCAAAGATCGGTGCCTCCTCCATTCGGTTGGTGTCTAGCCATCTGTTGCCTGTCTAATATGATTCTCAAAGGTGAGACGTGCTGGAAGCTCAGAAAGGTTCATAGGGATACCCACAAGCTTGAGTGTCTTGAAAAATAGATGGAAGTTATCTACCTTGTCACAGCGGAAGTAACAATCAGAGCTCTTTGTTGACCTAGACCCTGAGATAAACTCCAGGCGGAATACGTAACCATCCTCACTATCAATGCACAGCTTAATCTCTTTGATAGCCTGGATCCTAAATAACAATCGCTCTGAAGAACCGAAATCCTTGACTCTAACGTACTCCCTACTTATGGCAACGCATCCAAATGAAACCTCTTGTCCACGCTCAATTGCTTCTCTCATGCCTTTCCAGCGCGTGGAGCAAATGTAGCTGGCTACATACCTCATCAAAGGCAAAGACGGGGAAGATATAGATACGACAGGATTTCCTTGGCAATTGATGTAGTAGCTGTAGTATGGGTAGCATTCTGATTTGACAAAACCGACACTCTTCTTTCTGAAGTCCACGTTCACTGAGACAATTTCGTTATACCTATAGGCAAGTCTGTTCTGCTTTCCTAGGATGTCACGATAGATGTCATGATAAATGAAGCCATTGCTCAAAATAACAACCCTAGATTTATAGGGTTGATTTGAGTACCAATAGTACCAAAGAAGCATCGATAAACCACCCAACAATCCAGAAAAAGCCATAGCAATAGGAGGTATGCCACTGGCCAAAGTGCTAGGGATCCATGTCCCTAAGGCAGAAAGTATTGCCGATAGAACTGCGAAGATAGGAAGTCCAATAAGTAGCAATGTAGATAAAGATACCGACACAACACGCATCAGCAAAGTAAAAGGGCTCCATTTCTCGATTGGCGTTTCTTCTGTTGTTACGAGGTATCCCAGTGACTTATCCCGTACCAGCTTTGTCTCGGCCTCTAATAACATCACTTATCCCCCCTCACTTCTTGGATAAGCTCCATTGGCAATCTATGCCAAAGTAGTGTTTAGAGACAAACTCATAATCTATTCTGTTTCACCACTGGATAATCTTTTTCTGAACGGCTGTCATACACATGGCAACGCGGGCGTTGATCTCATCCTCAGAGCCGAAAATATCCAACTTTTCTTTGAGCCTCTGGATACAGTTTTGTACGGTCTTCTTGCTGGTGTGAATGCGATCGGCAATGGCTTGGTCGGTGAGGGCTTCTTTGCAGAGCAAGTTCAAGACCTCAATTTCTCGTTCTGTCAGCTTCGTAAGACCGCGCAACTCCCGCGGCATGCGCAATTCTCCATTCAGGGCGCTTTTGGCCCCCTCCAGAAACACGGTGCGCCGTTCCATTTTGTTGACCGCGGCAAACCCACCCTGGTGTTTGCTGATCAGGCCCACCAATGGAGTGAGCAGCAGCGGCTCGCTGGAATAGGCCATCACATTCAAGGTGGGGTAGTTCTCAAAGATATGGCGCAGGAACTCTAGGCCAGGCTCGGCAGACTGCTCTCCGCTGGTTTGACCATAGAGCAGATCGGCTACAACCAAGTCTGGTTGTTCCCGCTGCAAGCGCAGGATGGCGTCCATGGGATTGGTGACCGTAATACATTGAGCATCTGCTGCAATGCGTTGCAGCCACTCACAGTTGTTCTGGGCCACCTCTGGATGATCTTCGACGATCAAAAACTTGAGCGGGGCAGTGGGGCTTTCAACCTCGGACATCAATCCACTCCTCTAAATCCTTATCTTGTAGTCCATTCTCTGCCGAGCGAGCTTGGCCGAGATGCGTTCGTCGGCAAGGGATCCGTCTGCAAGCATAGCTCCCAGCAGGTTACCCTAGTGTAGCCTCAGGTAGGGGCTTAGAGGTGAGCCGGGGGGGGTGGGAAAGGACAGGTTAGGCTAGAGGGTGACGTCAACCGGATCTTAACTGTGGTACCCCTGCAAGATCGCAACCCAACCACCCGCACAGCCTATGTCACTTATGCCTTGGTGATCGTTAATATTCTAGTCTTTCTGTACCAGCTAACCCTGTCGCCACAAGAGCTGGCAGCTTTTTTCCGAGAGTGGGCAGTGGTACCGATAGAGTTGACGGCCAGTTTTCGAGGGGAGCTCACCTCTTCGTCGCGTCCGGAATGGATAACCCTATTCACCTCACAATTTCTGCATGGGGGCTTTCTCCACATTGGCGGGAACATGCTCTTTTTGTGGGTTTTCGGCAACAACGTTGAGGATCGCTTGGGCCATTTGCGCTACCTCATCTTTTACCTGGCTTGCGGAGCTTTGGCTGCATTAACGCAGTGGTTTTTCGATATGGGATCCCCCATTCCTTCACTGGGGGCAAGCGGCGCTATTGCTGGCGTATTGGGAGCCTATATTTTGCGTTTTCCACGGGCCGAGATTCTGACCCTGGTGCCCTTGGGTATTTTCATCACAACCCTCTACGTTCCGGCTTGGGTGTTCCTAGGCTTTTGGTTCATCCAGCAAGCTTTCTACGGCATTGCCAGCCTACAGACGCCTACCAATATCGGTATGCAGGGTGGGGGAATTGCTTACTGGGCCCATGCGGGCGGTTTTGTGTTTGGGGCCATTTTGGGGCCGCTGATGGGGTTGTTTTCCGGCAAAAGCCCTTATGACCGCCAAATGACTTGGCAACAACGTGACAGGGATCTGTTTTGATTTGATCAGCTTTGATACTTTCTCAGTCTATTGTTAATCGGATAGCAGCGTGATGGGAGAAAGCCATGGTCAGTCTATCTGCCAAGCCTCTAACTCTGGAAGACTTTCTACAACAGCCGGAAACTCAGCCCGCCAGCGAGTTCATCAAAGGAGAAATTATCCAGAAGCCCATGCCACAGGGAAAACATAGCCGTCTCCAACTAAAACTGGGTAGCTTCATTAACGAGATGTTGGAGCCTTCTCAACTGGGAATGGCATTTCCAGAGCTACGCTGCACCTTTGCCGGATATGCGATTGTACCGGATATTTCTGTAATCGCCTGGGATCGGATCCCTGTGGATGAAGATGGCACCATTCAAAATCTCATCCCCTTTTGCCCGGATTGGATGATCGAGATTCTCTCTCCCGATCAAAATCCAATGAAGCTGGTCAAAAAAATCTTGATCGGCCTGGATCACGGCTGCCAAATGGGGTGGGTGGTGGATCCCGAAGAAAGGGTTGTTTTCGCCTACCCTGCCGGGCAGCAGCCGACGGTGCATGAGGATCCCCAAGAGGTGGTCCCCACTCCTGCGTTTGCCCAAGGGATCCAACTGACAATCGCAACTTTGTTCGGCTGGATGCAAGTTCAAGCTGGCGAGAGCCACAAGTCCAATAGGGGATAGAAAGAGAGTGGATCCCTTTCCGACCCTCAGTTCTCATCTCAATTCAACATTATTATTCAGTTGTTGTAGAGGGCAGGAGCTTGGGCAACCGTCTCACCAGTTTGAGGCAGCTCCTGCCGCAGCAGCGCCACCAAGGCGTTGGTGGATTGGTCGTAGAGGCTGGTCACCAGCTTGGGGTAGAGCCCAATGCCGATGATGGGGATCAACAGGCAGGCGATGATGAACACCTCGCGTGGCTCAGCATCTACCAATTCTTCGTGTTCGGTGAGCTCTTTGTTCTCCGGGCCAAAGAAAATCTGCCGCAACATCGACAGCAGGTAGATGGGGGTCAGGATCACCCCAACTGCTGCCAGGAAAACCACCACCAACCGGAAGGGGAGAGAGTAGGCATCGGTGGTGGCCATGCCGATAAACACCATGATCTCGGCCACAAAGCCGCTCATGCCGGGTAGGGCTAGCGAAGCCAGGGAGCAGGCGGTGAACATGGAGAAGATCTTGGGCATCTTCAGGCCAACGCCGCCCATTTCTTCCAGCTCCAGCGTATGGGTGCGGTCGTAGGTGGCCCCCACCAAAAAGAACAGGCTGGCCCCGATCAGCCCGTGGGAGATCATCTGCAGCATGGCGCCGCTCATGCCGATCTCCGTCAGGGATCCGATACCGATGAGCACGAAGCCCATGTGGCTGATGGAAGAACAGGCGATCTTCCGTTTCAGGTTGCGCTGGGCAAAAGAGGTGAGGGCGGCAAAGATGATGTTCACCACCCCCAACACGATCAGCACCGGCGCAAAGTAAAGATGAGCATCCGGCAGCATGCCCGCATTCATGCGCATCAGGGCATAGCCCCCCATCTTGAGCAGGATCCCGGCCAGCAACATGTGCACCGGCGCAGTGGCCTCGCCGTGGGCATCGGGCAGCCAAGTGTGCAAGGGGAAAATGGGCAGCTTCACCCCATAGGCAATGAGGAAGGCCCCATACATCAGCAGTTGGAAGGTGAGTGGATAGGTCTTGTGGGCCAGATCCGTCATGTCAAAGCTGATGGGATCCCCGTAGAAGGCCATAGCCAGACCTGCCACCAGGATAAACAGGGAGCTGAGAGCCGTGTAGAGGATGAACTTGGTGGCCGCATAGAGGCGGTTTGCCCCACCCCAAATGGAGAGGAGCAAGTACACCGGGATCAGCTCCAATTCCCACATCAGGAAAAACAGCAACATGTCCTGCACGGCAAACACCCCGATCTGCCCGCCGTACATGGCCAGCATCAAAAAGTAGAAGAGGCGAGGTTTGAGGGTGACCGGCCAAGCGGCCAAGATGGCTAGGGTAGTGATAAACGCCGTGAGCAGGATCAGGGGCATGGAGAGGCCATCAGCCCCCACCGACCAACTCAAGCCCACTTGGGGTACCCAGGTGTAGCGCTCCAGCAGTTGCAAGCCCGTCTGGCCGGGATCGTAGCCGACATAGAAGCCGGCCAGCAGAATCAGCAGATCCGTGACCGCAATGAACAAAGCAAACCAGCGGATCCGCTCGGCCAACTTTTGTGCGTAGGCGCGGGTACTGGGATCCCCAGCCGGTGCTGGGATCAGGGGAATAAATAGGGCGGCCAACACAGGGTAAGCGATGACCGTGGTCAGCCAAGGAAACTCGTGCAAGCTGGGCAGCGCCATGGATGTAACCTCGCTTGTGCCATACCATCAGGGGGATCCCTGCCGGCTGCAATCCGACAGCCCTTTACCAGAATCGCCCTTGAGTATCTATGCTTAGCAAATCTACAGGATTATCTTAAGGCTCCCTCTCCCTTTGCGTTGGGATCCCTGGGATGGAGCAGATGCATGGGTGGATGTTGTACCCGAAAATCAAAATATAGTCTTCCACTGTTCTCACAAGGTAACCGATCTCATCATGCCTCAGCCCAAACTGATCATCCACGGCGGAGCCGGCAGCGCCCTGGAAGGGGAAAGCAGCCTGGAAAAAGTGAGGGGATCCCTGCAGCAGGTGGTGGAGAGCACCTACGAGCTGCTGTTGGCTGGGCAGAGTGCCGAGGCGGCGGTGATGCATGCCTGCCAGTTGCTGGAGGATGATCCGCTCTACAATGCCGGGACGGGGTCGGTCTTGCAATCGGATGGGCAAATCCGCATGAGCGCCGCTCTCATGAACGGGGCCACCCAGTCTTTTAGCGGGGTGATCAACGTCAGCCGAGTTCAGCATCCCATCCTCATGGCCCAGGCTCTGCAATCAAGCCCGGATCGCGTGGTGGCCGAACAAGGGGCAGCAGAGCTGGCGCGGGAGCTGCAGTTGCCGGTCTATGACCCGGCCACTCTCAAGCGGGTTCAAGAGTGGGTGCAGTTGCGTCAAACCCATCCCCCGACCAGGGTTCTCACTGCTCTGGCCATGGGCACGGTGGGGGCGGTGGCGCTGGATCAACAGGGGCAAATCTGTGCCGGCACCTCCACCGGCGGGCGGGGGTTTGAACGGGTGGGGCGAGTAAGCGATTCGGCCACTCCAGCGGGAACCTATGCCAGTGCGGCGGCGGGGGTCAGTTGTACTGGTGTCGGGGAAGATATTTTGGATGAGAGCTTGGCGGCGCGGATTGTGATTCGAGTGGAAGATGGCCTCAGCCTGAAGGCTGCCATGGCCAAGTCTTTTCAAGAGGCCCGCCAACGTCGCCGCTCCTTTGGGGCCATTGCTCTATCGCGCTCGGGCGAGATTGCTTGGGATACCACCACCGACCTACTGCTGGCCGCCTATCACGATGGGCAGGGGATCGGCTTGACGATCTAAACTTCTAGCCGGGCTTGCGGGATTAGACCTGGACAAGCCTGAGGCGGTTGGATAAGAGTAGGATAAGAGTAGAAATAGTACTTAAACAAACCAAGTCTGCCCCCTGGCGGGCCACTGTAGAGCGTTTATGGCACTTCACGCGGAGTTGCACCGTCATTTGGGCGGTTCGGTTGTCCCCCGAATTCTGTGGCGCTATTTTCACCGCCAGGGATCCCCTGTGGCAGAGCGCTTTCCCACCTATGCCGAGTTCGAGGAGTTCTACACCCGCCCGCGCAACACCCTCGAAGATTACCTGGAGCTGCACACGCTGGTGGAACAGGTGCAAACCCTGGAAACCCTGCCCTATTTTATCTACCGCCTGCTGCGGGGAGCCTACGTCTTTGAGGATCTGGCCTACCTGGAGATTCGCTACACTCCCTACCTACGCACGGATCCCAGCCTGGATGAGGCGGAGCGCCTCAAGCAGATGCGCCAGGTAATCGAGACGGTGGGGCAGGCCAGCCAGCAGCGGGAGTATCCCATCGTCACCACCCAGATCGTCTGTTTGCATTCACGCCTGCCCAGCCACATCAACCGGGCCATGGTGGAAGCTGCCGCTGAGTCGGAGTATGTGTGTGCCATCGACCTGGCCGGGGGAGACAAGCCCTACGGCGAACGGATGGACGAGTGGATTGAGCTGTTCAAGTATGCGCTGGCCCGCGGCCTGAAAACCACTGCCCACCTGTACGAAACTTTGGATGGCTGCTACCCACAGTTGCTGCCCTATGTCTCGCGGATCGGCCACGGCATTCAGATCCCCCTCCACTATCCAGAATTGCTGCCGGAGCTGGCGCGGCGAGGCCAATGCCTAGAAGTTTGTCCCACCACCTATCTAAAAACGGGAACCCTGCCCAGTTTGGAGCCCCTCAAGATTGTCTTTGACCGCTGCTTTGAGGCGGGGGTAGATATCGCCATCTGCACCGACAACGCCGGCTTGCACAATGTGCGGCTGCCGTTTGAGTACGAAAACCTGCTAACCCACGACATTATCGATTTCGAGCAGCTCAAACACTGCCAGGAAGCAGCCTTTCGTCACGCTTTTGCCTGGCCCTACAAGGGGCGTCCGGCCTCATTGTTGTCGGAGTTACAGCAGGGGGTATCTGCTTCTTTGGTGGCTCTCTGACCGCCTCAGCAGGATGGAGTCTTTATTCTTCATCCGAGCTTCTTGAGAATAGGGAAGGGATCCGTAACGGAGACAGGGGCAGCTTTCGCAAGGGAAATAACCGCTTGGATCCCTTGTGCAGAGCGATGTTGAGCGGCATCTGAGGGTGGATAGAGCCCGACAGAATCCAATGCTGAGTCTACTGAGCCAAGCATGAAGGTCTATATCAGCGCCGATATCGAGGGGATCGCCGGCATCAGCCATTGGGATGAGGCCACCATCGGCCAGCCGGGTTACGAGGCATTCCGAGAGCAGATGACCCGAGCAGTGATCGCGGCTTGTGAGGGATCCCTGGCTGCCGGAGCCACGCAGATCACGGTCAAAGATGCCCATGACTCCGGGCGAAACCTCATCCCCGAACGGTTGCCGGAGCCGGTGCAACTCATCCGCGGCTGGAGCGGCCACCCCTACTGTATGGTGCAAGAGTTGGATCGCAGTTACGATGCCCTGCTCCTAATCGGCTATCATGCCCGCGCCGGATCTGCTGCCAACCCCCTCGCCCACACCTACACCACCGAAGTTAGCCAAATCCGGCTGAACGGCCAGGCCATCGCCGAGTTTCACCTGGTCAGCCTCACGGCTGCCTATGAGGGAGTCCCAGTTGTGTTTGTAGCCGGAGATGCGGAGGTGTGTGCTGAAGCAAAAGCTTATGACGCCCAAATCGAGACGGTGGTCACCCACAAAGGAATGGGCCAGTCGGTCATTGCGCCACATCCGCAGCAAGTTTTGCGGGCCATCCGCCAAGGTGTAGAGGGATCCCTGAGGCGGCTGCCGGCCTACCGGCCTCGCCCACTGCCGGATCACTTTCAATTGGAAGTGGACTACAAGGATCCCGCTCGCGCCTACCGCAAGTCTTTTTATCCCGGCTGCCGGTGGATTGCCGATTCCACGGTTCGGCTGGAAGTTTCCGAGTGGTTTGAGGTGTTGCGGGCTTTGGAGTTTATTGTGCTCACCTAGCCAGGGATCCAAGCGGCATCTGGATGAGGCGAGCAGCAGCTTCCCTGAGGCTGGTCTCGGAAAGGTCAGACAGCTCAATCCGGGCCCGAAGGCGATTGAAGTTTTGCTGCAGCCCGTGCCGATAGGTGGGGTCATAGTGCTGCTCCAGCAACTCCTGCACAAACTGCGGCCAGTCTTGGGCGTCGATCAGCTCAAACCAACGCTGCAGGCGGGCCTGGCCAAGACGGGACTTCAGAGGCAGCAATTTCCCCTTTAGCGCTTGGGGGTGAGCAATCCAGTGGGGATAGTGGGCGATCAGCCCCTTCACCCGCTCCTCTAGAGGCAACTGCACTTCGACACAGTCGGCTTGGGTAAGGGCTTGCCAAAGGGCAGGCGGCAGATGGAGCTGGCCCACTTTGGCACTCTCAGCCTCCACCCAGACTGGCTTGGCGGGATCCCACTGGAGAAAAACCTGCACCAGTTGACTTTCAAAGCTCTTCTGACCGGGCTGTGGCACCCCCCACTCGGCCCCCAGGAGGGATCCCCGGTGACAGGCCAGCTTTTCCAGATCGAGGACTTGGGATCCCTGTTGGCGCAGATGGTGAAGCAACTGGGTTTTGCCGCTCCCTGTTGGTCCGCAGAGCACTCGGTAAGTAAATTCCTGGGGCAAGATCTGCAGCTGTCGGCGCACCCAGGCCCGGTAGGTTTTGTAGCCACCTTGCAAAACCGTAACCTGCCAGCCCACCTGGGACAACACCAATGCCAAGCTGGCAGAGCGCTGCCCTCCCCGCCAGCAGTAGATTAGGGGCCGGTAATCGCGATCTTTATCGGCAAAATGGGTTTGCAAGTGGCGACTGATGTTCTGGGCCACCAAGCTTGCCCCTCGTTTGCGGGCTGTAAAGGGATCCACCTGCTTGTAGAGCGTGCCCACCTCCGCCCGTTCTGTATCGTAGAGTACAGGCAAGTTGATGGCTCCCGGCCAATGATCCTCTGCGAACTCTGCCGGAGAGCGCACATCGATAATTTCGCTGTAGGTGTGCAGCCAGGGCTCTGCAGTGAAGTGAATCGGAGGAGACACAAACCTGTGGATGGAAATGGCAAGCTAGCGCAATCTTGAACAGTTTCTAGCTTAGCCAACGCTGCTGCTCAAGGAAGCCCAGGGCTAACCCTAGCCTATCCCCTCGCAGGTGGACTTCTCGCTTTTCCAGAAGTTTAGGCAAGGTCTCTGGAACATGCAGGATGCCATTTGCCGCTCTCAAAAAAGTTATAGAGGTTTTCAGGCTCTCCAGGTGCCACCTCAGATAGAAAGGTGAGCTCGGACTTTTTCTTCGTCCATTTGGTCAGTCGGCCCCTCCATGATAAGGGATCCATTTTCCATAAGATAAAAGTAATCGGCCAGACTTTGGGCAAACTCAAAATACTGCTCCACCAGCAACACCGAAACGCCCCGCTCCTTTTGAATACGGGTGATGGCTTCTTCAATCTCGATGATGATGGAGGGTTGGATCCCTTCTGTAGGCTCATCCAGGAGCAAAAGTTTGGGCTCTGCCACCAAAGCCCTGGCGATGGCCAGTTGCTGCTGCTGCCCACCGCTCAAATCCCCACCCAGCCGTTTAAGAAAAGAACGCAGAATTGGGAATAGGTCATAGACAAACTCAGGTATGATCCGTTCTCTGTCCGGTGCCGCTTCTAGCCCCACCAGCAGGTTTTCCTCAACCGTTAGGCGAGGAAATATCTCTCGACCTTGGGGTACATAGCCAATACCGGCGCGGGCTCGCCAATTGGGAGGGTAATGGTTGATAGGACGGCCCTCAAAAGCAATTTTGCCTGTGCAGTCTTTCAGAAGTCCCATCAGGGCTTTAAGTGTGGTGGTTTTGCCCATACCATTGCGGCCCAGAAGGCAAACCGCTTGGCCGGGAAAGATCTTAAAAGAGAGATCCTTCACAATTAAACTCTGACCATAGTAAACCCTCAAGTTGGAGACCTCCAGGAGAGGCCCGGATCCATCTCGGGATAAGTTTTGTGTTGCGGTCGCGTTTTCCGTATTCATAGGCCTGCGCATGAGTCGATTAGATACAGAACTATAGCCTCTTTGCTTAGTTTTTCCCCTTGTGGGATCCGAGATAGACCTCAATCACTCGCGGGTCGTTTTTCACATCCTCAAAGGTACCTTCGCACAGCACCGAGCCTTGGTGTAAAACGGTAACCTTGCGGGCAATTTGTCGGACAAACACCATGTCATGTTCGATCACCAAAATGGTGTGGCTTTGGGCTAAGGATTGAATTAACTCTCCTGTAGCTTCCGTTTCTTTGTCCGTCATCCCGGCCACGCATTCATCCAGCAGCAGCAAATCCGGATCTTGAGCAATCACCATGCCGATCTCCAGCCATTGCTTTTCTCCGTGGGAAAGCAGCCCTGCCGGAACCCGATCCTTACGGCTGAGGCCAATGGTTTCCAAAAGAGCATCCGTTTTTTCTCGCAGATGCTTTTTGCCCAATAGGGTGGAAAAAACCCTTTTGTCAGGGTTGAGGGATAGCTCCAAGTTTTCTCGCACGCTCAAGTTTTGATAGACCCGCGGCGTCTGAAACTTGCGCCCAACACCCAAAATCGAGATCTCATGTTCCTTGAGCTTGGTCAGATCTTTTCCTTTAAACAGCACCCGGCCTCGAGTAGGCTTAACCTTGCCCGTCAGCACATCGAGAAACGTAGTCTTGCCTGCCCCATTGGGGCCGATGACCACCCGCAGCTCCCCTTCCTCCAGAGAGAAGTTCAGCCTGTCCAAAGCCTTGAAGCCATCAAAGCTGACGGTGAGATCCTGAGTTTGTAAAATTTGTCGGGTAGCGGTGGGAGCTGCAGTGAGCATAGGGATCACATCCAAGAACGGAAAGGCCAAAGGTCAAACCGGATTCTCAACCCATCAAATAAACCCATCAAATAGGAGAGGAAACTTGGCATCGCTGGCTCACCCATCAGATCTGGGATCCTTTTACTCTGAACTTGCACCTTGCGTATGATGCACATCGACAGAAAGCCAGATTTAAGCTGGGGAAGTATCTGCCAAACGCCTGCGCCAAAGCTGAACGGTGACCCAAAGCTGCCTGCCTTGGGTGCGCACCCAACCCACCAGTCCATCCGGCAACACCAGCACCACCAGCAGGAACAATCCCCCTTGGAAAAACAACCAAATTTCGGGAAGATTTTCGCTCAGCAAGCTCTTGGCAAAGTTAACCAACAGAGCCCCCAGCACCGCCCCCACCAAACTGGCCCGACCGCCCACCGCCACCCAGATTACCATCTCAATGGAAAAGGGAACGGCCATCGCATTGGGAGAGATGATCCCAGTTTGCAAGGTAAACAAAGCTCCGGCAATGCCTGCCAGGGCAGCAGACACGGCAAACACCAGAACTTTAAAGCCGGTGGGATCGTAGCCGGAAAAACGAACCCGTGGCTCGTCATCTCGAATGGCTACCAGGATCCGACCGAATAGGCCGCTGGTCAGCCAACGACAGAGAAGGTAAGCCAAAACCACCGCCAGAACTGTAGTGACATAGACAGCAAAGCGCATTTCGGACGAGTTGACATCTAGGCCAAACAAAGTCTGGAAGTTGGTCAGGCCGTTGGTGCCATTAATTAAGCGCTGTTGGCCGTTGAAGAAGTTAAAGAAAATAATCGTGGTGGCCTGAGTTAAAATGGAAAAATAAACCCCTCGGATGCGATTTCTCACCACCAAATACCCCAGGGCTGCCGCCACCAAAGCCGGGATCAAGACCACAGCAACAGCCGTAAACGGAAACGAATAAAAGGGATACCAAAACCAGGGCAATTCCGTTACCCCATAGAGGCTGAAAAACTCCGGTATCTGACCTTCCGGCAATTGCAATTTCAGGTGCATCCCCAGAGCGTAGCCCCCCAAGGCAAAGAACACCCCATGCCCCAGGCTGAGCATGCCGGTATAGCCCCAGATGAGGTCGATCCCCAAAGCTACAATGCTGAGGGCCAGAAACCGCCCCAACAAGTTGAGCCGAAAGCCAGACAGCACAGTTGGGGCCACAAAGATCAAGGCCAGCACCAAAACGATGAGGATCCCGGCCTCCCACAGAAGCTTGCGAGAAGAATTGGGATCCCCACCCGCGGCGGGAGCAGCCACTTCATGATCAGCACGGGGGGAATGAACCAGTTTCATGGGCTTTGTGAGGGAGTAGAAGATGGAGAGTCTGGTCCTAGAGTTTTCGCCAAGCGAGATCATTCCCTAGGCATCCACCATACGACCTTTTTCGGGGAAAAGGCCCCGAGGTCGCACCTGCAAAAAGGCCACGATCAAAGCAAAGACCATTACCTTGGCCATGCTCGTGGTGGCAAAAAAGTTGAGGGTATCGGTCAGGATGGGCACGTTGGGAAAAATCAAAGCCAGCGTCCCGGAACCGATGACAAAGTTGGCAATCCCGATCCCAAGCGCTGCCACAATGCTGCCCAAAAGCTTACCGACACCCCCCACGACAACCACCATAAAGGTATCCACGATGTAGTTTTGGCCGGTGTTCGGCCCCACGGATCCCAGCAGGCTGACCGCTACGCCGGCCACTCCCGCCAGACCCGAGCCGACGGCAAAGGTGAGGGCATCCACCTTTTGCGTGGGGATCCCTACACAGGCGCTCATGGCCCGATTTTGGGTAACCGCCCGGATGCGCAGCCCCCAGCGGGTGCGTTGCAAGAAGAAGTACAGCCCTAGGATGCAGAAGACAGTGAGGGCGATGATAAACAGGCGGGTATTGGGCAAAAACAGGTTGCCCACCGGGATCCCACCCCCCAGCCACCGGGGAGCCGTCACATCTTTGTTCTGGGCTCCAAACCAGGGTTGAGTGACTGCTAAAGCATAGGTTTGCGCCAGCACCCGCCCCCCCACCGCTGCAATTGCCGTGGAAAGCACCAGTAGCAGCGCCAGCGTCCACCCTTTGAGGCGCGGCCAATCCGTTCGCCTGGCCAAGAGCCACCAGCCGCCAAAAAAGAGCACCGCGAAGGCCCCCAAGCGGAAAGCCAGCACCCAATTGACGCTGCGCACAAACTGCTGCAGGATCAGGCTCACGCCCCAGGTGGCCAAAAGGGTCTCCAAGGGTCGGCCATACAAAAAGCGAATCACCCCCCGCTCCAGGGCTAGTCCCACCAGAGCCGTGACGGCAAAGGCAGCTACCAAAGCTGGAAAGATGTACAGATCCCGCCAGGGATCCCCTAGGGAACGAAAGGCATTTTGAACCACAAAAGTGGTGTAGGCCCCCAACATCATCAGCTCCCCATGGGCCATGTTGATGACCCCCATGAGGCCGAAAACAATGGCCAAGCCCAAGGCGGCTATTAGTAAGACGGTGCCGATGCTAAGGCCGTTAAACAAGCTATCCAAGAGCAAGGTCATGGGCAGGGGATCCTCCTTCCAACTAAACTAGGGAGGCTAACCGAGCATCTAGGCGGGATCCCCGACCCTATCCAAACGGCAAGGGATCCCAGCCCTGGCCAGGACTAGCTGACTTTGTAGCGACCGCCCTTGGCCGGATCTGACCAATCGCAGGCAAAGCCCTTGGTCTCTGCCACAAACTGGTTCCAGGGCTGTGGTTCCACGGCATCCGTAGAAAAGATGACATCAAACAAGCCATCGGAGCGCACCTGGCCGATCCGCACATATTTGGTCAGGTGGTGGTTGGTGTTCATGGTTACCAAGCCTTCAGGGGCATCGAAGGTCTGGCCGTAGGCTGCCTGCCGCACGGCGTCGATCTCCACCGTTCCCGCTTTTTCTGCCGCCTGCTTCCAGATGTAAACCATGATGTAGGCGGCTTCCATCGGGTCGTTGGTGACGCGGTTTTGGCCGTATTCTGCCTTGAAAGCCTCCACAAACTTCTTGTTGGCAGGCGTATCCACCGTCATAAAGTAGTTCCAGGCGGCGAAGTGCCCTTCCAAAAATTCGGGGCCAATGGCCTGCACCTCTTCTTCGGCAATGCTGACGGACATGGAAGGATAACGATCCGGCCCCAGCCCTGCCCCTTTCAGTTGTTTGAAAAAGGCCACGTTGCTGTCGCCATTCAAGCTGTTGTAGATCACACCGCCATTGGGAAGAGCGGCCCGGATCTTGCTGATGATGGGGGTAACTTCTGTGTTGCCCAAAGGCAGATAGTCTTCACCCACCACCTTGCCCCCCAGGGCTTCCAACTGGGCCTTGATGATGGTGTTGGCCGTGCGGGGGAACACGTAGTCGGATCCCACCAGGAAGAACTCTTTGCCCTTGTTCTTGAGCAGCCATTCCACCGAAGGCTCGATCTGCTGGTTGGGGGCAGCGCCGGTGTAGAAGATGTTTTTGGAGCACTCTTGTCCTTCGTACTGCACGGGATACCAGAGCAGGTGCTGCTTGGATTCAAACACCGGCAACACGGCTTTGCGACTGGCCGAAGTCCAGCAGCCGAATACCGTTGCCACCTTGTCCACATCGATCAGTTTGGTGGCTTTCTCCGCAAAGGTTGGCCAATCGGAAGCGCCATCCTCGATAATCGGCTCGATCTGCTTGCCCAAAACCCCACCGGCGGCATTGATCTCTTTGATGGCCAGCTTTTCCGCATCCACCACGCTGGTTTCCGAAATGGCCATGGTGCCGCTAAGGGAGTGCAAAATGCCAACGCGGATGGTCTCTCCCTGGGCGTAGGCGGGCACGGATCGCTTCACCCAGATCTGCGGCCCTAGGGCAGCCCCGGCTCCGGCCAGAGCGCCCATTTTCAGCACTTGACGACGATTAAATGATAGAGCCATCGGTGATCTCCGAAACGAAGTGAGTGCAAAGGGTATTAAGAAGTCCAGTTGTTGCAGCAGCCCGGCCAACAGAGGGAAGCACTTAGCTCATCACCTCGCCCATGTGTTAAATTTGCCCAACTGCAGTCGGCTGAGGCTTTCACCGAATGCCTTCCCAACGTCAACAGGGGAAAGGCTAATCCTGCAGTCGAGAAAGCGTTGTGCATCCCTGTTGCCTTAACGTGTTCCATCAAACCCATTCAGCCCGGAGAGAATTGTATCGCGGGATACCTTTTCCCAGAATCCGAGCCCTTTCCCCACAGGCTGTAGGCAAAGGCAGGGATCCCTTGCTGCCGGCATAATAGGGGTTCTGGGGTCGAGAATTAGTTGAGAGTTAATAGCTTATGGTGCAACAGGCCGGCTATGGATCTTGGCGATCCCCGATTACCGCTGACCTGGTGGTGACGGGATCCCTGCGCTTGGGACAGGTAGTTTGGGATGGAGGGGATCTCTACTGGACGGAGGGTCGCCCACAAGAGAAGGGGCGAAACGTGCTGATGCGGCGCTCTGCCGACGGGATCCTGGTGGAGCTGACACCGGCACCTTTCAATGTGCGGACACGGGTGCATGAGTATGGGGGTGGAGCTTATTGGGTGTCGGCAGGGGTAGTGTATTTTTGCAACTTCGCTGACCAACGGCTCTACCGCCTGCTGCCGGGTTCGGATCCCCAGCCCCTGACAGAAGCAGGCCCCTATCGCTATGCAGATGGGGTGGTGGATCGGGCGCGTGGACGCATCCTCTGTGTGCGGGAAGATCACAGCCGCCAGGGAGAGCCGGAAAACAGCCTTGTCTCGATTGACTTGGAAAGCGGATCCCAGCAGATTTTGGCTTCTGGGCACGACTTCTACGCCAGCCCGCGCCTCAGTCCAGACGGCCAGACCTTGGTATGGCTGACCTGGGATCACCCCCAGATGCCCTGGGATGGGACGGAACTGTGGCGGTCTGAGGTGAACCCTGACGGCAGCTTGGGAGAACCTCAAAAGCTGGCCGGTGGCCCTGCCGAGTCGATCTTCCAGCCCCAGTGGTCACCGCAAGGGGATCTCTACTTTGTTTCCGATTGCAGCGGCTGGTGGAACCTCTATCGCTGGGATCCCCAGGGCCCCATTCCCCTCTGCCCTATGGAAGCGGAGTTTGGAGAGCCGCAGTGGGTGTTTGGCCTGAGCACCTACGGCTTCTGTGGCGATGGGCGCATCCTGGCCTGTTATGAACAAGACGGGCTGTCTCATCTGGCTTATCTGGATCCCCATTCAGGACAGTTGGCAGGGATCCCCTTGCCCTACACCCAGATCAGCGGTTTGCAGGTGAGTGGGGAAAAAGCCGCTTTCCTGGCCGGATCCCCGACGGAAGCCACTGCCTTGGTCTGCCTAGACTTACCCTCCAGCCAAGTGGAGGTGGTGGCCCGTTCCAGCAGCGTGGCGGTGGATCCGGACTATCTGTCGATCCCAGAGCCCATTGTTTTTCCCACCGGTGGCGGCAAGGAAGTGGCCTACGCCTTCTTCTATCCCCCCAAAAACCGAGACTTTGTTGCCCCTGCTGGCGAAAAGCCACCCCTGCTGGTGAAAAGCCACGGCGGGCCCACCGGGGCGACGGCAGCCGTGCTCAACCTGGGGATCCAATACTGGACCAGTCGGGGGATTGCCGTTTTGGATGTGAACTACCGGGGCAGCAGCGGCTACGGACGGGCCTATCGGGATGCTCTCAAAGGCCGGTGGGGCCTGGTAGATGTGGAAGATTGCATCGCCGGATCCCAATTTTTGGCAGAACAGGGCAAGGTGGATGGGGAACGGCTGCTCATTCAAGGGGGCAGCGCTGGCGGCTATACCACGTTGGCGGCCTTGACCTTCCACGCCGTCTTCCGAGCAGGTGCCAGCTACTACGGGGTGAGCGATCTAGAAGCCCTGGCCCAGGAGACCCACAAGTTCGAGTCTCGCTACTTGGACAGCCTCATTGGCCCCTACCCAGAGCGGCGGGATCTCTACCGGGAGCGTTCCCCCATTCATCACCTGGAGGGCCTCAATTGTCCGGTTATCTTCTTCCAAGGGTTGGAAGACGCCATCGTGCCCCCCAATCAGGCGGAGAGGATGGTGGCAGCCCTACGGGCCAAAGGGATCCCAGTGGCCTATGTGCCCTTCGAGGGAGAGCAACACGGCTTTCGCCAGGCGGCCAACATCAAACGGGCTTTGGAGGCAGAGCTTTACTTTTATGCCCAGGTGCTGGGGTTTCCGCTGGCAGAACCTCTTGAGCCGGTTCGGATCGAGAACTTGGACATCTGATGATGACTGCTCAATGGGTCGAATAGAAAGGGATCCCGTCCCATCTATGGCCCATTGTTGCTCCACAACGCTGTCGCGACAGAGCAGCCCCTCTATGATGGACTTACCAGCCAACCCGGATGGAGTCATCGATATTGCTCCGCAACACTGTCGCGACTGCTGGTAAGAGAGCTGGTCATGAGCGTCAGTAGCCCTTCCTTCCGTGAACTGCCCATCTTAGAAAGCGGCGATCGTCTCACCCGCGATGAGTTTGAACGGCGCTATCAAGCCATGCCTCAGCTCAAAAAAGCCGAGCTGATTGAGGGAATTGTTTACGTGGCATCTCCCCTCAGATATCGCCGACATGGCAGACCACACAGCCACATCATGGCCTGGCTGGGAGTTTATGAAGCAGCAACGCCGGGGGTTGAGTCGGCGGGCAATCCAACCGTTCGCCTGGACTTGGACAATGAGCCGCAGCCAGATGCCATATTGCGGATGCACGAATCTTGTGGGGGACAGTCCCGCATTAGCGAGGATGACTACATTGAGGGTGCACCGGAGCTGATTGTGGAGATTGCCGCCAGCACAGCTTCCTACGACCTGCATGATAAGCTGCGGGCCTACCGGCGCAACGGCGTGCGGGAATATCTGGTCTGGCTAACCCAAGAGCAAGCCTTTCGCTGGTATGTCTTCCAGAATGGAGAGTACGTGCAGCAACAGCCCAATGAGTTGGGCGTTTTGTACAGTCGGGTGTTTCCGGGGTTGTGGTTAGCCGTGGACGCGCTGCTGACGGGCAACATGCAGCAGGTGTTGGGTGTGCTGCAAAGGGGAATTGAGTCGGAGGAACACCGAGAGTTTGCAGCGCGGTTGGCAACCCGAGAAGCAGAGGCTGGAGCCTAGGCCATGAGTCGGAGGGACGGGTTTGCGCTCAGAAAGGCCCAGGTTAATGGCTGTGGGCCAACAGGTTGGGCTCGAAGACAGCCATCTCCAACCGAAACGGGATCCCCATGTGGGCCAGCCAGTCCTGCAGCGGATCATCGGCCAGCGCCAGGATCTGCCCTTGGGGGGAAACGTGGGCCGGGCGGTGCCAATTGCCCAGTTGATGAATCACCTGGCCCATCTGGATGGGGTTTTCAGGTTGAATCAAGAGCACCGGTTCGGGTTGGGCTTTGACCCGAATGTGTCGCTGCGCATCCGCATAGAGCAGATCCCCATCGTGAAGATGGGTGCCCCGAGGCAGCATCAACTGGATCTCGGTACCCCAGTCGCTCACCAGCCGTTGCCGGGATCGCTGGCGGTCGTGCCAAGTGAGGGCAACCACTTCCAAGTGGCCGGGGATCCCCTCTGGCGGCTCGTCCAGCAGTTGCGTCACCGTAATGGCCGCGGGATCCTCTCCCGCAGCATGGGCATCTTCGCTCATGTTAGGGACTCCAGATATTGGCTGAGGTCTTCTTGAAGGCGAGAGAACTCCACTTCGGTGGAAAGGCGCAGCACCTTGGTTTTCAGAGTCACCAGCACCTTGGCTGCGTGGGGGCCAGCCCAGATGTTGGGGTTGCAGAACATCTCCAAGCTGAAATCTTCAGTAGGGTAACGAAACTCAACCGGCTCCTGAGGCTGCTGTCGGGAACGGATCTTGAGTCGCTCCAAGAGGATTTGCAGAGCCTTGTGCCATTGTTGTGCCGCCTCAGGCGAAAGGGAGAAACTGGCCGAGCCGGTTGCGAAGTTGAGGGCAAACTGAGGAAAATGGGTAGTCATGGAGGCCCGTACCGTTCGCGAAGCGTCCTTTGGAGGGCAGCATTGGACAACAACAGTATCTTACGTCAGCTCTTGCTAATGGGCGTGGGCACAACCACTCTGCTGGCAGAACAGTTGAGAAAGGCTGCCGACGACTTGGTGCAGAAGGGGCAGCTCAACCCAGAAGAGGCATCCAATGTCATCAACAACCTGCTCAACCAGGTGAAGGCCGAGCAGAGTAACTTTGAATCCTACGTTCAGCGGCAGGTGCGCAACGTCCTGCAGGATCTGGGCGTGCCCCGCCAATCGGAAATGGACGAGCTGCGCGGGCGGCTGGATCGGCTGGAGCGGCAGGTGCGCAATTTGGAAAATCAGGTTTACCGCCGGTAGCCGAGCCAAGCCTTCCCCTTTTGCCGGCTTTCCTTTGCCGTTGGGCAGGGTTTTGCCGAACGTTGCGATACCCTGAAGTCCTCTCTGGGAGAATTCATCAAGTTCCCATGTCAAGCGAAGTTTTGACCGTCACAGGCCGAGGGATCCCCCTGCTGGGCAACGACATCGACACCGATCGGATTATCCCGGCCCGCTTTTTGAAGTGCGTCACTTTTGACGGCTTGGGCCAGCACGTGTTTGCCGACGACCGCGCCCAGGATCCCGGCCAACACCCCTTCGATCAGCCTCAGTACCAGGGATCCCAGATCCTTGTGGTCAATGCCAATTTTGGCTGTGGCTCCAGCCGGGAGCATGCCCCCCAAGCGCTGGCCAAATGGGGGATCCGCGCCCTCATTGGCGAAAGCTTTGCCGAGATCTTCTTCGGCAACTGCTTGGCCCTAGGGATCCCTTGTGTTACGGCACCCCCGGCTGTGATTCAAGCCCTGCAGAAGGCGGTGGCGGAAAATCCCCAGCTCCAGTTGACACTGGATCTGCCCAGCAAACAGGTGTGCTGGGGGGAGAACGCCGCTGCTGTGGAGATCCCCCAGGGAGCCTGGCAAATGCTGGTGCAGGGCACCTGGGACGCCACAGGACAACTGCTGGCCGCCCAAGCCCAGATTCAGCAAGTAGCCGCTTCTTTACCCTACGTGCGTTGGCAGCGAGCCCGTTGAGCAATCCTCTCCCCCCTGATACCCATACATGGCTGGGCAGTGCCGACCCGGATTTTATGGATTTGGCGATCCGGGAGATAGAAGCTGCGGATCCAGAGGCTGCCGTGCAGCGGCTAAAGGAAGCACCTGGCTTGGTGTGGGTATGCAGCCAACGCTCATTTGCCGACCTGGCTGGGGCTTGGCAAGCTGACCCGCCCATTTTTTTGCGCCACATCTGCCCCATTCACCAAGAACGGCGGCTGGCCGAGGGATCCTTAGTTGAATTGCGCCTTGATGGGGAAATGTTGGCAGCCATTGACCCCGCCCTCAGCTTTTCGGTTCAGACGCGCCTGTTTGGAGAGCCGGCTCTCAAGCCCTTCCAGGTCAATGAAACCCTGGCCGAACAGGTGATGGCAGCGGTGGGATCCCCCCTGCAGGTCAAAGACCCCCAGCAGGTAATCTCGGTGGTGATCCTGGCTCAACCGATGGGCATTCGCGCTTGGCTGGGCCTATCCTTGGCTGCCCAGAACCTCTCCAACTGGGCCGGTGGGATCCATCGCTTTCGGCAGGATCCAGAGCAGATCAGCCGCTCCGAGTTTAAGCTGCTGGAGGCCATCCAGGTGTTTCAGATTCCCTTGGTGCCAGGGGGACAGGCTCTGGATCTGGGGGCAGCGCCGGGGGGATGGTCGCGCATTTTGCGTCTATATGGCCAGCAGGTCACGGCAGTGGATCCGGCGGACTTGGACGAGCGCCTCAGCCAAGATCCGGGGATCTGCCACCATCGCCTCAGCGCCCAAGCCTACTTGGCCCGTGGCCCAGGCCGGTTTCACCTGATCCTCAACGACATGCGGATGGATGGCCCGGCTTCTGCCCGCCTGATGGTGGCTTTTGCCCCCCATCTGCAGCCACAGGGGAGAGCTGTGATGACCCTGAAGTTACCTCGCCAACACCGCCTGCGGGTGCTGCGGCAAAGTTTGGAGATCTTGGGTAGTGCCTTCCCCTTGGTGAGGGCCCGCCACCTGTTTCACAACCGCAGCGAAGTCACCCTCTACTTGGGGATCCCTGCCCCTTAATCTGCCGTTTCCACCACCTGAATCTCCCGACGGAGCACCATTTCGCGAATGGACTCCAGCAAGCCTATCTCTTCGGGGGAGATTTTGCCGTCCGACCGGATGGCGTTGACGATTTGATCCACCTCTGTGCGGGTGAGCTTTTTGTCTTCCAGCGCTCGATCCACCAGCGCTTGCAATTGCGAAAACTCCATAAGGCTCCTCTTGCTTGAACAGGTCTTGTCGCCTCATCTCCTCATCCAAGCTACCCGCCCTGACCCAAATCTCCTGCAAGCGCAAGATTCTCTTCAGGTATCCTAAAGAAAACGTGAAACCCACCGAGAGGAAGACATCATGGCTGGCCCGGATCCCAGGAGCACTGCGCACGATTGCGCCACCCTCTGTCGAGATGGCTGTGTCTTGGGAGAGGACTGCCCCCACCGAGAGGCGGCTCGCCAAGCCGTGGCCTTTGTCATGAGCACCGACTGGGAGACCTTGATGCGGATCGCCGAATCCAAGAACCTACCCAAAAGCTCCCCTCAGGAAGAGATGGATCCCCTGCAGTTTTTGGAGAATTACCGCTTGGGCGGGTAAGCCCCAACCAGTCTCCCTAAGGACAAGGGATCCCTGCTGAGGATCCAGGGGTTTTGAGCCATACTGAGTTAGGTGGGATCCCTGGATTCTATGGTTTGGCCTTGGATCATCATCGGGTTAGTCCTCATTTCTGCCGAATTGTTTTTGCCAGAATTGGTTGCCAGCTCGGTGGGGCTGGCGGCGCTCTTGGCGGGGCTTTTGGCTTATTTGGGGCTGCCGATCTGGGTACAATTTGCCAGCTGGATTGGGGCATCGGTGGTGTTGATTATCCTCAGCCGCCGTCTGGTGCCCCATGGATCGGTTCAGGTAGAGGAATCTCGCGAGGCGCGGGCAATCACCCCCATTCCCCCAGGCGAACGGGGGCGGGTTTCTTATCTGGGTTCCACCTGGAACGCCAAGTGCAGCATTCCCAACCTAGAAATCCAAGCCGGACAGGAGCTCTACGTGGTGGAGCGACAGGGGAATACCCTCATTGTCATGCCGGCCAAGATGCTCAAGTCGTAAACTACCCGACCCTGACTGCTTCGCAGTACAGGGCGGGCTTTTGGTAGCCCTGCAGTTGGCAAGCCAACCACGAACCTCTAGGCTGGTTTACAGCAGCCCCCAAAAGCGCAATCACCTTCGCACCGTTAAAATCCGCATCCCCTTCCCAACCGCAGTGCCCGCATTTGAACTGCTTACCCTTGCGATAGGATTGAGCGGAGTCGGGATGAATATGCAGGCACTTGTGGCAGATCTGCGAGGTATAGGCCGCAGGGACAGCTACCACTTTGACACCCGCCCTCACAGCCTTGTATTCGATAAACCGCCGCAGCTGGTAGAACGCCCAGCTATTGCTACGCCGCCGCTCCTCACGACTGCGGGGGTGTTGATTGGTGCGTTCTCGAATGCCGCTTAAGTCCTCAATTGCAATGCAGGCAGAAAGAGATTTTGCTGTTTTAACGATGCTCTTAGCGATACTGTGGTTCACCCAAGCTTGAAAGCGCCTCTCCTTGCCAGACAGCCGTTGCAACAGTTCTCTGCATCTGCGCCGCGAACTGCGTGTGCCCTTACTGGCTTTGCGTTGGAGTGCCGCCCTCAGCTTGGAGTAGTGGTCTCGTACCTTGTTTAACTGCTGTCCATTCCAGTTCTTCCCCTCTGAGGTATGAGCGATATCTATCCTTCCCAAATCCACCCCGATCACCTTGTCGGTATCTTGTTGCTTGGGTGGTTTTTTCTCTACGCAAATCTGGATGTAGTAGGAGCCATCTTTGCGCTGGACTAGGGTGGCCGATTTGGGGTTAGAGCCAGCCAGCATTCCCCTCTGGTAGTTGCCAATGGCTAGCTCAAAGCGTTCTCTTCCATCAACCGTGGCAAGCGACACTGTCCAGTCTTTCTCGCGAAACGAGAAGATACGTGCATCGTAGGTAACGAACCTACGCTTGAACTCTTTAACTGGACGGTTGCGCTGTCTCGCCACTTTGCGAGCGCCTGCCACCCGTCTGCAGACCTGCTGGGCCAGATTACTGGACAAGCCAAACCGAGCGCGAATCTGGTAATAGCAAAGGGATTGGAGTTTGACTGCGTTGACTACTTTTTCTGGTGTGTTTTGGTTGACCCAGTTCAACGCCTGCACAAAGGCATCCATTGTCGCATCCAACTTTGCGGCCTGCGACTGGGACACCTTGAGCTTGCAAGCTACAGTCAGGGCTTGGGTCATGCGCCGATTGTACTTCATCAAGGAAGGCCGCATTCCTCTCGGCACTGACCCTGGATAGTGGTGAGTGGGTAGTGACTAGCCACTAGTCACTAGCCACTAATGTAGAGTGCGGGGCTCCTGCGGGCTCTAGCTGAAGCGGACAGATTCTTTTGTTCCCCTGTTGATCTGAGCGAGGGATCCCTGCTTAGGGGTGCATCGGAGGCGGGGATCTGGCATAATCACAAAAGTTAAGCCGGGATGTAGCGCAGCTTGGTAGCGCATCTGCTTTGGGAGCAGAGGGCCGCAGGTTCAAATCCTGTCATCCCGATCCTGACTGCGACGGGAATTGAGCCGTTTACGCTATTGACCGAGAGTTTCCCACCTATCCAGAGCCCCGCAGCCAAAACCCGCATCTATCGGCAGGGGTGCAGTCTTTGTCTTGAAGGCGCAAGAAGCAAACTCTTCGATTCTTCGATGCCATGAAAGAAATGGGCGGATCAGGCAGCCAAGCGGGATCCCTCGTAGCCAGGCCAAGGAGAAGCAAGCACAAAAAAGGCAGGGTTAACTTGCCCCTGCCGAGAAGATCGAGAGTTGAGAGCTTGCTCTCGTTGTCGTAATCGTTGCATCAAGGCGCGGTTCCGTTTGTCCAGTTGGCGCTTGCGTGCCGATCCCCCACGACCGCGACGGTTTCTGCCCTGATGGCGAGGAGATTCATGAGATTTCAACAGCATGGGATTCCCCTGATAAACTAAACAGTCCTGCCTGATTCTAAACGAAACCTCAGCAACTGGCCACAAGACTGGCGGCGCAAGCTGCGGCATTTGCGGCTGGGGATAGGCCGTCTTTGTCAATTTATTCGCATCATTCGGCATGGAGGACTCCTTGGGACAGCCAGTCTTTTAGGCGGTGGGTAGCCCGGCAGTCATCCTCGTTGTAGATAATCGAGTGCTCCAAATATCTGCGCTCCCGAGTTTCCAGCCATTGGCTATACCAATAAATGGACTGGGCGCCATTGGCATCAGGCAGACGCCACTGAAACCCCAACCAGCGGGCGATGTTTTTCAGGGAATAGCTCTCGATCGGCAGCACCACCGAGCGTTGCACCCAGGCCTGTAAATCCACAAAGCGCTGCAACAACTGCCGCAGCTGTCGGGGATCCGTGCGGTATTGCTCCCCCAGCCGTCGGCAGGTCTGCACTTCAAAGCCGTGAAAGTGGTAGATGGGAGCGTCAGGATAGCGTTGTGCCAGTTGCAAGAATTGCTCCCAAGCTTGCCTTTCTTCCCGCGGCTCGGCGGCCAGGCAACTGTGATAGCTCGCAACCTTTTTCCCCTCGGCTTGCTCCACCACCAGCAGCCCCAGCAGATAGGCGACGTTGTGGCGGGGATCCGCCTCGATATCGAAGTACAGCTCTACGGGTGTGGTGGGCAGGGTTTCCGGGGGGGATTGAATCCAGAGAGGCTGCCGGCTGAGGGTGGCACGGGCTTGCAGCTGCAGTTGCAGGGCCACGCCGGATCCCAACTTGGGAATGGCTTGCAACCTATCCAACTGAGCGTTGGCCAGGGCTTCAATCGAGTGGATCCCCGCCTCTTGCAAAAGGGGATAGCGGGATCCCGTTACGCCCGGCAGCAGGCTGAGGGGTTGAGCGGCGGCGTTCAACTGCCGACAATGCTCCCGCCAGTGGCAAAGATGGCAGCGGCTGCGGGCCATGAACACCTGCGGTGGTTCCGGCTGGTTGAGGGAGTGCAGGTACTCCTGCAGCAATTGCCGCACCTGTGCTCGTCGGCGGCTCAGGTGGACGGGGTGCCACTTCCCATCTTTCAGGATCAAAATGCCCCGCTTGGGAACGTTTCCCTGCAGGGATCCGAGCAACTCTGCCTGCAAAGCCAGCAACAATTCGTATTCCGGTTTGGGGCGTTTGCCGATACGAATATGAACCGGCAGGTAAGAGGATCGGGCGGCGTGGCGACTTCTGCCAACGAGAGCGGGATCCCGAATCAGCAGATCCAGGGAGCTGCTCACCCAAACTGAACGTCCCTCTGGAACAGCTTCAGGCGGCAACGCAAGAGCGGGCACCATCTCGCAGTCTTCTGGGGCAGGGATGGGATCCCTTGGAGAGGAGGAGTGAGGGACAGGTTCAGAAGCAAGCTGCAACAGCTCTGCCTCAGCAGTACAGTTGAGATCTTCCTGCGGTTGCCAAAACAGCTCTGCGGCAATCCGTCCGCCGTAGATCCGCTCCGCCCCGTCGGCCATGGCTGCCAAGAGAGCTTCATTGCCCGGCGCAACCTGTTCTCCGGGGAATCGCTCAAACACAGCGGCTGCCAGGGCTTGGCGATCCCGCCGCCATTGCTCCAGCAGGTTGTCCGGCGGCAGCTTGGCCTCTTGAGGGCCAAAGCGATCCAGGTAAGGCAAGCGTCGGCAACGAAAGAAAGCAAACAGCTCCTCAGCCTCAACAGAACCCTGTCCTGCTGCTGCAACCTGGCACTCCAACGGTGGAAAACCTCAGCTCTGCTGCCATTGTGGCACGCCCCCAGGTTGCCCTCTGATCCTTCAAGACTTGGGATCCTGAGTGGGCAGGAGATGGGCAATAATGCGCTCAATCATCTCAGATTGGCGACGAGCTGTATCGGCTTGCTGTTGACATATTGCCTTTAACTCTCCCAGCCAAGTGCTCTGCTCCTGGGATATCAGCACCTGTTGTTGAACAATGGCTTTCAGATGGGTTAGGTCATCCTTGACGAAGCTGACGGTCTCGGCCAGGGTCAACACAGCCCCAACCAGGCGATCCAGCCGGAAGTCAATTTGGTCGAATCGGTCTTTGCTCTGCATTTTCCTTACATTGGTTAGTAGAGGGTATCGGTGGGCGCTGAAGGGAAGTCACTTCACCAAGAAAAAGCCCCAAGCCGAACAGTCAGCCCGCTCAAGCTTGTGTCTTTATTGTTACCCGTACGTACAGATACAGCACTAGCTATTTAGTGCGACTTCCCCTATCTGCTGTACGATCACGCCCTGCCCTGCGGACGTAACTCACCCTTCAGGTGCAATGTGCACTATTTTGCAGAGCTTGGAGAAAAACCACAGGGAACGAGATCACAGCCACGGAAGACTTGAAGGGATAGCATAAACTACTGCCAAGGGCAGGGATCCCTGATAAGACCTGCAGCTTGCTGACACGGCTGGCGTATGCTGGAGAATAAAGATTTCTTTACACTTTACCGGAGCAGACTGTGACAGCTCTTTCGACGGCCCCAACCTTGCCCCAAACCAAGACGGTGGCGGTGGAAATGCAGGGGGTGTGGAAGCGCTTTGGGCAGCAGGTTGCCGTTCAAGATTTGAGCCTGCAGATCCCCCAGGGGGAAGTGTTTGCCCTGTTGGGGCCCAACGGCGCCGGCAAATCCACCACCATCCGCATGCTTACTAGCCTTACCCGACCCAGCCAGGGATCCATCCGGGTGGGGGGGTATGACGTGGTGCGGGATCCGGTGGCGGTGCGGCAGCAAATTGGCGTAGTTCTGCAGCCTATCACCCTAGAGGCAGAGCTGACCGTTTGGGAAAACCTGGAGTTCCACGGGCGTATGCACCACATCCCCAACCCAGAGCGGCAACGGCGCATCGATGAATGGCTGGAGTATGTGCGGCTGGCGGATCGCCGGCAAGACAAAGTGAAAACCCTCTCAGGGGGAATGAAACGACGCTTGCAGGTGGCCAGGGCGTTACTGCATCGCCCCCAGATTTTGTTTTTGGACGAGCCCACCGTCGGGTTGGATCCCCAGGCGCGGCGGCTGTTGTGGGAGATCTTGCGGGATCTCAATCGGCAGGGCATGACCTTGCTGATTACCACCCACTACATGGAGGAGGCAGAAGAGCTGTGCGACCGCATTGGCATCATGGATGGGGGAAGGTTAATCGAGTTGGGCAGCACCGAGCAACTGCGGGCCAAGTATGGAGAGGCCCTGCTGGTGCGATCCTGTCCTGGCCGGGAGGTGGAGTACACCTTTTTCCCCAGCTTGGCGGAAGCTCAGCGGCAGTTGGAAGCTGAACCTGACAAAACCGGCCTCATGGTGCGCCCGGCCAACTTAGAAGACATTTTTGTGCGTTTGACAGGCCGCCGCTTGGATTAACGGGCCCTCACCCCTGGCCCCTCTCCCAACGTGAAGAGGGGAGAGTTATTTGGGGGTTAAGGTTTTTCCTCTCCCCATCCCTCCTTCGGAGCGGGGGGCTCAAACTTGTAGCCAACTCCACGCACGGTGCGGATCAACTCCGGTTGGCTGGTATCAGTCTCTAGTTTCTTGCGAATTTGGCCAATGTGGACATCGACCACCCGTTCATCTCCCTCGTGGTTAAAATCCCACACCTCTTGAATCAGCTCAGCCCGTCGCCAAACCCGCCCCGGATGTCGAGCCATAGCATAGAGCAAATCGAACTCCAGTGCTGTTAAGTTGATCAGGCGCTGCTCGCGGATGACTGCTCGGGTTTCCGGGTCGATTACCAAAGAGGCAAAGGTCAAGACCGGTGCGCTGGCAACTTCGGTCTTCATGCGTTGCCGCCGCAGAATGGCTTGCACTCGCGCCTGTAACTCCGGCAGGCTGAAGGGCTTGGTCAGGTAGTCATCTGCCCCCAACTGGAATCCGTGCAACTTATCAGCAGGGCTGACGCGGCTGGTCAACATCAACACGTACACGCCGGTCTCTTTTTGCATTTGCTGGCAGAGATCGTAGCCGCTCACATCCGGCAAGTTCAGATCCAAAATTACCAAGGCCGGCTGAAAAGCGCGCAACTGCTGTAAGCCCTCGGCCCCCGTCATCGCCACCTCAACCGAATACCCCTGCCGCTGCAAGTACCGCTGCAGTAGAGCACAAATGCTGGGATCATCATCGATGATGAGGATGCGTGACATGGCAGCTTGGCACTCTCGAAGTCAGCAGGAGACAAGGTTGCAGGGCGTTGGGGTGTGGGGATCCCTTCGGCAGCTCATGGGCAACAATCGTGCAGAGGTGATGGGCCCTCGGCTCGCGGGTGAATAAAGAGCCCTCTCAACAGGGCAAGCTTGACCCCAACCTCGGCCGGAAAGGGCCACAGGCGCAGGCAATTCATGAGTGATTGAACACTTAAATCTTATTTCAAGTCTTTACGTATGGGGTCACAGGGGGAGTTCATCCTTGTCAAGGCTGCCCTTCTCTCCAAATTAACGGAGGCTTATCCAAGAATCTTGGGCATTATCTTACTGAGTTGCCCAAGGGGAAAAGTAGCGTAAGGAGGATCCGTCAAGCAAGATCCTTAGCACCTGGAGTTAATCTGGAGGCCGTGGCGCTTCCGTTCCTGTCTCGAGGTCTGGCCTTAGTGTGGGCGGTTTATCCTGGAGGCCTATGTACACCAATCCCGATGAAGTCTTCCGCAAAGATGTCTGGTTGGCCCTCTTCACGTGGGGGATCCTGGAGCTGGCTTGTTTCGTGATTATCCCATTCACTGGAGCCTACGCATTCTCGCAAGTGGCGGCTTGGCTGTGGCCCTCTTTGGTTTTGGGGCCGGTGGGGGCGGTTGTGGTGGCTTTTTGTTCTAAAGTGGTGCTGGCTGCTAACAACATCCCGGATCCCAGGAGAAAACAAGCCCAGCGGCAAGTGGCTCAGGTGGTCAGTCTTTTTGGCTTTCTGGGCTTGGCATTGCCCCTCCTTCTGGCAGGATGGGTATTTGGCCGAGAGATTTTGACGACCGACTGGCAGAATAAGTTCACCAACACCAATAAGTAGAAGCTAATCTCCGACGCCCTTGCCCTCTGGGGTCGCGTCGCCCCGTCAGCGTTGCGATTCCTCTGCACAGGCCTAGCAAGAGCGCTGCGGAACACGATACATTGGGATGCAATCACGTCAGCGTTGCGCAGCAGTCGTGCTCTGGCTTTCGTAAATCCCCGGTTTTGACGGGGATCCCATCTTCTCTGCGGATTCTTGCCTGCAGCATTGCGGGAAGGTATTTCGGATGGCTAACTACCCGATGCGAGGCCGTTCTTCTCCTGCTTCTGGCGGTTTTCCCTTGGGCACCTTGGTGGTGGTGAGTGTCTCGGTTGGGGCTCTGGCCGCCTTGGCTTGGCAGTTGTGGCAGCTCGTCGCCCCCATGTTGGCCCCCCCTGCCCCGCCTCAATTTCCGCAGGCGGTGCGCTTGGATCCCTTGCCCCGCCCAGCCAGTTTTCCCTCTCCCCCCTCTGGCCCTGCTGCAGGCACTGTTGACCCTGAGGGATTTCCCCCCGGCAGCCGCGGGCGGGTGATCGAGCCAATTGGCCTGGCAATCCGCAGCCAACCTTCTGCCGATGGAGCCTACCAAGGGGGAATTGTGGTGGGGGAAACGGTGACGGTGTTGGAGTACAGCGCCGATGGTCGTTGGCAACGGGTGCGGCGGGAGTTGAACGGACAAGAGGGCTGGGTGCGCGCCGGCAATTTGGGCCCTGTGGATGGTGCTTCAGCTTCAACTTCTACAGCTCCCACGGTTGAACCCAACCCTGAATTAACTCCTTTGCCGGCTCGACCCCCCATGGTGGCAGTAGGTGGGCAGGGACGGGTGATCGAGCCCATTGGCCTGGCGCTGCGGGCCACTCCAGAGCGGGAGGGAACCTACATTGGTGGTGTGCCCATGAACGAGGTGGTGACGGTGCTGGGCCTCAGCGAAGATGGTCGTTGGCAGCGCATCCGCCGTCAGAATGGGCAGGAAGGTTGGGTGCGGGCGGGGAATCTGGCGCAGGAGTAGCCCTTGCCATAGGCATAGCCCTACAGATGCCCTGGTGGGGGATTGTGACGACCGGGAAGGCTGTGTTTCGGTAGAACAGTACCGATGCCAAGCTATGCTGGGGCTGCAGCTTGTTTACGCGACCGTGCTGGCAGCGCGGAGCAATGGTGAAGTGCGTCGGGGGATCTGCTTTCAGTGCTAGGAGGGCAGAGTTCTTGCCTCTGATCTCCTGGAGATCAAGCAGTTGCTGACCCCATCTTCGCCGCCCATGGACAGACCAAAACCCTGGATCCTTTCTCGTTCTTGCTTGCTACTGCTTCTTGGCTTGCTTGAGCCTGCTCCGGCTTGGGCCCATGGGGTGGAAGCCTCTCTTCGGGCTGTTCCCGCTTTTGAGATCGAGGCCCGCTACGATTCTGGGGAACCGATGGGATCCGCCCGGGTGACGGTATTTGCGCCAACGGATCCCACTACCCCTTGGCAGGAGGGACAGACGGATGCGCGGGGACGATTTCTGCTGCAGCCGGATCCCAACCTGACGGGCCTCTGGCAGGTGCGGATTCGCCAGGCCGGGCATGGGGTATTGGTCAATGTGCCGGTGGGCGAGGAGTTCCCTCAGACAGAAGGGATCCCCAGCGCTTCCCCACCCTTTGGGCCTTTGCAGCGGGGGGTTATGGCCGCCTGTGTCATTTGGGGCTGTCTGGGCACAGCTCTGTTCTTCTCCAGGCCCCGTCAATCTGGTTACGCAGCGGTGGAGAGCCCACCGGTTTCGGGATCTCCAGGGTCAGGAATCTCAGGCTCCCAGGCTGGCTCCTCTGCTCTGGAGTAGGACTGACCATGCACATCAGCGATGGCATTTTGCCGGCACCGCTTTGGCTAGGGGGTTATGGCATCACCGCCCTGATCACCAGCTACAGCTTGCGGCTTCTCCGTCGCGCCAGCGTTGCGGAGCAATGTCCTTGGTGGGAACGGGATCCCCGCCATATTGCTACGCAACGCTGTCGCGACCAGTTGCCCAAAGCGGCTTTGCTCACGGCTGTCTTTTTTGTGGCCTCTTCGATTCACCTGCCCTTTCCCCCGGCCAGCCTGCATCTGGTGCTGAACGGGTTGATGGGTCTGATGTTGGGGGCTTTGGCCTATCCGGCGATTGTAGTGGGCTTGTTTTTTCAGGCGGTGGCCTTTGGCCATGGGGGCCTGACCACATTGGGCATCAACGCCGCCATTATGGGGATCCCGGCGCTCCTGGCCGGTGGGATTTTTCGGGCAGGCCGTCGGGTGATGGGGGCCGGAGTGTCTGCCTTCTTGGCGGGAGCGGTTGGGGTGGGTCTAGCAGTGCTGTTGTTTTACGGGGTGGTCATGGCTGCTGTGGTTGACGCTGGCAGCGGGATCCTCTCCACAGAAGCCGGTCGCCTGGCTCTTGGGAGCTTGGTGGTGGCCCACATCCCCCTGATGGTGGTGGAGGGGTTGTTCGCCAGTTGGGTGGTGCTGTTTTTGCAGCGGGTACAACCGGCGCTGCTGGGAGACTATGGCAAGAGATGAAGCCGGCTCAGGGATCCCTTGCTGCTGGCGCGGTCAACAATCCCATCCTCACCCCTCCAAACCCCTTTCCTGGCTGCACCGGTGGCAACCTCTGCCCAAGGTGCTGGGCCTGATGGCGCTGATGGCGGCTTTCGCCTCGGTGAGGTGCCTGGCCCTCTTGCCGCTCATCTGGGCGCTGGTGGCTGGACTGTGGAGCCTGTCGGGATTGCCTTGGAGCCTCGGGCTGAGGCGGCTGGCAGCCCCAGGGCTGTTGGTGGCAGGGTTGATGGGGATCCTACCCTTCTGGGCGGGGGAAACCATCCTGTGGCGCTGGGGATCCCTGGCTCTGCGTTGGGAGGGGCTGCAGATGGCGCTTCGCATTGGGGGGAGAGGGCTGGCCCTATTTGCCCTCACGATGCTGCTGCTGGAGACCACTCCCACATCGGAACTGTTGGCAGCTTTGCGGGCCCTGGGGATCCCAGACCTCCTGCTGGAACTGGCCTGGCTCACCCAGCGCTATTTGCAGGAGGTGGCCGCTCAGTGGCAGCAGATGCAACGGGCAGCCCGGCTGAGGGGTTGGCGACCGCGGGGATCCCTGTGGCGTCCTGGGCCGTCTCTAAGACAAGATCTGCCCTTTCTGGCCGCTTCGGTGGGCACCCTGTTGGTTCGCAGCTACGAGCGCTCGCAGAGGGTTTATCAGGCTTTGCGCCTGCGGGGCTATGGACGGGCACCTCTGTTTTCGACGGCGGCTGGCGGGGATCCCTACAGTTGGGCGGCCACCGCGTTGGCCGTGGCTACGGCTCTATTGCTCCGCAACGCTGATGCGGCCCTCAACTAGAATAGATAAGCCTCTGGCAAGCTGCCCCCTTTTTGATGCTCAGTCCATGAATGGGTTAGAAGCGACCGTCTCCAGTTTCCCATCCGTTAAGGACTCCGTCCCGCTTACGCGAACAGCGGTGCAGCGTACAAAGGCGTCGGTTGCCGTTTTACACCTGGGCTGCGAGAAAAACCGGGTGGACACCGAGCACATGCTGGGCCTGCTGGCCCAAGCGGGCTACCGGGTGGATGGGGACGAAGAGAGCGCTAACTATGTGATTGTCAACACCTGTAGCTTCATCGAGGCAGCGCGACGGGAGTCGGTCAGTACCCTGATGGAGCTGGCGGTACAAGGCAAAAAGATCATCATTGCCGGCTGCTTGGCGCAACACTTCCAGGAGGAGCTGCTGCAGGAGATCCCGGAGGCGGTGGCTATCGTGGGTACGGGCGACTATCACCAGATCGTCCAAATCATCGAGCGGGTGGAGCGGGGAGAGCGGGTCAATGCCGTTACTTCTAGCCTGGATTACATTGCCGACGAGACCGTACCTCGCTATCGCACCACCCACGCGCCGGTGGCCTACCTGCGGGTAGCCGAGGGCTGTAACTACCGCTGCTCTTTCTGCATCATCCCCCACTTGCGGGGCGACCAACGCTCTCGCTCCATCGAGTCGATCCTACGGGAAGCAGAACAGCTGGCCGAAGAGGGGGTGCAGGAGCTGATTTTAATTTCCCAGATCACCACCCACTACGGGATCGATCTCTACGGGGAGCCGCGGCTGGCAGATCTCATTCGCGCCCTGGGCAAGATCCCCATTCCCTGGATCCGCATGCTCTACGCCTACCCCACCGGCGTCACGCCTGCAGTGGTGGAGGCCATCCAAGAAACTCCCAATTTCTTGCCTTACCTGGATTTGCCCCTACAGCACAGCCATCCGCAGATCCTCAAGGCCATGAATCGCCCCTGGCAAGGGCAGGTCAACGACCGGGTGATCGAGCGGCTGCGCCAGGCGTTGCCCAATGCCGTGCTGCGCACCAGCTTTATCGTCGGCTTTCCTGGGGAGACGGAGGAGCACTTCCAGCATCTACTAGACTTTGTCCAGCGCCATCAGTTTGACCATGTGGGGGTGTTTACCTTTTCTCCCGAAGAGGGCACCCCTGCCTACCACCTCCCCCATCAGGTTCCAGAGGCCGTCAAACAGGAGCGCCGTGCCCGCCTGATGCAGGTGCAGCAGGGGATCACCTTCCGCCGCAACCGCGAGCAGGTAGGCCGGGTGGTTCCCGTTCTCTTGGAGCAGGAAAACCCCAGAACCGGCGAGTGGATTGGCCGTTCCCCCCGCTTTGCCCCCGAGGTGGATGGAGTGGTGTATGTGCAGGGGCAGGGATCCCTGGGATCCCTGGTGCCGGTGCAGATCACCCGCGCTGAGCCCTATGATCTCTTTGGCCAAGTGGTGGCAGCGCCGGAGGGTTTTAGCTGGAGCGGGCGGTAGCGGTGCAAAGCACTTTGGTAGGATCTTCATCCACGGGAGAGGAGCTGGGAATGACTACCCTTCGCGTCAGCGGGACCGAGTCTTTAGATGATCTGAAACAAGCAGCAGCCCGAGCCGCGGTTCAAAAGGTGCAGTCGGGGATGGTGGTGGGGCTGGGCACGGGATCCACAGCCGCCTTTGCCGTGAGCGCCCTAGCAGAGCGGATGCAAACCGAAGGTCTCCAGATTATCGGCGTGCCTACCTCGGAGCGCACGGCTGAACAGGCCCGCTCCCTGGGGATCCCGCTGGCTACCCTAGAAGAGCAGCCGCGCCTGGATCTGGCCATCGATGGGGCCGACGAGATTGAAGTGGGATCCCTGAACCTGATCAAAGGGGCAGGAGGGGCCCTGTTGCGGGAAAAGTTGGTGGAGGCCAGCGCTGCCGAGCTGATCATCATCGCCGATGCCTCTAAAAAAGTCGCGCAGTTGGGCATTCGCTTCCCGGTGCCGGTAGAGGTGGTGCGCTTTGGCTGGAAAACCACCTTGGCGCGGGTAGAGGCTCTGGGGTGCACAGCCACCTTACGGCGGAATGCCAACGGGGATCCCTACTTGACGGACGAGCAGCACTACATCCTCGACTGCCAATTCGGCCCCATGGCGGATCCTGCCAAGATCGCCGATCAACTCAAGGGGACGGTGGGGGTTGTGGAACATGGCCTGTTCATCGGCATGGCCAAAGAGGCAATCATCGCCCTCCCGACTGGGATCGAAACGCTGCAACCCAGCTGACAACTTCCTATACCCAGTCGTGTATTGGCGTTGCCCAGGAACTGGGTTTACAGCTTTTTCCGACTTCATGGGAGTTCCGTAGCCAAGCGGGAGCCTTCCCACGCAAGAGATTGATTGACACTGGCTGTGGTAAACAACGCTGAAAAAAGCTGTACAGCTATCCCCAACTCCCCTCTCCCCCTGGGAGAGGGGCTGGGGGTGAGGGCTGACTCCCCCTGGGAGAGGGGCTGGGGGTGAGGGGGAGCGCTTGGGAAATGTCTCAATCGGGTCTGAAATGACCATAGACGAAGAGGCTGTAGGCGAATTGGAGTTTCTGCCCGATGCTGACCTTACGAACTGTGGCTGACCTGCTGCAAACTCCCCTGCAGGGGGATCCCCATTTGTTGGGTCTTCCCGTCCAAGCCATTTGCACCGACAGCCGCCAACTCCAGCCAGGCTCAGTCTTCGTGGCGCTGCGGGGGGAACGGTTTGATGGACACAACTTTATTCCACAAGCTTTGGCAAGGGGGGCCGTTGCCGTCATCAGCCAGCGTCCGGTGGCTGGGCCCCATTTTCAAGTCTCAGATACCCTAGCTGCCTACCAGCGCATTGCCAGAGGCTGGCGGGAGCAGTTTCCCCCCTCCGTAGTAGCCATCACGGGCTCAGCAGGCAAAACCACCACCAAGGAAATGCTGGCGGCTGCCCTATCCCGCTACGGCACAGTTCTCAAAAGTGAGGCCAACCACAACAACGACATCGGGGTTGCTCAAACCCTGCTCCAGATGCGACCGGAGCATCAGTTTGTGGTTCTGGAAATGGCCATGCGAGGCCCCGGAGAAATTCGCCGCCTGGCTCAGATGGCTCAGCCCACCCACGCCTTGATCACCCATATTGGCACCGCCCACATCGGCAGACTGGGATCCCGCGCGGCCATTGCTGCTGCCAAGTGCGAGCTGCTGCAGGAGCTAGGGCAGGGGGTGGCTCTGCTGAATGGAGAAGATCCCTTGCTGTTGTCTACCGCCGCCAGCCTGTGGTCGGGACAAACCCTTACCTATGGCCTGGATCAGGGGGACTTACGAGGAGAATGGGATCCCCAAGCCCAAACGGTAACCGTGGAGGGCCTAACGCTGCCGGTGCCCTTGCCGGGAAGACACCATGCCCTCAACTGGATGGGGGTGCTGGCTGCTTTGCGCAGCTTGGGGCTGGATTGGGAGCGGCTCCGAGAACCCATCGCCTTGCCTACCCCTCTGGAGGGGCGCAACCGCCATCTCAAGCTGGCAGGAGATGTGGAAATCTGGGACGAAACCTACAACGCCTCGCCGGAAGCGATGATCGCGGCTCTACACCTGCTGGCCCAAACCCCGGGAAAACGGCGCTGGGCCATTCTCGGCCCGATGCGGGAGTTGGGAGAGCATGCGCCTCAGCTCTATGCAGAGGTGGGTCGGGCGGCTGCCCCTCTGGGGCTGGATCGGATCTTGCTCTTGGATCCCGAAGGAGAAATGCAACCGCTGCTCGACCAAAAACCGGCAGCCCAGACAGAACGCTGCGAGGAGGTATCCGAACTGCTGGAAATCTTGCTCCATCACGTGCAAGCCGGGGATCGGCTGCTGTTCAAGGCAGCGCGGGCTGTTGAACTGGAGCGGGTGCTGCACCGCTTTTTGCAGGAGTGGCAGGCGTAGGCTAAGCTAAGAAACGGCTGATGAAAAGCCCGCGTCCCTCTGTTGAGAGGGGCTTAGCCCAAGCCGGGCTCATTCCTCGTCGATAGCTGCCTTCTGTACGGCATGTACTACCACAATCCCTCTCTGCGCGAAGAACCCCGCGATCAACCGCCAACGGTGGTGCCCTCTCCTAGCAGCCTCTCCATTCTTGACTGGTTGCGCAAAGAGGGCCGGTTGATCGAGCAGCCCATTGAGGTCCCTGAGATGATTTTGGAAGAAGACATCGACGATATCGACGATTTGATCGGGGACGACTACGACGAAGACTTCGAGCCGGAAGAAGAGTAAGCACAACTGCCAGGATTATTACGAGCTCGTTAACTCATTTATCCCTTTGCTCGGCACCGTGAGGGTGTTATTTTTTGTGCTGCCGCTGGATAGACAGCTCGAGCAAACAAAACAGTACAGTCGTTTCAGGTTAGAGTGAGACGCCTGAGCTACCAAGAAAAGTCTTCCAGCCCCGCGCATTCAACGCTTCAGGTGTGGGTGCAGCGTTTTAGTTTGAATCAGAATGACTATAGATGCAGACAAACGTAACTGATCCCTCAGCCTCAAGGGATCCTTTTTCAGCCTGTTTTGGATTGCTCACCACCACCCTGCGATGATTGTTGCAAATCTAACCTTAGTGGAAGATACCCCCGCAGCCTTTGTAAGAAAGCATCTTGGGGCAGTAGAAACATCTTTTTCGGGGACTTTTTTCGATTTCTCACTTACCATGCAGTGCCCGGCAAAGTTCTCTCTACCTCTTTGGAAGCTGGGGAAGTGGTTACGGTCGAGGGATCCCCTGTGGAAATCTCTTTGGCTGATGGTGTCAAGGTCAACGATGCCAATGTGGTAACAGCCGACATTGAAGCTTCCAACGGCGTGATCCACGTCATCGACAAGGTGATCCTGCCCCCGCAAAGCTAACCTGTCGGTACTGAGGTTCTAAATCCTGCGGGGTCTAGTCCTCTGGCAGCCCCTGCCCCTAGTGGTGGGGGCTTTGCGTTGTCAGCCCGGCGATACTCAAGGGATCCCTGACCTTGGTCTGCTCTATAGGCTCTATAGGTCGATGCCAACGCTGGAAGCGTAGATCGCCTCCACCGACACGCCGGACACCCGTTGAGGACGCACGATCATGTACTCATTGTCCATTTGCTTGGGCAAGGTGATGAACTCTTCGCCGCCCACCATGAGGTTGTTGATCAGCTCGGTGTATTCTCTGGCTTCTTTGACCCGTACCTGCATGGTTTGTCCACCTTCCAGCATGATGTGGACAAGATATCCGTCAGGTTTTCTGGCCATGGATGCTCCTGCTGGGTGAACCGAAGGACGAGACGAGGGGTGTTCTTATGAACATTATTCCCCCTTTTGAGACCCCTAACCAACCCCTGACTCTTCCGTGAAATCTGGAATTGAGCTGCGCCAAACCGAATCCCAAGCCGTAGCATAGTGAAAGTGAAATGTGCTCATTTTAATCTTCCTCGCGCTCCATGCCCCATTTGCCTGATGTCTCTGCTGCCCACCGTGAGCTGGAGTGGAACGGAGTTCCTTCCACGCCGACAAACGACGCCCAACCCCTGAGCCGCTCTACCGTGAAGGATCCCATCACCGCCCGTTCCGACATCATCGCCGTCGGGGGAGCAGAGGATAAGGAAAATGAGCGCCACATCCTTTGGGAGTTCTTCCGCCGAGCGGGGGGAAAGTCTGCCCACATCACCATCGTGCCCGCGGCTTCTGGGATCCCGGCGGTGCTGGGGGAGATCTACGCCAACATTTTTCAGCAGATGGGGGCAGCCAGCCTCCAAGTTCTGGATATCCGCAGCCCGATGGAGGCGAGGGATCCCGATAACGTTGAGAAAATCCGCTTCTCCACCGGCATCTACTTTACGGGTGGGGATCAGGAGCGGCTGGCGGAGGTGCTGGCCCACAGCGAGCTGATGGAGGCCATTCGACAGCAGTGGCAGCGGGGGCAGACGGTAATTGCCGGAACCAGCGCCGGAGCTTCTGCGTTGGGGCAGCAGATGATCTCCCGCGGCTACAGCGGAGAACCGCCCACGCCGGCAATTGTAACGGTGAAGACAGGCCTGGGCCTTTTGCCTCGCGTCATCATCGATCAACATTTCCATCAGCGCAATCGCCTGGTGCGGCTGGTCACGGCGGTGGCCCACTATCCCCAATGTTTGGGTATCGGCATTGATGAGAATACGGCGGTGGTGATCCAGGCCGACGATGTGATGGAGGTGATCGGCTTGGGGACGGTGACGATTGTGGACGGGACGCAACTGTACTCGACCGTTCAGGAGGCGGCAGCGGATGAGTATTTTCGGCTGCACAATGCCCGCATTCACTTTTTGCCGCCGGGATCCCGATTCGATCTCAACACCTTGTCTCCGCTGTGACCGGTGAAAACTTTGTCCTGCCGAGGCGGCTGGACTGGCGCAACCTCAACACCCTCTGGGGATCCCTATTGGCCGAAACCTTGAGTCGGCTGGGTTGCCGTTTAGCGGTGGTGTCTCCGGGATCCCGCTCAGCCCCCCTGACCTACGCCCTGGCCCAGCACCCCAACATCGAGGCGATCCCGGTGCTGGATGAGCGGTCGGCAGCCTTTTTTGCTCTGGGGTTGGCCCAGCAAACCCGGCAGCCCATCCCCCTGGTGTGTACTTCCGGCAGCGCTGGCGCTCACTTTTTCCCAGCTCTCATCGAGGCGGCAGAAAGTGGCTGGCCGCTTTTGGTTTTGACGGCGGATCGGCCCCCGGAGCTGCGCCACTGCCGCGCCGGCCAAGCGATTGACCAGGTGAAGCTCTACGGCCATTACCCCAACTGGCAGGCGGAGTTGGCCCTGCCCAGCGCGGATCCAGAAGCCCTGGCCTACTTGCGCCAGACCCTGGTTCACGCCTGGGAGCGCACCCTTTACCCCTTCCCCGGCCCTGTGCATTTGAATGTGCCCTTCCGGGATCCCTTGGCTCCCATTGCCGATGGCAGCACTGCGCCGCTGCTCCATCTACAGGAAGATCCGGAGTTCGAGAAGACCTTTTTTCGTGGGGTTGCTCCTCCATGCACCGGCTCTTCCTTGCAGGCGGTGCGGAGCCCTTTTCAGACGGAGACGGTTTCTTTTTGGCAGGAGTGGCGCGGCTGTGAGCGGGGGGTGATCTTGGCGGGGCCGGCTCAACCGGCGGATCCCCAGCGTTATGTGGAGGCAGTGGCCCATTTGGCGACGGCTTTGGGGTGGCCGGTTCTGGCCGAGGGGCTCTCTCCCCTGCGCAACTACGCTTCCCTCAACCCCTATCTCATCACCACCTACGATCTCATCCTGCAGCGGGATCGGCCCCAGCTTTGGCCGGAGCAAGTCATCCAACTGGGATCCCTGCCCACCAGCAAAGCGCTGCGGCAAACCCTGGCCAAGGTTGCTCCCCGCGTTTGGCGGTTGGATCCCCGTCCCGACAATGGGGATCCCCTGCACAACCCCACCACCCACTTGCCTTTCGCCGTAGAGGAGTGGGTCGCCGGGATCCCGGAAGCGCCGGCCAAGCGAACAACTTTTCTGCAGGGCTGGCTGACAGCGGAAGCACAAATCCGTGCTGCCCTAGACCAGGCCATGACTGACCTATCGGAGTGGTTTGAAGGCAAGGTTGCCTGGTGGCTGGCCCACCACTTGCCCCCAGAGACTCCGCTGTTTATTGCCAACAGCACGCCGGTGCGGGATGTGGAGTGGTTTTGGCCCCCCAACGACCGCCGCATCCGTCCCTACTTCAATCGCGGCACCAACGGCATCGATGGCATTCTCTCTACCGCCCTTGGGGTGGCCCACGGCTCTCACAAACGCCCAACGGTGCTGCTGACCGGGGATCTGGCCTTTCTCCACGACAGCAGTGGCCTACGGCTCGGCCAACAGGTGCGGGGATCCCTGACCATTCTCCTCATCAACAACCAGGGGGGTGGGATTTTCGAGCTGCTGCCCATTGCTGAAGTGGGCCGTCAAGGGCCAGATCCGCCCTTTGAGCCCTACTTTGCTACTCCCCAGTTGGTGGATCTTGCCCTCCTCTGCCAAGCCCACGGCATTCCCCACCGGCGGGTGGAAAGCTGGCAGGAGCTGGCCCAAGCTTTGGATCCCTTGCCTGCCCAAGGGGTGCGGGTGTTGGAGATCCTTACGGATCGAAAAGCCGATGCTCAGCGGCGGCGGGACTGGTTTCAACAGTGGTCGGAGCTGCCATCCAAGCCTTGACCTGCTTCCAGATCTGCTCCGGCAAATCCTCAGCTTCGCAGTCCAGCCACAGGGCCACGCATCGACCCCTTCCCGACAGGGTGCCGTAGGCATGGCCCTTTTGGATCCCCAGCATGGCTCGAAACCAAGTCATCTGCCGCTTGGCAAATTGGCGGGTGCGCCGCACAATCAGGGGTTGCAGTTCGGCTTCCGGGATCCGCCCCTCCAGGTAAGCGCCGATCTCCGCATAGCCCAAGGTCTGCAAGAGGGGTAAGTCTGGCCCGTAGCGCTCCCGCAGGGTTTTCACCTCCTCGATCCACCCCCGCTCCATCATCTCCGCCGTGCGCCGGGCAATGCGTTGTTCCAAACGGGGCATTGGGCAGCGCAGCCCCAGGATCAAGATGGGGTAATGGGGGGGATGAGCCCGCCTTAGGCTGGAAGCCGGCTTCCCGGTGGTGTAAACGATCTCCAAAGCCCGCAGCGTGCGCACCGCGTCATGGGGATGAATGTGCTGGGCGGCAACGGGATCCAACTGCTGCAGCCAGGCGTAGCGGATCTCAGGGGGCCAAGTTTCCAGTTGTCTTCTCAGTTGGGGCTGCGGGGGTACAGCAGGGATCCCTAGGCCAGCAGTCACCGATTGGATGTAGAGACCGGTGCCCCCCACCAAGATGGGAGTCTGTCCCTGCCGATGGGCCTCGGCGATGCGGGCTTGGGCCGCCTGCTGAAACTCAGCCACCGTGTAGGTGTGGCAGGGATCAACAATGTCGATCAACTCGTGGGGCCAAAGGGCCTGCTCGGCGGGGGTAGGCTTGGCTGTGCCGATGTCGAACTCGCGGTAGACCTGGCGAGAGTCCGCATTCAACAACGGGGATCCCAGCCGTTGGGCCAAAAGCAGTGCCTGTCGAGATTTCCCGGTGGCCGTGGGGCCGGCAATGACGATCAATCCCGGCCATTCTGTCCGGTCAGAAGCTGCTGCAGCGGGAATGCCATTCTCGAGGGTAATGCGCATTCGCTACCCAAACCATCGGCAGGGCAGACTGGCAAGCAACTTTCCTCAGAGACCAGATTAAGATTCTCGAAGAACCTTGTCTCTTTGGGTTAGGATCGGTTACTTACTACCCTGCTTTTTTGCTGTGCTGATCTCATCCTACATTCCTGCTTCGACGGTTTTGAGGGGCAATGGGCCACAGCCGCAGCCAGTGGCGCAGTTTTTACCTCTCCGGCTAGAGCTGTTCGCAAGGCGCGGCCTCAGCCAGATTGGACGGGCAATTGGAACAGGGTTGCTGATGGCTATGCTCATAGGTGTCCCTTGCTCGGCGCGGGGGGAGACCTTGGTGCTCAAGCAGGGAGAAGTGCGCACTCTGCCCCTGTTGCAAACCCGGGCTCGGCTGCCCTTGCAAATGGAAATGCTCTATCTGGGCATGGTCGAGGAGCGCTTCTTGAGCTACGCCCGCGCCAACAATTGGGAGACCCTTTCTAGCGACCGGGAGGATCCCCGCTGGAGCCGCTGGCAACTGCGTCCTGGGGGTGAAGCCCTTTACCTGCCCGATTCCCCTTCATCTCAGAACTCCTTGGAGCCCCCCATCTATGCCCGTGGGTTTTATGTGCAAGCCTATTTTGTCGGCGGGCGCCTGGCGGGAATGCACCTGATTCGCAACCCTGAAGAGCCGGGCTTCAACTTGAAGGCCCTGCAAAGGCTTATCCGCGCCTGGTTTCCCGATAATCGCCTGATGTTGTATTACCAAGTGTTGCCAGAGGATCCCGAGCAGCAGGTGCTGGGCGCCTATTTGGGCACCATTCCTCCTCCCTACCTTGCCGATATTCGGCGCAACCACGTGCCTTTTTGTCAGACTTTTTTCAGCCCCACTTTGCCCCAGCCGATCATCCCACCCTCCGTCGATGGGCCTCCCCATTGCTTGGGCACGACTGCTGCCAACAGCGGGACGGCGCCTCACGCTGCCCAGAAAGAGACTGCGGCTATGCGCTAGTTGCAACAGTGTTGCGTAGCAATAAGGTTGTGAGGCTAAAACCATTCCCCCTCTGTGGACGAAGAGCCGGGAGTGGGGGGCCAGATTAAGTCAGCGGCGCAAAGCGCCAGGGCCAAGCTGGATTTTAGAAGGGAGCAATTTCCTTCAAATCAAACTGTCACCAGCTCGGGACGGCGGCTGTTGCGAATGCTGCGAATGGCTTCGGCATAGTCTTTGGCTTTGAACACTGCCGAACCGGCCACAATGGCGTTGGCTCCTGCTTCAATCACCTGCCAAGCGTTGCTGGCTTTGATGCCGCCATCCACCTCGATCCAGGGATCCAGGCCCCGCTCATCGCACATGGCCCGCAACTGGCGAATTTTGGGCACCACTGCCGGAATGAAGCTTTGCCCGCCAAATCCGGGGTTGACACTCATGATCAACACCAGATCCACCAGATCCAGCACGTATTGGATCAGCTCCAAAGGGCTGGCCGGATTGAGCACCACGCCCGCTTGCTTGCCCAGATCCTTGATTTGGCTGAGGGTGCGGTGCAGGTGAATGGTGGAGCTGGACTCTGCGTGCACGGAAATAATGTCGGCCCCTGCCTTGGCAAAATCCGCCACATAGTTCTCCGGCTCTACAATCATCAGGTGGACGTCCAGGGGCTTGGCCGTCACCGGGCGCAGGGCTTCCACCACCAACGGGCCGATGGTGATGTTGGGCACAAAGCGGCCATCCATCACATCCACATGGATCCAGTCGGCCCCCGCCTCATCCACTGCCCGTACTTCCTCCCCCAACCGGCTGAAATCGGCTGAAAGGATGGAAGGGGCGATCACAATCGGCTTTTGCCCAGAGGTCGCTGACGGCTGCACCATGGTGAGTCCTGGGGATTGAAAACAGAGAAACGGAGAAACCTGCTCCTCTATGGTACGGGGTTTGATCCCCTTTGCAAAGCGTCATATCCCCTCTCAGCTTGGCACTCAAGGCTCCAGGGGGGACGTGGACTCTCGCGACAGGATCCCGTTCGCGTTGGCGGAACGGAGTCCTTTCAAGCTCGCATCGCCGGGCCACAGACCCTGCAAGACTTGGGCAACACGGTGCCAGGGATCCAGCCGTTCCGTTCGCGTTGGCGGGACGGAGCCCTTGCTGCTTTGAGGCTCTGGAGAAGACTGCTCAGAGGGAGCGGGATCCCTTTCTTCCAACTGCAGAGAAAGCTGCTGCAACTGCATGTAGATGCTGTTCACGGCCAGCATGGCCAAGACCGTGCCAAAAAACTTGGTGCGGGATCCCATAGGTCAACCCCTGTGCGAGAACAAGAGTAGGGTCGTCGCCGGTGCGTTAGCTCCACCTTAGCTCACAGGTTTGGCTGGCTGTTGCGAGAAAATAAACCTGTTTGCACCAGATCCTGCAAAGCCCTCGGGTCAAGATCCGCCGCCAAGACGATGACTACTCCACGAAAGCCAACCTACCAGCACCTGCACACCGCCCTTTGGGTAAGCGATCTGGCCAGAGCCGAACATTTTTACGGGACAGTGCTTGGGATCCCCAAGGTGGAACGGTTGCCGTTTGACTTTCCCGGCGCTTGGTATCAAGTGGGTTCCTCCCAAATTCATTTAATCGTGGCCGAGGAGCCGATGGATCCACGGCAGCGAAGCGGAACGGGATCCTCAAAGTGGGGGCGTAATCCCCATGTGGCGCTGGGGGTAGATGACTTGGAAGCGGTGAAGGCTCGCCTGCGGCAGGAAGGGTATGAGGTGCAACCGAGCGCTTCCGGGCGAGCGGCAGTGTTCGTCCGGGATCCGGATGGGAATGTGATAGAGCTAAGCTCGATTAGCGCAACTTAGCCATGAGCCATCTCCCCTCAGCAATGCCGCCGGTTGCAACAGCGTTGCGTAGCGATATGGGTTCTCGTTGCCAGTTCGATCCGGCCATCAGCCTGGTCAGTTCCGCACAGATGCAGCGCATTGAGGAGCAGATCTTCTCTGCCGGCATGCCCGTTGCCGCTCTGATGGAGAAGGTGGGGCTGGCCGTTGTTGCTCAGTTGCAGAAGGATTTTCCGCAAGCCCATCGCATTGGGATCCTCTGTGGGACAGGGCACAACGGTGGCGATGGGTTGGTGGTTGGGCGGGAGCTATGGCTGGCCCAAAAGTCGGTGAAGGTGTGGCTGGGCAAGCCGGATCTCAAACCCCTGACGGCAGACCACGCCCGCTATCTCAAGGCGCTGGGGGCAGAGTTTGTGGAGAGTCTTGAAGAGCTGGCCGATTGCGATTTGTTAATTGATGCCCTGTTTGGGATCGGTCTGAACCGGCCTTTGGGGGAGCCTTGGGCGGGGGCGGTGGGGTGGGCCAATGGCAGTGGGATCCCCATCCTCAGCCTGGATTTGCCGTCTGGCCTCAACGACCAAACCGGGGAAGTCTGGGGCTGCTGCATTCGCGCCAGCCATACCTATACCCTTGGCCTTTGGAAACGGGGGCTGTGGCAGGAAGCAGCTCTGCCTTGGGTAGGACGGTTACATCGCGTTGATTTTGGGATCCCCCCTTGGGCCTGCCCAGAGGATGAGGTTCCCCGGTTGTTGCTGCGGCCTTGGCAGCACTTTCCTGCGGATCCCCCTTTGGATACCCACAAATACCGCCAGGGATCCCTGTTGTTGGTGGCAGGCTCGGCAGCCTATGCTGGAGCAGCGGTGTTGGCGGGGCTGGGATCCCGCGCCAGCGGGGTGGGCATGGTGACGATGGCGGCGCCGGCGGAGTTGAAAGGACTGATCCACAGCGCCTTGCCAGAGGTTTTGGTTCATGCCTGGGAAGGGATCCCTTCTCTGCCGCCGGTTGCCGAGAAACCCTTTCAGGCGGTGGCCGTGGGGCCGGGCTTGGGAGAAACCCGTTTGCCCCTGCTGGAGATCCTGCTGCGGGATTGGGCCGGGATCCCCTGGGTGATCGATGCGGATGGGCTGAATGCTCTGGCGGAGATGGGGGTAGAGCGCCTTCAGGAAAAAGGGATCCAGGCCATCCTCACCCCCCACCTGGGGGAATTTCGGCGGCTTTTTCCGGGGATCCCGCTTGGGGATCGCATCGAGGCAGCCCAAAGGGCGGCAGCCCAGAGTGGAGCAGTGGTGGTTTTGAAAGGGGCGCGGACGGTGATCGCCTCTCCCACTGGGGAATGCTGGGTGAACCCGGAAAGCACACCGGCTTTGGCCCGCGGTGGCAGCGGCGATGTCTTGACCGGTTTGATCGGGGGCCTAGTGGCGCGAAGAAGAGCTCAAGCCGGTCAACCTTTGGACGCTCCCGCCCTGCTCAGTTGCGCCTGTGCGGGGGTGTGGTGGCATGCTCAGGCGGCTGTCCATCTGGCGCAAGAACGCGGCCTAACGGGAGTGGATCCGGCACGGCTGGCGGAGCATTTGCCCCAGGCGCTGCAAGCTCTTCAACAGGAGGAAGTTGTTCATACCGTGTCGCAGGCGGGTGAATAAATACTCTAAGTCATAGCCCAAGCCTTCCTGCTTGCTCCTACCCTCCACTAGGGGTCACCCGGTAAAGGGCACAGGAATAGAATTCTGGCTGGTTACTCGAAAGCCTTGGACAGGCCACCAAACCAAAGCCCGCATCCTCCACCACTATCTTCTCCGGCTGCAAGCTAAAATCCTGCGGGATCCGGAAAATCGGACTCAGGGATCCCTGAGGGGACACCCGTGCCAACCCACTGCGCCAAGACCCTTCTGCATCTTCCAAAAGACGACTCTGCCCCAACAAAGCCACTAAGTTGGCTCCTTGTAGGTCAATATCCCGGATGGGTACAGAATCTCCACCATTTTGTTCTCGTATCACCCGCCCATCCACCACTACCGCTAGCCCCTGACTGGGATTGGCCTTGAGAATACTCGGATTCCCTTGGTTATTGGCCAGAAAATAATACTCCTGCCCGACGAGCTTGGTTGCGGAGTTATCCGAGATAAGCGAAAACCCAGGCGGGAAAAAAGCACTCAAATCCATCACCTGAGTGGTTTGCCCTGTGGCATCCACCTGCAGCAACTCCTGACCACAACAGGAACGCAGCCAATCCCGACTTTGCCGAGCCATAATCACCGGGAAGCTATACCGGGTGAAAACGACGCTATTGCCCACCTGAACGAGGTTGGATAGGTATTCTGCAGTTCCTCTTCCGAAGGCCCCAAATGGGAGATCATCCACAAACGTCGAGACTTGGCCCTGGGCATTCACTTTGTTCAAAACCCCCACATTCCGGGTTCCAACCCCTGCATCAAAGCTCCGAGTGCCTTTCAGCAGCATCACCCCATCTTCAAATGCACCGATTCTGCGGAACCACTCTGAATAGCCTGGCCATTCATTTTTTTCTGCATTGTTTGACCAAGAAGATTAATTAGAGTTTCTTGGACATTAAACCTTTGCAATAGTGGCCTTAGAATATCATTTGCATTTGGGGCTTTTAGAAGAACACGAGCATATTGCCACGCTTGAGGGTCTGACAGTTCTGGCAGTGCTTCCCGAATCTTGAGTGCAATGGATGCAACGATTTGAAAGGTTGGGTTGTCTGCTGCTTGAGTTACATTTCCAGACGCAGTTATTCCTCCCAAAGCCATGCTGTAAGCAAGCCGATAGTTTGCGATGTCTTGCTCGAACCCAATATTGTCTTTGAGTCGGATCAATACATTCTCTTCATTTCCTCCAATGGCAGCAATGATTCTATCACGATTATCCTCAGCGTCACGTATTTCAGTTGCCAGTCCGTTAATATAGTAAATTTTAGACTTGAGGACAAGTGCAGCGGTATTGAAGCTGAAATTGGGAGAAATAACTGAGTGAATATTTGGTCTGTTTGGTAATGAGCAAGACTTGAGAATCAGTACAGACAGGCAACAGCACAATAAAACAACAAGACGAACAGTATTTCGACCGAACATCCATTTATCCTCACTAATCTAGCGAATTGGGTCAGTACATGTCCATTCTTCTGCGCCAACGACTTGTCCAGAGAACTTGGCATCAACTGTTAAATCTGCAATGACTCTTTCTTGAGTGTTAAGCATTTGAAATTGCACTTCCCTTACTGCCTCAGCAACCTCATCAATGAGATCAAATTGATCAACTCCGCCGAATGCCAATCTTGCACATCGCTCTGCTCGGAAACCATCAAGCACTCTTGCACGCACCTGGTCTCGACTATCCCTGTCAACATTCACGATGCTTGCCTGTAAAGCTTTGGCGTATCGCAGCATGGCCTTCCGCTTCAGCTCATCATTGGGATACCGGCGGTAAATCCAGCGCTGCACATCATCACGCACGCCATCTCCATCGGCATCAATCCCCTCCAAAGTTTGCTTGCCCGCCTCCCCTGGATCCGGTGGCAAATTCGGAAACAATCTATCCAGTTCATCGACCGGGATCATATCTGGAGAGGGATCCTCACCCGGATTTTCTGGCACAAATCCAGTAGTGGGATCAGGATTGGGCTCTTCTTCTGCACTGGGGGTAGAACCTCCCCCGCCACTGCACCCACACAGCAACACCAACACAGAAGAGAGCATCAACATAAGCAGTATCCTGAGGCCGTTCATAATCGCCTTGGTTCTAGCAGTTCAAGTGGCACAAGTGACCCCCACAGGGATCCGGCAATCCTTCTATTGGAGCTACAAGCAACACAAAATTAGGGCAGGGATCCCTAGAAGGAACTCTCTCAGGAGGATCTACCGTTCATCACCCGACAAGAGCAAGACTGGATTTGCAGCCTGATGCTCAAGCAGAAACTAACATCTGCTTCAACAAAGTGCAAGTGCGCTGCAACACACGGGCTCAATCTTTAGATTCGTCAGCGTATGATACGGAGCCCTTTTTTGAAGGGGAGAACCTTTAATGGCTGAATCCATCAAGCCAGGTGGTGAGGTCAATCAACGACTGGAACTCCAGCAAGGCTAGACCCAGCTCTTCTAAGCGTTCCACTGGCAACGCGCGAATCTGACTTTCCACCTCCTCAGGCAGGGATCCCATTTTGCCAATCTTCTCAGTGGGAAAAGCAGCCAGAAAGGAGTGACCACCTCAGGGATCCCCGTGGATTGTAGTTGACTGAGCTTGATTAGGGTCTTAGGAACCCCAGCGCTAAACCCAAGATAATAAACAAGCCAAAGCCAATCCGATAAACAATGAACAGCCAGGTGCTGCTGCGCTGCAAAAACTGAATTAGCCAATCGATAGACAAGTAGGAAAAGACGAAGGCCGAAAGCGTCCCCAACCCCTGCGGCAGCAGGGCCTCTGCCTCGAACTCGGAGATAAACTCCACAACCCCCGCCAAAAATAATGCCGGGATCCCCAGCAAGAAGGAGTAGCGAGCGGCAGCCGAGCGCTGCAAATGGAGAAACAGCCCTGCCGTCAGCGTCGAGCCGGAGCGCGACACCCCAGGGATCAGGGACAAAGCTTGGGCCAGCCCTACCCAGATCCCATCCCAAATGCCTAAGCTGTGAAGGTCTCGCTGGCGTTTGCCCGTTTGCTCTGCCCAGCCCAACAACACAGCCAAGCCAATGGCTGCGGTGGCGATCACCCACAACTGGCGGGGCGGGGATCCCCAAATGGCCTTGATGGCCCAGCCGGCAACCACAATTGGCACTGTTCCCACCAGGATCCCGACCGACAGCCGCCAAGGCTCCTGCTGAAAATCTCGTTCTCGCCAAGCCTTCCAAGAGCCGAGGATCAACTGGCGCAGGTCAGAGGCAAAGTAGATCAGCACCGCCCCCAAACTGCCCAACTGGATCACCGCCGTAAACGAAGCTCCCGCATCCGGCCACCCCACCAAAGCCGGAAACACCCGCAGATGGGCCGTGCTGCTAATGGGCAGAAATTCGGTGATCCCTTGCACCATGCCCAAAATTAGAGCCTGCCACCAATTGGGATACCAGGTGTCAGCAAGCAACAAGGTAAACACTCCCCCACCCAAACTTGCCGGATTTGCACAATCCCCATTCTTAGAAAAACTCAGAACTCCGGCTTTTTCCAGCAGCCCATACCACGGCGAACAAACACTTGGAGAGGGATCCCACCCCAACTGGCCGGGAACTTGGGTGTCGCTGTCCCAGACCCGCAAAAGGGCTGTGCCTATAGGATCGCCGCAAAGATCGACAGTAGGTCAGATCATCGGGTCAATAGATCAGAAGCCAATCCGCTCTGGGTCTTCAATGGTAATCAGCCAGTTGCCCACATTCCGGAAGAGGGGGTTGGGTTCCGTACCCCGTACCCGCGCCTCCACCCGATAGATGCCGGCAGACGAGGGGTTGCGCACATTGGAGAGCACCAGACGGATCTCCTGACCGGCAGCAATGGGTTGACGGGCCACCACCTCTAGAGAGCGAAACTCCTCGTTCCAGTACACTTGATCCAGCTCTACAGGGCGGCCTTCTACCTCCAGGCGGACACTTTCCGGATCGATGCGGCCATCGAAATTCCTGTCCCCGTTGATCTGCACTTCTGCCACCGCCACATTCTGGGGGGGAATGGTCAGGCGATAGCGATCCAAACGACTGCGAACCCCGCCAAAATCGAGCCGATAGCTGAGGACAGGTACCCCTTCACTGCCGGTGATCACCAAACCCGACTGCGCCTCTGCAGAATGGGGCATCACCAGGGATCCCAGGCTCCCCATCACCAGAACCGCCAAGGCCAGCCTCATTCCTCGCCGAGCAAGGCCAAGTTCCTGCGAACATTTCCCTGCTCTCATCACTGCTCTCAACACCCAAACCTCCGCTGGTTGAAACACCTCAGCACCTTCAAAGCTCACTAGCGCGGCCTGTAGACAGCCTGACCGATGGCAAGCAAGGCCGACGCCTCGCCGTCCATTGTAGAGGATGGGATCCCCTCTACCGAGAGAGCTTAAGGCTTATCGAGGTGCGGAAGTGCGTAGTTCGTCCAGGATCCCAGACAAAAACTTTGGGCCGCCACACCCACGGTGCAGCTCCCACGCAACGCTGATTGCGACCACAAGGTGACCTTCGGTGGATTGGCCCTCGCCCTTCTACGGCTTCACTTGAGGAAACTCAGCACCCCCACCCCGATCACCATCAGCACCCAGAGCAGGGATCCCACCAAAATCACATTCTTGGCCCGGCTCCAGTCGCTGGCTGAGCTGTAGAGCACTGGCACCGCCACCACCAAGAGCAAGCTGTAAAGCACCAACACCAACAAAGCAATTTGGAAAACGAGCATCATCTTGCGGATCCCTCACAAAAGTCTTGTCTTGGATAAAAGCTCCCGGCAACACCGGACGGCAGCAGGATAGAAAGGATAACGCTTTGACTATACCAAAATGGGATCCCTCTCAAAGCCAAATCCGTTGGGGCAGTTGATGGACTCACCTGGATACAGGCTGGAGGCGGAAGGGGTTAAAGTCGGTTGCCACATCGAAGTAGTCTTCTTGTTCTTGCTGCTTTAGCCAGCCGGTAATGGCATAGGTCAGGGGCGTAAACGCCACCTCAACGGCACACTTGAATACATAGTTGGAGAGTATTAAGCTGTCCAGGCCAGGGAACACCCCCCAAAAAGCCAAAGTGACAAACAGACCCGTGTCCACCGCTTGGCCCACCAAGGTAGAGCCGATGGTGCGTGTCCACAGCCACCGTCCCCGCGTCCACACCTTCATGCGGGCCAGTACGTAGGCGTTGGCAAAGCTGCCTCCCCAATAGGCGATTAAGCTGGCCAGCACAAGGCGGGGCGTCAGGCCCAGAATCTGGTCGTAGGCTTCTTGATAGGGCCAGTCGGGGGCGGCCGGCAGGGATCCCACGATCATGAATGTCACCGACATGAGGGCCGCCGAGAGAAATCCCAGCCAGATCACCCGTCGCGAGCGGGCATAGCCATAGACCTCCGTGAGGATGTCGCCAAAGATATAGCTGAGGGGGAAGAGAATGGTGCCCCCGTCAAAGGTAAAGGGCCCCAGAAGAACGATCTTGGTCGAGGCGATGTTGGAAATCAGCAGCACGGCCACAAATAGAGCCGTCACCGCATCCAGGTGCCGATAAGCTCGCTCAAAAACCCTCTCAGACATCAGGATCCTCCTAGAAGTTTACGGATCTGTCGCAGCTCCTTGACGATCAAGGCCAAACCCTGGGCATGTCGCTCCACTTCGCCGGCGAGCTTGCTGATCTGGGCCTCCAGATTGCTGCTGCGGGATTCCTGACGCGCCAGGCGTTGGTTGATCCCAGAAAGCCGCGCCACCACCTCCCGCTGGATCAAGTTTTCCGTACCTTGAATCAGCAGCGTCTCGATGGCGGTGAGCCGGTTCAGAATCAGTTGGGTGTTGGTTTCGGATCCCGGCTCCGGTGCAGCGGCAGGGGCAACCTGGAGGACCTTTTGGATAAGAGCCAAAAGGGCATCTGCCTCAAACGGTTTCTCGATGAAATCAAAATCGACAAAGGGCTCAGGAATGCGGGCAGTCACCTGTTCCTTCAGCCCCGACATCATGATGATAGGAGTATTTTTCAGACTGTCTTCGCGGCGGATGGCCTGCAAGGTGTCATAGCCATCCATCTTGGGCATGACAAAATCCAGCAGGATCAGGTCGGGGTGATGTTTTTTGGCCGCTTCCAGCCCTGTCAACCCGTCTTTGGCCTCCACCACTTGGAACTGATCGGCCAAGATGCTGGCCACCATCTTGCGAATCATGATGCTATCGTCAATGACCAACACCGTCTTGGTTGTCATGCTGAGGCGCTCCCTCTTCCCATTATCAAATCGACCTGATCAGCCCCTTCCTCCAGCTCATAGGGCAATCGGGGACATCCTTTTGAGGACACCACTAGAGTACTCCCCTGCTTGGCCAGATGGGGTGTGCTCAGGGATCCAATTCCGCCAGGTTTTCCCCGCGCCCAGCGGCTGCCGGCCCGGCGTGGCCGCCTTGCTATAATTAAGTGTAAACAAACGTTAAGCCTTCATTCTTCATTCGCACCTTGCAGGGTTATGAGCCTACAACTAAGTCCTGAGCTGTCGCTGCCGATCCCATCTCCAGTCGGAGAAGCTGCCTACCGCGCTTTTCAGTGGGGCAAAAACATCTTCGGCTTTGCCCACAAAGCGCTCTCCACCCAAGCTTCAGATCTGATGCTCTCCGTGCTCAGGGATCTGCAAAGCTTCTCCTCCGGGAGGACCCCGCCGCCGCGGGCCAAGGTGCGGGTGAGCGCTGACACGCTACAGGTGTTGCGGGCCCGTTACGAACAACTCCTGCAAGCGGACTGGCAAGATGCTGAGGCAGGGTACTACCCGCACGCGCTCCTGTTCGACAACCCCTGGCTGGACTTTGCCCGCTATTACCCACAGGTGTGGTTGGATTTGCCGCAAATTACTCGGCGGGTTCACAGCAAGCGTTACCAAGAGTTTTCTCAAGACATCTCCACCGAGGGCTATCCGAAATACTACCTGCAAAATTTTCATTACCAAACCAACGGCTACCTGAGCGACAGCTCGGCTGAGCTTTATGACCTGCAGGTGGAGCTGCTGTTTGGGGGCACAGCGGACGCGATGCGCCGTCGGGTGATTCGCCTGCTCAAAGATGCCTTGGATCCCACCTTGGTCAGCCCCCACATCCTCGATGTAGCTTGTGGCACGGGGCGGATGCTGCGCCTACTGCGGGGATCCCTGCCCAAAGCAGCTTTGTATGGCCTGGATCTTTCTCCTGCCTATCTGCGCAAGGCCAACCGACTGTTGCAGGAGCTGCCGGGGGAGCTGCCCCAGCTTATCCGCGCCAACGCCGAGGCCATGCCCTATGCCGATGCCACCTTTGACGCCGTCATCAGCGTTTTTCTCTTTCATGAGCTGCCTGGCCCGGCCAGACAAAATGTCATCAACGAGATGAGTCGGGTGGTGAAGCCAGGGGGCGTGGTGGTCATCTGCGACTCGGTGCAACTGCTGGATTCGCCAGAGCTGAAGGAGACGATGGAAGCCTTTATGCAAACCTTCCACGAACCCTACTACCGCGACTACATCCACGACGATCTGGGGGTGCGCCTGCAACAGGCAGGCTGTGCGGTGCTGCGCCGGGAGACTCACTATGTCAGCGCCTACACCCTAGCCCGTAAGGGTTGAGCGCCCTTTCCACAAGTTAAGAGGAAGAGTAAATCGGCGGTCACTTGTCCAGAGGGTGTATAGTAGTTTTAGACACGAAACCTTGGATGAGAAGACGGGCCACTGACTGGATAACCTTCAGGTGCAAGTCCGTCCGAACTCTTTTCTTGTACTTAGGCTCATGTCCCACCCCCATGGATCCCTCCGCGCCGGTATCACTGCTCTCAAGCAGGAGCGCTACCTGGAGGCGATCAACCTTCTCGAGTCCTTCTGCTACTGCTGTTCCATCCAAGAAAGACAAGAGAGTTTGTCCCGCCGCCTGAGCGAGCGCAATGGCTCGAGGGCAGATCCGGAAGAATGCGTTTTGGCTCGTGTAGCTCTGATCATGGCATATCAGGGCAGTGGTGACTTGGAGCGCTCAACTGCCCTTTGCCAAGAGCTGTTGGAGGAGAAGGAAACTCCTGAGTCCGCTCCCTGGGCTCGGGAATGGGCAGCTCAGGCTCTACCTACCCTCAAGCAGGCTTCAGAACACTCCATGCCCCCTGAGGAAGTCATGGCGCGGCTACCCGTTCTCCGGCAGTTGGAAGACTGTCAGCCGCTGTGTAGCTCCCGCGATCCGGCTCCGCATCTGCTCAAATCTGCCTCTCTCTGAGGGAGAGGATCTGCAAGGAGCGGTGGACGCCCGGCTCTAGCCTTTATTCTCAACACAGTTCCACAGCAATCTTATGTCTGCTGCCGAACCGACTACCTATCATTTTGTCGTTGCCAGCCTGTCTTTCTTACGTTCTGAGCCTCTGGAAGAGGTGCTGGAGGAGCGTCGTCGATACTGCGAGGAGCACCATCACCCTGTCGATTTCTTCTGGGTGCCGCAGCCGGCCTTCATGGAGGCTCCAGAGTTAAAGCCCCTGCGGGACAAGTTGAAGGAGCCCCTGGGGGCAGTGGTATCCACCAACGCGGATTTTATTCGTTGGCTGAGCCTGCGCCTGACTTTTGTGGAAAAGGGCAGCTTTGTGGCTCCCAGCGAGTCGATCCCGGATCCCTTGCGCTCCTTGTCTGCCGCAGGAAGCTAGGCCTGCCGATTCCCAAGATTTGGGTTGGTGGATTGGAAGGCGGGCCAAGATAAGATCGGGGCACCCCATTTCCACTTTTGTTTGCTGACGGGATCCCATTCTGTTGTGGGGCCGACGTCGGGGAAATGGGCAGGTCACCTGGGGAGCATGATGACTTTGGAGCAACGATGGGGCTGGCCGGAGGGAGGGGCAGGGATCTGCCACCCCAATTCCCCTCTCCAGAATCCCCCACCTGCGTCAACGCCAACTTGGGGGCTGAAGTCAGAAGCTCTCTTGCCTGAGCCGACAGCAAGCCCCGCCCTCAGCTCGCCGGAGTGTTCTCCTGGGGATCCCCTGCCGGAGCCACCTCCTGAGGATCCCGAAAAGGGGCAAAAAGCAGAGAAGGAAGATCAAGGTCTGTCTGAGCCGGGCCTGAGAAACTTTCTTGCCGTGCTGCGCCGACGCAATTTCCTGCTGCTGTGGATGGGGCAGGTGTGTTCGCAGTTGGCGGACAAGGTGTTATTGGTGCTGCTGATCGGCTTGGTTGCCCGCGAATTTCAACCTGAAGGGGCTTCCATCAGCGGTTGGGTCTCGGCCATCATGCTGGCTTTTACGCTGCCGGCGATGCTATTGGGCAGCCTGGCAGGGGTATTTGTGGATCGCTGGCTGAAAAAAGGGGTGTTGGTGCTCTCCAACCTGGGGCGTGGGATCCTAGTGCTGCTGTTGCCGCCGCTGCTCTGGCTCACTGCCGGGCGCGACCTTTGGCCGGGGATCCCCTTGGGGTTTGCGGGGCTGTTGCTGGTGAGCTTTGCCGTCTCGGTTCTAACCCAGTTTTTTGCTCCTGCCGAGCAGGCGACTTTGCCCCTGATCCTGCCGAAAGGAGAGTTGCTGGCGGCCAACTCCCTGTACACCACCACGATGATGGCTTCGCTGATCGTCGGGTTTGCCGTGGGGGAGCCGCTGTTAACCCTGGCGGATCGTTGGATACGCCATTGGTTGCCGGGCTGGGAAGTGGGGCCGGAGCTGTTGGTGGGAGGAGCCTACCTCTTGGCGGGATCCCTGCTATTGCTGCTGCAACCCCACGAGAAGCTGGAGCCCCGGCGTTGGGAAGTCCCTCACCTCTGGGAAGATCTCCGCTTGGGCCTGCAATATGTCAGCCAGATGCCCCTGATCCGAGCTGCCTTGGTGCAGGTGGTGGTGCTTTACTCGCTGTTTGCGGCGCTGGCAGTTTTGGCGGTGCGCATGGCTGAAGTGATGGCAGAGCTGAAGCCGGATCAGTTCGGGGTGTTGTTGGCCGCTGCTGGCCTGGGCATGGGGATCGGCGCCTTTTGGGTGGGCCATACGGGCCGACGGGTGAGCCGCCGCGCCTGGGTTGGCCTGGGATCCCTGCTGCTCTGTGGGGCTCTGGCAGCCCTATCCTGGACGACCCACTGGTTGCTGCCCAGCTTGGGCTGGATTGCCCTGTTGGGCTGTGGGGGGGCTTTGGTGGCGGTGCCGATGCAAACCTTGATCCAAGAGGAAACGCCTGACCATCTGCGAGGCAAGATCTTTGGGCTCCAGAACAACGCCGCCAACATTGCCCTCAGTTTGCCGCTGGTGTTCACGGGATTGGCGGAAGCCCGCCTTGGCCTTCCCTGGATGTTTGTGGCCCTGTCTGTTCTGGCGGGGCTGGCGGGGCTGTACACCTGGAGCCTATTGGGCAGAGAGGTCTCGTAAATCCTGCCGCAGCGCGAGGTTGGATATCCTCTTCCGAGGGGACGGGCCAAGGCAGGAGCTAACTCTGCTACTCTTGTAGAGGCTTGAGCATCGAGACTCCCTTTGCAGCTCAGCGTTTTAGCTCCGCGGGGATCCGCCCATGCACATCGCCTGGATAGGCAAAAAAACACCTTTCTGTGGCAACGTCACCTATAGCCGCGAGGTGACCAACGGCCTTTTGGATCGAGGGCATCAAGTGAGCTTTTTTCACTTCACCAACGAGGGCCAACCGCCCGCTCTGGATCCCGGTGGTGAAGGCTGGAGGGCGGAGCTGGATCGTCGAGACGTTTCCCTCCCCTGTCTGTACAAATCGCAGATTTACACGATCCCGGCCCCCAACGCCAAGCGGTTGCTCACCCAGGCTCTCAAGGAATTGCAGCCGGATCTGGTGCATGCCTCCTTGACCATTTCTCCCATCGACTTTGTGTTGCCGGAGATCTGCGCTGAGCTCAACCAGCCGCTGGTGGCTACTTTCCACCCTGCCTTCGACCGACGGCGGCGCAACATCGCCTCTCGCACCCAATACTTGGCCTACCAGCTCTACGCACCGTGTTTGGCCAACTATCACCGCACCATCGTCTTCTCGGAAACGCAGCGGGAGATCTTGGTCAAGCTGGGGGTGCGCCCCCAACAGGTGGTGGTCATTCCCAATGGGGTCGATGTGGACAAGTATGCGCCTGGGCCCTCCACCCTCAAACAGCGGTTGGGACTGGAGCGGATCTTCGTCTATCAGGGGCGGGTTTCGCCGGAGAAAAACCTGGAGGCCCTGCTCAAGGCTTGGAAACACGCCCAAATGGGGGAGAAGTGTGGTCTGCTGATCGTGGGGGATGGGCCGCTGCTCAACACCCTCAAGCCCTTCTACACCCTTCAACATGGGATCCACTGGCTGGGCTATATTGCCGACGAGCAGCAACGCATCGAGATCTTGCGAGGAGCCGATGTGTTTATTTTGCCCTCTTTAATCGAGGGGCTCTCTTTGTCCCTGTTGGAGGCGATGGCCTGTGGGCTGGCAGCAGTGGCCACCGATGTGGGTGCTGATGGAGAGGTTTTGGCCGATGGAGCCGGGATCCCGCTGGATCCGACACGGGTGACAGCAGAGCTGCAAACGCTGCTGCCTTTGCTGCGGGATCAACGGGAGTTTACCCAACTGCTGGGGATGAAGGCCCGCCAGCGGGTGCTGGAGCGCTATACCCTCAGCCACAACCTCAGCCAGGTGGAACAGCTCTACCGAGAGCTGTGCCAGGGATCCCGTCAGCATCGCTGGGTGTGAGGGATGAGTGTGATGAAGCTTGTGATATTTTTGCTAAGCTGTTTCGTTACGTTTCCAAGGGATTAACGCCAGTCTTCCCGATGGATGATCACAGCCCCCAAAAGGCCGTTTTAGGGCAGCCCCCTGCCGGGCTGTCAGATTCTTTGTGGTCAGAGTCCTTGCTGGCCCAGGATTCGGGCAAAAATCCCCTCCCCCCCAATGCTCCGTCGCTGTCGCCCACGGACAATTCGGGGGACTTGCGCTCAGCTCAGACCGGCCAGGATGAGGATCCCACCTCTTCAGGTGCCGTTGCGTCCGATGATAGAGAGCTGCCGGAGGTCAAGCCGGCCATTGTGCCTGCCCCTGCAATGCCGGATCGGGTGGCAGAACTGGAGAGAGAACACCATCGGATGCAGTATCTGCTGGCGTGGCTGGCTTTTGCTCTGCGCTCTTTTAACAACTTGAACCAGATCCTGGAGCTGACGGCTTTTGTGGCCAGCCAACTGACCGATGCCGAAGGCGGAGCCCTGGTTTTGTTCAATCCCAACGGCACCATCCAGTTGGATCAACTGCATTGTTCCGATCTCAATCACCGCGAGCAGATTCGGGCTGAGATGGAGCAAATTACCCAGACCCTCTCGGCTCAAGAGCCCATCCTCAAAACGGAGGGATCCCTGTCTGTTAAGATCCCTGCCCTGGAACACCTCTTGGACGAACGGTTCCGCCAGAGCTTGGGGCCGGATGTACGCCTTTTCGGCACGCCGCTGCTGATTCGCAACTCTGTCCAGGGTCGCTTGTACGTCTTCAGCCGTCAGCCTGGCTACCACTGGGATGAACGTCGCCAACAACTGTTGCGCTTGGTCGCCGATCAGGCAGGGGTGGCCATCGAAAATGACCGCTTGACGGCAGCCTTGCGCCGCAAGATGGCCCTGGAAAAAGAAATGGAGATTGGCTCTTACATCCAGACCCAACTGCTACCTCGGGAGTGCCCTCAAGTCAAGGGGATTCGCTTGGCAGCCCGTTGCCGGGTGGCCAGCAAAGTGGGGGGCGACTACTATGACTTCATCAAGATTCCCGGCGAACGCCTGGAAACATCCGACTCATCTGAAGAAACGGCAGGCTTTCGCTTGGCCATCGTCATTGGGGATGTGATGGGCAAAGGGGTGCCCGCCGGCCTGTTGATGACCATGACCCGCGCCATGGTGCGGGCGGAGGCCCTCAACCGCCATTCGCCGGCCCGTGTTCTGCAACATCTGAACCGGGCCATGTACAGTGACCTGGAAAACTCCAATCGCTTCATCAGCCTGTTTTATTCGGAGTACGATCCCCGCTCCCATCGCCTCTGCTTCAGCAACGCGGCCCACAACCCCACCCTGTGGTGGCAGGCCCGCACCCGAGAAATTCAACCCCTGGACACAGAGGGGGCGCTGATCGGCTTGGAAGAAAACAGCCACTACTCGGAAAGCTGCGTGCAACTGCAACCCGGGGATGTGGTGGTGTACTACACCGATGGCTACACGGAGACAGCCAACACCCGCGGCGAGCGCTTGGAAACCTCTGGGCTGATGGACGCCATCCAGTACGCTGCCCGTCGCTACGACTCCCCCGAAGACATTTTGGAGAGCTTGTTTGAGCAGATGGATGCCTTCCGAGGCCGTCGGGGATCCCATCCTCTTCCCCTATGGCTGCCCGAGGATCCAGAGCTCCTGTTGCAGGATGAAATTTCCCTGCGGCCTGAGCCCGTGGACGACACAACGCTGGTGGTGTTGAAGGTGTTGCCCGACTCCGAGCCAGCCTAGGTCGTGTTGATCTTATGTTAGGATAGAGGGAATAATTTATAGAGGAAAGAGGATGAAGTTGGTTTTTTTAGATGAAAACAAATGGCAGAAGATATTGGCTTTTTTACAGACAGAAGAGAGAGTTAACATTGGGAAAGAAGCAAACTGCAAACAGTTTATTGAAGCAGTTCTTTGGATAGCCCGTTCCGGTGCTCCTTGGCGCTACCTCCCAGAAGGATATGGCAAATGGTACACCATCTATCAAAGATTCCACCGGTGGAGTCGTTTTGGAGTGTGGGAACGGATGTTCAAGTATTTTATTGACGACCCTGATTTAGAGCATCTCATTATTGATTCAACCATGGTTCGAGCGCACTCCTGTGCTGCCGGAAAAAAGGGGAGCAAGCTTTGGGGAGAAGCCGAGGCGGATACAGCACCAAGATTCATGTGAGTGTAGATGGGTTGGGAAATCCGCTGGAATTGAGAATAACTGGCGGGGAAAAGAGCGATATTACTCAAGGGGAAGAATTGATAGAGGGCTGGCAGAGAAAGGATACCAAAGTAATTGGGGATAAAGGATATGATGCGGATAAGTTGATTGAGAAGATAGGGGAAGCTCAAGCGGTTATTCCGCCTAAAAGGAATAGAAAGACGCAGCGGCATTATGACAAGCATCTGTATAAAGAGAGGCATTTAATCGAATGCTTTTTTCATAAGTTAAAGCAGTACCGGCATCTATTTTCTCGTTTTGACAAATTGGCCAGGAACTTCTTGAGTTTTCTCTATCTCGTCAGTGCTCTCTTTTGGCTCAAATGAAAGATCAACACAACCTAGCTAAAAAAGTTCAAACTCAGGGTTAATGACAGCAGGCCGCAACGCTCACAATAGCTCAAGCAAGCTACTCAACGCTACTGGGCTGGGCAGCAACGGTGGGTTGGTTGACGTGGTTTTGCCGGACTACTAGGCTAGTTGGTTAGTTCTGGCATGCGTTCTGCATGGGCTAAAGCCTGCTCCAGCTTTAGTCTGTGTGGCTCTCTCAGAGAGCAAGGAGCGGCTACCTGCAGCTTGCGGGGAAGTCACGCCTGTGGAGATCCCTCTGGCGGGGCAGTGGGGGTGATCTCTGCTGCCAGCCATAGTTCGTTAAGGCAGGAAGAAAGCAGAAGCGCGGCAGACGCTGAGCACTCCGCGCCGCCGGTGCGAGTGGAAGTGTTTGTTGGCGTTTCGTAGGTCTTTCAGAGCGGTACGCTCTAGCTGGTGGAGCTACCAGGTTGGCTGCACTGTGTTATCTACACCTGAGGTACAACCATGAACTTCTCTCCTTCTGGGTCTGAAACCGCTTCGGTTTACTTGCCGGCCCCCACGGCTTTCCAGACGGAAATGATTGTCGGGCAGGTGTTCCGACAGGATGTGCTGGGCGATATCCGCAAGGGTTGGAATGGCTTTGTGGAATCGGGCCAAATTTGGGCGCTTTTGATAGGGATCGTGGCGGGCTACATGCTCAAGAGCATCACCAGCTCCCACTAGGGCCTTGTCACCATTGCTCTAGCTGGATCCAGTTGGCCTGAGCCGGCGGGGTTTTGGCCGTCGGTATTTGGTTTTTGTGCTTTTTCTTCTGCAGCGGGGTCTTTCTTCCCATTCTTCCGGTTCCCAGCCGATGTCTGAGCCGACGGTAACTTCCACCCCTCGCCCCTGGAGCCAACGCTTCGAGGGATCCCTGCATCCTGCCATCGCCCGCTTCAACGCCAGCATCGGCTTCGACATCCGCCTGCTGCCCTACGATGTGGCCGGATCCCTGGCTCATGTGCAGATGTTGGCCGCTTGTGGCATCCTGACCCAGCAAGAGGCCGACCAGATCCGGTGGGGATTGGAGCAGATCCAACAGGAAGCGGCTGCCGGCACCTTCCGGCCCGATCCAGAGGCAGAGGATGTCCACTACGCCGTCGAGCGTCGTTTGGTGGCTTTGGTGGGGGAAGTGGGAAAAAAACTGCATACCGGGCGCTCCCGCAATGACCAAGTGGCCACCGATCTGCGTCTCTATCTGCGAGATCAGATCGATCACCTTCGTCAAGCCCTCTGGGAGCTGCGCGGAGTTTTGTTGGACTTGGCTGAGCGGCATCTGGAGACAATCCTGCCCGGCTACACCCATCTGCAACGGGCTCAGCCGATTAGCTTGGCCCACCACCTCTTGGCCTATGAAGAAATGTTCTGGCGAGACTGGCAACGGCTGGGGCGGGTGCGGGAAGAGGTGAATGTCTGCCCCCTCGGATCCGGGGCTTTGGCCGGCACTTCTCTGCCCATCGATCGGCAGCTCACCGCCCATCTGCTGGGATTTGAGCGGATCAGCGCCAACAGCTTGGATGCCGTCAGCGACCGGGACTACCTGGTGGAGTTCCACGCTGCCGCCAGCTTGATTTTGGTGCATCTCAGCCGCCTCTCGGAAGAGGTGATCCTCTGGGCTTCCCAGGAGTTCGGCTTTGTCACCCTCACCGATGCCTGTGCCACCGGCTCCAGCCTCATGCCCCAGAAGAAAAATCCCGATGTGCCGGAGTTGGTGCGCGGCAAGGCGGGGCGGGTGTTTGGCCATCTCCAGGCTTTGTTGGTCACCTTGAAGGGGCTGCCGCTGGCCTACAACAAAGATCTCCAAGAAGACAAAGAGGGACTATTCGACACGGTCGATACCCTGAAAGCCTGCCTAGAGGCGATGACCCTTCTGCTGCGGGAAGGGATCCAATTTCAACCTGAGCGCATGGCGGCTGCTGTGCAGGAAGATTTCTCCAACGCCACCGATGTGGCCGACTACTTGGTGCGCAAAGGGATCCCCTTTCGCACAGCCCATGATTTGGTGGGGCAGATTGTGCGCATTTGTTTGGCAGAGGGGATCCTGCTGCGGGATCTGCCCTTGGAGCGCTGGAAAACCTTCCACCCGGCCTTTGAGGCGGACATTTTGACGGCCATTGAGCCCCGCCAGGTGGTGGCCACGCGGCTCAGCGCCGGGGGAACGGGCTTTGCTGTGGTGCGAGAAGCCCTGCAACGGGCCCAGGCCCGCCACCAGCAGCCAGAGCCATCGGAAGAAACTCCACAAACTTAAAGTAAACTACCCGACCCTGACTGCTTCGCAGTACAGGGGGGGCTTTCAGTAGCCCTGCAGTTGGCAAGCCAACCACGAACCTCTAGGCTGGTTTACGACAGCCCCCAAGAGCGCAATCACATTCGCACCATTCAAATCCGCATCCCCTTCCCATCCACAGTGCCCACACTTGAACGACTTGCCACTGCGGTAGGATTGCGCAGGGTCGGGATGGATGTGCAAACACCAGTGGCAGGTCTGCGACGTGTAGGCAGGCGGCACAAGAATCAGAGAAACCCCTGCAACCCTCGCCTTGTATTCCAGAAACTGGCGTAGTTGGTAGAACGCCCAACTGTTGGTCCTACGCCGCTCAGCTTTGCTGCGTGGCTGTTGATTGACCCTTCCCCGGATCCCTGTCAGGTCTTCCAGAGCAATAGCGCTGTTTGTGGTCTTTGCCCTAGAGACAATAGCTTTGGAGATGCGATGATTGACCCACGCCTGAAAGCGTCTCTCCTTGCCAGACAGCCGTTGCAACAGTTCTCTGCATCTGCGCCGCGAACTGCGTGTGCCCTTACTGGCTTTGCGTTGGAGTACCGCCCTCAACCGGGAGTAGCGCTCTCGGACTCTGCTCAACTGCTGTCCATTCCAGTTGTCCCCTTCTGAGGTATGAGCAATATCCGTCCTTCCCAAGTCCACCCCGATCACCTTGTCGGTATCTTGTTGCTTGGGTGGCTTTTCCTCTACGCAAATCTGGATGTAGTAGGAGCCATCCTTCCGCTGGACTAGGGTGGCCGATTTGGGGTTAGAGCCAGCCAGCATTCCCCTCTGGTAGTTACCAATGGCTAGCTCAAAGCGTTCTCTCCCTTCCACCGTGGTCAGCGACACCGTCCAGTCTTTCTCGCGGAATGAAAAGATACGTGCGTCGTAGGTAACGAACCCACGCTTGAACTCTTTAACTGGACGGTTGCGCTGTCTCGCCACTTTGCGGGCGCCGGCCACCCGTCTGCAGACCTGCTGGGCCAAGTTACTGGACAAGCCGAATCGGGCTCGAATCTCGTAGTAGCAAAGGGATTGCAGTTTGACCGCGTTGACGATCTTCTCCGGCGTGTTCTGGTTGACCCAGTTCAACGCCTGCACAAAGACATCCATCGTCGCGTCCAATTTGGCGGCTTGCGACTGGGACGCCTTGAGCTTGCAGGATATGGTCAGGACTTGGCTCATAAGTTCATTGTACTTCATCAAAGCGCATTCCTCCCGACACTGACCCTACGGGTACAGTGCGGGGCTCCTGCGCTAGTAAGCTGAACTCAAGGAGAGTTTGCAATTCTTGGGTTCTTCTCGCCAGTGTGTGCCATCCTGAGGTTCTCAGCCATCCAACGCAACTTCCAGCCTGTTGGCCTCTTCCTTGGGTGATCGTTCCATGTTGGATAACCTTACCGTCCGTGTCCTAGAACATGCGGCCAAGCGTCGCTGGCGGGAACGCGCCTACAGCCGATTTTTGCAAGATTGGCGACGGCAAGTGGTGCTGCTGCGCCGTCAACGGGCCGGCGAATTTGGCCCACCCCTGGGGGATCCCTCTTGTGTTTTCAGTGCCCACTCGGCTTGGTTGCGCTGTGCCGTCCATCCCCAAGGGCCGTGCCAGGGTTGCCCCCACTATGCCCCCGTCACCCCTCCAAAGCCAGAGCCACCTCTGGGTTCACTCGATGGACGGGTCTGACCGCGCCACACTGGTGGCCGAACATTTTCAGCAGCGGCGGCCTCTGCGGAACGGCCTGCCCGTTGCGCCCCAATGGCATCCGCTGTAGCTAAGTTGAGGGATCCCCGGCCAACTTGTGCCAGAATAAAAGAACGGTAACTCCATCGGCAAAGGCGAGATTCATGGCCCTCTACCTCTCGGCAGACCACCTTCACAGCATCCGCCAGCACGGCGAACAAGCCTTTCCCCACGAGAGCTGCGGCATTTTAATTGGGGAAATCCGGGGATCCGACAAGATCATCCACGAGCTTTGGTCGGTGACCAACACCTGGGATCAAGCGGAAAACCCTCTGGCAGACGGGGAATCCAGCCGCCGCCGCTTTTTGATCGATCCGGCGGATTTCAAGCGGGCCAACGACCATGCGGTGCGCAAAGGGCTGGGGATCCTGGGCACCTATCACTCCCATCCCAACCATGCGGCCATTCCCTCCGAGTTTGATCGGCAGCATGCTTTTCCTTGGGGCTTTTCCTGTGTGATCGTCAGTGTGCGCGAGGGCAAGGCAGAAGAGGTGGTGAGCTGGGTTTTGGATGAGCAGGAGCAGCCCCAACGGGAGCCGATGCAGATGCTGGAAGACATTCGCATACCCCCGCTCCCGGCTTTGGCAAGCTAGAGTCGTTTGGGCTTTGCCGCTGTTTGAGGCTGAAGTTCACGGCTAAGTTCAGTTGGGATCCTTGAAAGCTGGGATGGGTACCACCGGAAAAAGCGGTAGTCTAGTGCTGAACCTTGTCTGTAACATAGCTGAATCCTCAAAGTCAGTAGACAGCCCCAACAAGATCGACAAACGGATAGGTCAGCCCAGATCCTCTGGATCCTCAAAAGTCTCCAGTAGATACCCAAGATCTCTCCCCGAACTCCCATGGCAACCAAAGTTCTGATCCCCTCTCCCCTGCGCCCCTACACCGACAACCTGGAAGCTGTCGAGATCGAGGGCAGCAATGTTGGCGAAGTGATGGGCAACCTCATCGCCCGCTATGGCGAGCTGAAGCGCCACCTCTACACCGAGGATGGGAAGCTGCGCAATTTTGTCAATGTCTACCTCAACGACGAGGATGTGCGCACGTTGCCCCAAGGCAACAACACCCCCGTGGGAGAACAAGCCGTCATCAGCATCGTTCCCGCTATTGCTGGAGGGTTGTGAGCATGTTGAACCTGGATACCAGCCAAGTCAGCCTCTCCCGCGAGGAGATGGAGCGGTTTTCTCGGCATTTGATCCTGCCCGAGGTGGGCCTAGAAGGACAGAAGCGGCTGAAAGCGGGCAAAGTGCTGTGCATCGGCACAGGCGGCCTTGGCTCGCCCCTGTTGCTGTACTTGGCGGCAGCCGGCGTGGGGCGGATTGGCATTGTCGATTTTGATGTGGTGGATGTGTCCAACCTGCAGCGGCAGGTGATCCACGGCACCTCCTGGGTGGGCAAGCCGAAGGTGGAATCGGCCAAGAACCGCATCCTGGAGATCAACCCCCACTGTCAAGTGGATGTTTACAACACCGCCCTGAAGGCCCACAACGCACTGGAGCTGTTTGCCAACTATGACGTGATTGTGGATGGCACCGATAACTTCCCCACCCGTTACCTGGTGAACGATGCCTGTGTGTTGACGGGCAAGCCCAATGTCTACGGCTCGATCTTCCGCTTCGAGGGACAAGCGACGGTCTTCAACTACGAAGATGGGCCCAACTACCGGGATCTCTACCCCGAGCCGCCCCCACCAGGACTGGTGCCCTCCTGCGCCGAAGGGGGAGTGTTGGGGATCCTCCCCGGCATCATCGGTGTTATTCAAGCTACCGAAACCGTGAAGATCCTGCTGGGCGTGGGCACAACCCTAAGTGGGCGGCTGCTGCTTTACGATGCCCTGAACATGAGCTTCCGGGAGCTGAAGCTGCGCAAAAACCCTGCCACTCCTCCCATCACCCAGCTTATCGACTATGAGCAGTTCTGCGGGATCCCGCCAGCCCAAGCCACAGAACAAGCTGGCCAGACAGAGATCCCCGAGATCACTGTGGCCGAGCTGAAAGCGCGGATGGATGCTCACCAAGACTTTGTGTTGGTCGATGTGCGCAACCCAAATGAGTGGGAGATAGGCCGGATCCCTGGTGCTCACCTGATCCCCCTGCCCCAAATTGAAAACGGCGACGGGGTGGAGCAGGTGCGTCGCCTCCTTAACGGCTCAGAGCTGATCGTCCACTGCAAGAGTGGGGCACGCTCGGCCAAAGCCCTGAAGATCCTACAAGCTGCTGGGATCCAAGGAAAAAACCTGCGCGGGGGGATCCTCGCCTGGGCAGAGGCTTACGATCCCTCGATTCCCAAGTACTGACTCTGCCTTGGGATCCCTACCTGTCGCCCGGTTTGCTCTAGCATAGATCCGGCAGATCCGGTGCCCAGAGCCGGCTGTGCCAGGTTTTCCCTTTTTGCGTCCCCTTTTCCATGAGTGCCATCCCGCAGGCCGAGACAGAGACGATCTTCCACTCCATCCCCGAAGCCCTCGAAGACCTCAAGTGTGGTCGCATGGTCATCGTGGTCGATGACGAAAACCGAGAAAACGAAGGGGATCTGGTCTGTGCTGCCCAGTTTGCCACTCCGCAGGCCATCAACTTCATGGCCACCTACGGGCGGGGCCTTATCTGCCTGGCCATGCAGGGATCCCGCCTCGATGAGCTGAAGATCCCCCTGATGGTGGGGCAGAACACCGACAGCAACCAAACTGCCTTCACCGTCAGCATTGATGCTGGGCCGGAAGCCGGAGTCTCCACCGGCATTTCCGCTGCCGATCGCTCTCGCACCATTCAGGCGGCCATTCACCCGCACACGCGACCGGAAGATCTGCGCCGGCCTGGGCATGTCTTTCCGCTGCGGGCACGGGAGGGCGGAGTACTCAAACGGGCTGGCCATACGGAAGCAGCGGTGGATCTGGCGATGTTGGCCGGGCTGTATCCGGCAGGGGTGATTTGCGAGATCCAAAACCCGGATGGCTCCATGGCCCGCCTGCCCCAGTTGATCGAATATGCCCGTCAGCACGATTTGAAGATCATCACCATCGCCCACCTCATCGAGTACCGCCTGCGCACCGAACAACTGGTTCACCGAGAGGCTGCTGCTATCCTGCCGACGGAGTTCGGCCAGTTTCGGGTTTACGGCTACCGCGATAGCCTCAACCAAGTCGAGCACCTGGCTCTGGTGAAAGGGGATCCGGACCAATTTGCCTCTGAGCCCGTCTTGGTGCGCGTCCATGTGGAGTGTCCCCTAGGGGATGCGCTGGGATCCCTGCGCTGCGATTGTCGCCGCCAATTGACAGCGGCCCTGAAAATGATCGACCACCAGGGCAAGGGGGTGCTGGTGTACCTGCGCCGGCAAGAGCAGGAGCTGAGTCTCATCGAGCAAATCAAGTCCTACGCCCGGCAAGATCTGGGACTTTCTGAAACCGCGCCACCGGTGGCGATGGACTTGCGCGATTACGGCATCGGCGCCCAGATCCTACGGGATGTAGGGGTGCGCAAAATGCGCCTGATCAGCAACACCTCTCGCCACATCAGCGGCTTGAAAGGATTTGGCCTGGAAGTGGCCGAGCGCGTGCCCCTGCTGGTGGAAGAGCCGGATCTCAATTTGCATGTGGAGCCGTCCTGTTCCCTGAAACTGTTGCTGCACGACACTGGCGCAACCGATTCCGGCTCAAGCCTGTAGCGCGTTGTAGGGCCGAGGGCTATGGTGGAACAAAGACTGGGGTGCAGCCGGCTCGCCATCCACCACATAAGCCTTGGATCCCCAACCCCAAAAAGACCAGAAAGGACGTTCGGGCAAAGATGGAACCGAACGCGCCGGTAGGAGGGAGTCCCTGGCTGTCGGGCTCAACAGTTGCTTCGGCAAGACGGGAATGTCGGATCCCACCTGCGACCACACTTCATAGCCCTGAGGGCGCACCACCACCAGGCTGATCAGGGATCCGTGATCCATGTCGTAGCGGCAACTGGCGATGGCCTCTTGCAGCTGAGAAAAGCCCCGGTTGAAGACGTAAAAATGGTCTTGGAAGCGGATGGCCTCCCAGAAACCTTCCCGTGTAACCGCCACATAGTCGTGATTGGCGGAGGCGTAGTCGAGGATCACCATGCGTGTAAAGACTGATCAGCGATGAATCAAAATGAGAGAGCTTTTACCGTATTTTCACTTAAGCACGATCTTGGGCAGCCTGTCATCCGCAAAATGGCTCACCTGCAACAAGGCTTAATGCGTTTCTTTACTCTGCAAATCGCTGCCGCCCGCCTCTCTATCCCCTCCGGCTCCAGGGATCCCACCCAATTCCCGTCTCAGCTCGGCCATGGCTGCTTCTCCGATGTGGGGGGTGGCGCAGACTAGGTTGGGTGTGCGGATTAGATCGGCTCGGGCTTGGCGCACCAAGACCCGCAGGGTGGGGTAGCTGGCCTCATCGCAAATCAGCGTATGGGCGCGGCGGATTAGGGATCCCACCCGTTCCGTATCCGAGATCACTGCCGTCAGCACCAGCAGGTCTCCCCGCAAACTGTGGACGATCACCTCGGCAACTTCCAGCAGGGCAGTGCTGATGCTCACCAGCCCCAGACAGGCGTAGGAAGGCAATTGGCGGATCAGGGCAATTTCGCGGGCGTAGTCAGACACCTCCACCGTCAGAACACGGGCCCCCCGGGGTTGGGCAATGGCCTCGACGGCGCTGAGAAAATAGTGCAGCGTCACCACAGTGCCGGAATGGATCTGATCCAGAACGGTGGCCAGCTCCTCCAGGGGCACCAACTGGACCCGGATGCCCAAAGTCTGCTGGATTTGCTGGGCCATCAGTTGTCCTGTACCCAAATCCCGGTTGGGCACACACACCAGCACTTGGGCACTGCAGCGCAATCGCCAATCGATCTCCGCTAGCAGCAGATCCCGCACCTGCTCCAAAGAAAACCCCTGCTGCAGCAGCTGGTCGATGCCCTGGCGCACCTGCTCCAGGACCTGTCGGGATCGATCCAGGTTTTCCCCCAGGCCGCGAGAGTAGTTAACCACCTGGCGGGCGGAGCGGCTCACGTAAATGCCAGATCCAGCGCGGGTTTCCACCAGGCCCATGGCCTCCAATTGGCGGTAAACCTTGTGGATGGTGTTGCGATGCAGGCCCGTTTGCATGGCCAATTGACGGGTGCTGGGCAGGCGGCAGCCGGGAGGAAACTGCCCACAGGCGATGGCGAAGCAGAGCAAATTAAAGAGCTGCACGGAGCCAGGGATCCCACTCCCCGGCTGGATGGAAATGCGCATCATGGCCCGTTTTTCTCCCTTTGACAACGCCGTTGCGAGCCCGTTTCTGGGCTACGTAAGAATCCCTCGACTTCAGTCGGCGGGAGTGTCAACTGCCTGCAAGATAGCGCCGACGCCGGATAGACAAGCTCCAGAGGAGATCGGGATTGAGAGCCCTATTCGGGGATGCGGTGCATCCGGCTGGGATCCCAACTTAAAGTCACCTCCGTCCCTTCCGGCAACTGCTGCAAATTCAGGCCGGGGTTGGGTTGCACAGCCAAAAGTTTCACCTCACAGCCCGACACCCATACCTGATAGCGAATGAAAGCCCCTAGATAAGCAGTGTCGCAAATCCGTCCCCGCAAGCGGCAGTGGCCATCGGGGATCCCTTCTTCAGATAAGTCAATCCGAATGTGCTCCGGGCGCAAAGCAAACAGGGCCGCTTCTCCCACGCATCGTTCCGCCAGGGATCCCTCGATCAAGTTGGTTTGGCCGATAAAACCGGCTACAAACCGGGTGGCAGGTCGCTCGTAGAGCTCTGCCGGGGATCCCACCTGTTCGATGCGCCCGCGATTGAACACGGCAATACGATCGCTCATGGTCAGGGCCTCTTCTTGGTCGTGGGTGACGTACAAAAAGGTGAGACCAAGGCGGTGTTGTAGGGCCTTGAGTTCAAACTGCATCTGTTGGCGCAACTTCAAATCCAGCGCCCCCAAAGGTTCATCCAGCAAGAGCACCTGCGGTCGGCCAACCAAAGCCCGCGCCAAGGCCACCCGTTGCCGTTGCCCCCCTGAAAGTTGGCTGGGTTTACGGGATCCCAGATCGGGCAGTTGTACCAGCTCCAGCGCCTCTTGCACTCGCTTTTGGCGCTCCTTCGGCGGTATGCCGCGGATCATCAAGCTGTAGCCAACGTTCTCCGCCACCGTCATGTGGGGGAAGAGAGCATAGTCCTGAAACACCGTGTTCACAGGCCGTCGGTAGGGCGGCAGACCCAAAACATTCTGGCCGTTCAATTCGATCTGCCCCTCATCCGGACGCTCAAAGCCCGCGATCATCCGCAAACAGGTGGTTTTGCCCGAACCCGACGGCCCCAACAACGTAAAAAACTCCCCCTGCTGCACCTCCAAATCCACCCCGTCCACCGCTTGGATCCCGGAAAAGTTGCGGCTGACCCTCCGCAAACGAATGGCAGGTGGGGATCCCTCCTCTCTCCCGGCTTGGGCTTTGGCGGAGCTGACATCAGAGGCGAGGACAGATTCGGCAACCATATCGACACAGGCAGCAAATGAACCCATTATGAGGGCTCCATTTACAGAGGTTGACAGGTCTCAGCAAGGCCGGAAAGGTTCCAGGCCAAGAGCAGAGATAGTGTGGCGCAATCGCCTGCGGTGAAAGCTCGCCGGAAACCCACCCGACCGGTCGCGAAAGCGGGCCGGAGGCCTTTCGCGGAAGCGGACCGGAGGCCTTGTTTTTGCATGGGATCCCTGTTTTTGCATGGGATCCCTTGACCACTGGGGATCTGAACCCCATCTTGTTACAGAAATTTAGAATCGTTACAATGAGTTAGAATCTTTGCTCATCTTTGCATCGCAGGTTTTATCCTATGGCACCCTCTCAGCAGTTTCCCGTGCTACTCGCCTCAGCTTTGCGTCACGACAGCGTAACTCCGCGCTGGTCTCAAGTGGCGTGGACCGTTTTGCGGGTGGTGGCAGGGCTATTCATGATTCACAACGGCCTTGACAAACTGGCAGATATCGAAGGATTTGCGACGGCTTATGTAGAAGTGATCGGGTTGCCCTTCCCGATCTTCTTCGCTTATGTGGCTGCCTATACCGAGCTGATCGCAGCTCCGATGGTGGCGTTGGGTTTGTTGACCCGAGGGGCAGCACTGGGCTTGTTCGCCACGATGGCGGTGGCCATGTTCCATCACATTAAGGTGGCCGGCTTCAGCGTTCCCTACTTGGAGCTATCCGCCATCTACGCAGCGATCTTCCTGGCCTTTGCGGTGAATGGGGGGGGCTGGTTCTCTGTGGATCAGCTCTTGGTGAATGCAATCGAGTCGTGGCTGAACCGCGCCAGCCGGGAAAAGTTGGAGAGCTTGCAGTCTTCGTTGCAGGCCACGGAACGGGTAATTGCGCTGGGCGAGGAAGAGGCCGAGGCCGCCAAGACCACCGGATCCTGAGCTTTGGTGGCCATTCCCGATAGCGGCGAGGCTGCTCCTCTCTCCCTCTGAGAGAGAGGTTAGCAGTGAGAGTCATCCTGCTAAATGCGGCTGGCGGCCCGCTCCATCAGGCGTTGGTGGGTGGAGCGCACAGGCTCTCCTGGCTTGGGTTGCCGCTGCACGTAGGTGCCATCAGGGCGCAACTCCCAGGCTTGCCGGTTGTCCGTCAGGCAGATGTCCAAGATCGCCTTGAGCTCCCGCTGCAACGCGGGATCCTCCACAGGGGTAACCACCTCAACGCGCCGATCCAGGTTGCGGGTCATGTAGTCGGCACTGCCGATGAAGTACTCTTCCTGGCCGCCATTGTAGAAGTAGAAGATGCGGGAGTGCTCCAGGAAGCGCCCGATGATGCTGATCACGCGGATGCGTTCGCTTAGGCCTGGGATCCCGGGCTTGAGGCAGCACATGCCCCGCACGATGAGATCGATCTCCACCCCGGCTTGGCTGGCCTCGTAGAGCAGCCGGATCATTTCCGGGTCGGTGAGAGAGTTGATCTTGACGATGATACGCCCCTGGCCCCCCGCTTGGGCATGGCGGATCTCTCTGCGGATCAGGGCTTCCATGCCCTGGCGCAGGGTTCTGGGGGCCACCAAGAGCTTGCGGAATTGCCGTTGCCGCGAGTAGCCCGTCAGCAGGTTAAACAACTCCGTAACGTCGTTGCAGAGGGTCTCATCGCAAGTGAACAGCCCTAGGTCGGTATAGATACGGGCGGTTTTGGGGTTGTAGTTGCCGGTACCGATGTGGACGTAGCGGCGCAGGGATCCCTCCTCTTCCCGCACCACCAAAGCCAGTTTGCAGTGGATTTTCAGCCCCGGCAGGCCGTAGGCCACGTGGACCCCGGCTTTCTCCAGCTTTTTGGCCCAGAGGATGTTGTTTTCTTCGTCGAAACGGGCTTTGAGCTCCACCAGAGCGGCCACCTGCTTGCCGTTTTCGGCGGCCTGAATGAGGGATTTCACCACCGTCGAGTCGCCGGAGGTGCGGTAGAGGGTTTGCTTAATGGTGAGCACCTGCGGATCGTTGGCGGCCTCCTCCAAAAACCGTTCCACGCTGGCGGCAAAAGAATCGTAGGGGTGATGCACCAACAGATCCCCTTCCCGGATGACGGCAAAGATATCCACCGGCTCATCGCTGACCGAGGCAGTGCGCAGGCGGGGCGGGGTGACCGGCCCCCAAGGGGGATCCTTCAAATCGGGCCGATCCAGGCTGAGAAACGCCATCACCCCCCCCATACTCAAGAGGCCATCCACTTCGTACACCGAGTCACTGTTGAGGCGCATCTCTTCGCTGAGCCGTTGTCGGATGGCTGCCGGAGTTTGGCTGGCAATCTCCATGCGCACCACTGAGCCGAAGCGGCGCTTGCGCAGCTCTTCTTGAATGGCAGCCAGCAGATCGTCGGCCTCGTCCTCTTGGATTTCCAGATCGGCATCCCGGGTGATGCGGAAGGGGTAGTACTCCAGCACCTGCATGCCGACAAACAGCGCTTCCAGATGGTGGGCAATCACCTGATCCAGCGGCACAAAGCTTACCCCATCCCGCAGCGGCACAAAGCGGGGCAAGGTGTTGGGCACCTTCACGCGAGCAAAATGCTCCTTGCCAGTCTCTGGATCCCGCACCACCACCGCCAAGCTGAGGCTGAGGTTGGAGATGTAGGGAAAGGGATGGCCTGGATCCACCGCCAAGGGGGTGAGCACTGGAAACAAACGCCTCTCAAAGTAGTCCCGCAGCTCCTGCCGTTCCGACTCGGCCAGCTCGGAAAAATCGCGGATGTGAATGCCCTGTTCCGCCAGCTTGGGCACCAGTTCCTGCCGGAAGCAAGTGTGCAATTTTCGAATCAGGGGGCGCAGGTGGCTCGAGATCTGCTGCAACTGCTGCTGCGGTGTAAGGCCATCCGGGGTTAGCACCAACACGCCCGTTTCCAACTGACGACGGATCACCGCCACCCGCACCATGAAAAATTCGTCCAGGTTGCTCTCAAAGATGGCCAGAAACTTCAGCCGCTCCAGCAGAGGTGTGCGCTCATCCAGGGCCTCGTGCAAAACCCGGGCATTGAATTCAATCCAGCTCAGCTCCCGGTTGAAATACTGCTCCGGCAGAGCATAGCCCTCTTGGATGGGTGTAGTCCGGATCCCTGGTTGTCCGGCATCAGGGGGGCAGCCCGTCGTGTCGGGGTTGCAAGGTGGCCAGGAAGGGTCGGTTTCCTTGGGGCGCGGAGTCATGGCGGCAGAGGGCTGGGTTATCTCAAACACGTCAACAACGGCTGGAGCCGACCCAATCCTATCCTGCGGGGTTCTGCTTAGGCGAAGGAGAAGTGCCCAAGACGGGCTTGGGCGGACGTTCAGGCAACAATCCTTGAGAGCGCGTCAGAAGAATCACCTGGAGCAGGATCCCGATCAACAAAATGCGCAAAGGGCCAGCCCGGGTGGCCCACTGGGGCGGCAAACGGTTGGTGAGCCACTCGCTGCCCGACCACACCCCCCAAATTACCAGCGCTCCCAGCAAGGCGCCGCGATTGTTGCCACTGCCCCCCGCGATCAGCATTACCCAAACGATGAAGGTGGCAAACTCCGGTTGAAAGGCTTCTGGGCTGATGAAATTGACAAAATGGGCGTAGAGGGCCCCCGCCAACCCCATGAGCATGGATCCCAGCACAAACGCTTGCAGGCGAAACTGGAGCACATCTTTGCCGGCAGCCAGGGTTGCCGGTTCATCCTCGCGAATGGCCCGCAGCACCCGCCCCCAGGGGGAGCGATAGGCCCGCTCCGCAGCCCAATAGACCACCGCCAAAATGACCAGCACCAAGCCCAAGTAGAGAAGGGTATCCTGACCTGGGATCCAGCCGCGAAAGGGTCGCGGAATGCGGGTAATTCCCCGTACGCCATTGGTCAGCCAGCCCTCATTTCTCAGGATTTGGCTGATGATCTCAGCAATGCCGATGGTGGCGATGGCCAAGTAGTCGGAACGCAGCTTCAGGGTAATCAAGCCGATCAAAAAGGCAATCGCCCCGGCGACGGCCACAGCTATGGCAAAACCCACCCAAAAGGGCAGATTGAAGCCGCCCAAATGCTCGGCGCTTGGGGGTGTGGTGACAATGGCGCTGGCATAGGCTCCCACGGCAAAAAAAGCCCCCACCCCGATGTTGAACATGCCGGCGTAGCCCCACTGGATATTGAGGCCCAGCACCAGCACGCCGTAGATCCCCACCAAAATCAAAAAGAAAATGCCGTAGCTCAACATCAGACATCCCCCCCACCCGGGGATCCCAGTAATCCCGTGGGTCGGAAGATCAGCAGCAGTACCAAAATGGCGAAGGCCACCCCGGTTTTATAGGCCGGGTTGATCACCAAGGTCGAGAATTCTTCCGCCAGGCCGATCACCACTCCTCCGGCAATAGCCCCGTAAGGGCGACCGATGCCGCCGAGAATGGCCGCTGCAAAAATGGGCAGCAATAGCCGCCAGCCCATGGTGGGGTGCAGCCGGGTATCCATACCCAGGAACACACCTGCTGCACAGGCCAAGGCTGCGCCAATGGCCCAAGTCCAGAGAACGATTCGCTCCGTATCAATGCCGGTAATCTTGGCCAGCTCAAAATTGTCGGCCATGGCCCGCATCGCTTTGCCCACCCGCGTGCGTTGTAAGAAGAGATGCAGGGCCACCACCAACAGGGCTGTTCCCGCCAGGATTACCGCCCAATCGGGCTTAATGCGCAGCTCCCCAAGCCGCCACGGCAACTGGATCCCGCTGCGGTACACCTGATTGTTGGGCCCCCAGATGATCTGCACCAGGCTGCGCAGAATCAGGGCGGTGCCAAAAGAAGAAATGAGCAAGATCACTGGTGCCTCCCGGCGCAGGCGGCGATAGATGAGCTGGTCGATCCCAACTGCACAAAGTACCGTGGCCAAGGCTGCCGGGAGCAGGCTGACCCCAATTGGCCAACCCAACCCAACAAATGTCAGGCCGAAGTAGGCCCCCAGGGTCATCAGATCCCCGTGGGCAAAGTTGGCAAAGCGCAAAATGCCAAAGGTCAGCGACACCCCAATTGCTCCCAGGGCGTAGATGCTGCCCAAGACGAGGCCGTAAATGAAAAGTTGCAACAGTTGGGTCACGCTTGCCCCCGAAAACCCCTTGCCCTGATAATGCCACGGGTTTGCCGAGAGCGGGATCCCGTCCGGCACAGCGGAAGGATACGGCTGATCGCGCCAGCGGGACGGAGTCCTAGGTCGTGTTGATCTTATGTTAGGATAGAGAGAATGATTTATAGAGGAAAGAGGATGAAGTTGGTTTTTTTAGATGAAAACAAATGGCAGAAGATATTGGCTTTTTTACAGACAGAAGAGAGAGTTAACATTGGGAAAGAAGCAAACTGCAAACAGTTTATTGAAGCAGTTCTTTGGATAGCCCGTTCCGGTGCTCCTTGGCGCTACCTCCCAGAAGGATATGGCAAATGGTACACCATCTATCAAAGATTCCACCGGTGGAGTCGTTTTGGAGTGTGGGAACGGATGTTCAAGTATTTTATTGACGACCCTGATTTAGAGCATCTCATTATTGATTCAACCATGGTTCGAGCGCACTCCTGTGCTGCCGGAAAAAAGGGGAGCAAGCTTTGGGGAGAAGCCGAGGGGGATACAGCACCAAGATTCATGTGAGTGTAGATGGGTTGGGAAATCCGCTGGAATTGAGAATAACTGGCGGAGAAAAGAGCGATATTACTCAAGGGGAAGAATTGATAGAGGGCTGGCAGAGAAAGGATACCAAAGTAATTGGGGATAAAGGATATGATGCGGATAAGTTGATTGAGAAGATAGGGGAAGCTCAAGCGGTTATTCCGCCTAAAAGGAATAGAAAGACGCAGCGGCATTATGACAAGCATCTGTATAAAGAGAGGCATTTAATCGAATGCTTTTTTCATAAGTTAAAGCAGTACCGGCATCTATTTTCTCGTTTTGACAAATTGGCCAGGAACTTCTTGAGTTTTCTCTATCTCGTCAGTGCTCTCTTTTGGCTCAAATGAAAGATCAACACAACCTAAGAAAGCTAGGGTAGGGGAGAGCGCCCACAAGGAAGAAGATCCATGCAGTCCAGGTCTTTGTCTGTCCTCCGTTTCCTGGCCGTTTTGGCCCTGCTGAGCGCGGGCTGTGGCGGGCCGGAGTGGGATCCCGATGCGCCTTCCGAGCCCATCTCCACCCCCCAGTTGATCTACGAAGACATCACCCTCACCCAAGCCAGGCCCGACGGCGGCATTCTTTGGCGCTTACAGGCTCGCCTGGCCGAATATGAGTCCCCCCCAGAAAATGGTGCCGCTCCTGTGCAGTTGGGATCCGCCCATTTGCAGGCCGTTGAGGGAGAATTTTTCGACGAAGACAACCGCGCCATCCGCACCCGCGCCGAGCAAGGCTCTGCGTACCCCGGCGAACGACGGCTGGAATTGAGGGGTCAAGTCGAGGTGGAATCGGAGCGAGACAACCTGCGTCTGGAGGCCCAGCGGGTGGAATGGCTGCCGGAACAGCGCCTCCTCCAAGCTGAGGGCCAGGTGAAAGTGGAGCTGTTGGAGGGCCAGGGATCCCTGCAGGGGGAGCGGCTGCTCGTCGACTTTGGCCAAGCCCAGATGCAGCTGGAGAACTGGGATCCCACTCAGCCGGTGCGGGCAGAGTACCGGGATCCGGATCTGGAGCTGGCTGCCAGCCGTTTTCTGTGGCAATTTGGCGTCGGGGAAGTGCAGGCAGTAGGGTCTGTAGAGGTTTACGCTCCCTTACAAGCTTTGCGCCTCAGGGGCGAGCAGTTGCGGGCTCCCCTGCCTCTAACCGAGTTGCGCATATTGGGCAACGGGCAAGCCAAAGCCGAGCAAACCGGTCAAGAGCTGCAGGCCCAGGAGATCCGCTGGCGCATCGGCTCCACCCAGCTGCAGGCCCAGGGCAACGTGCGCTACCGCCAGCCCGGCCAGGCTTTGACTGTCAGAGGCAACCAAGGGATCCTGGATTGGCAGGCCAACACTGCTCGGATCCAAGGCAACAGCCAAACCCAGCTCACTTTGCCCTAAGGGGGGCTGGGGGGAAGCAGAAAGCTGGCCGAGAGCATGGCAGGATAGGGATACCTTTAAGGAAAAGTATCGGGTGAGTTGTGGTGAGCTTTGAGGACTCCGTCCGAGTGGCGCAAACAGGACATTCCCCCGCAAGGGCCGGCGCTGCTGCCGTAGAACGCCCCAACATCCTGCTGATCGTGCTGGATACCCAGCGGGCGGATCGTCTCTCCTGCTATTGGTCAGAAGCGGAGCGTGCCCGCCAACTGCCCACCAGCCCCAACCTGGATCGGCTGGCCGCCGAATCCACCCTCTTCGAGCGGGCCATTGCCCCCGCCCAATGGACCATCCCCTCCCACGCTTCCCTGTTTACGGGGGAATACCCCAGCACCCACCAGACCGTCCAAGCAGATCTGGAGCTGAGCCCCGCCTTGCCCACCCTGGCAGAGCTGTTGCAGCTGAGCGGCTATACCACTGTGGGCTTTTGCAACAACCCTCTGGTGGGGATCCTGAAAAACGGCTTGCGGCGCGGCTTTGAAACCTTTTACAACTACGGTGGCGCTCTGCCCACCCGCCCCCCCGAAGGCACCCCCTTGCCCGCCCCCTTGAACCGCTGGCTGGCCGCCTACACCCAATTTTGGCGGCGGCTCTCCTATCCGGTGCAAAACGCCTTTGCCCGCTCCGACGCCCTCTTCCAGCTGGCGCTGCACCCCTGGTTTGCCTCCCTCTGGACCCGCCTGCTCAACTTCAAAGGCAACACCGCCGCCTCGATTGCCGACCTCAACCGCTACCTGCAGCAGATGGCCCGCCGCCGGTCGGATCCCGGAGCACGGCCCTTCTTTTGCTTTGTCAACCTGATGGAGCCCCATCTGCCCTACTGGCCGCCGGAGCCCTTTGTGCAGAAATACGCCCCCTATTTCAAAAGCAACCGCGAGGCCCGCGACTTTTTGCGCCAATACAACGCCCAGCCCTACCGCTGGATGGCGCCCCTGCCGCAGCCCCTTTCTCCACTGCAAGCGCAGGTGCTGCGGGATATCTACGATGCTGAGGTGGCCTACCAAGATCACCTACTGGGATCCGTCTTCGACACCCTGCGCCACACCGGCCTGGAGCAGAACACGCTGGTGGCCATCGTCGCCGATCACGGCGAAGGCCTGGGAGAACACGACTTCGTCGGCCACGCCTTTGTGGTCTACGAAGAGCTGATCCGCGTGCCCCTCATCCTGCGCTATCCCGGCCACTTCCCGGCAGGAAAGCGCATTGCCACCCCCGTTTCCACCCGCCGCCTCTTCCATACCCTCCTGGAAGCTGCCGGCTTTAGCCCCAACCTTTCCCCCAACGGTGCCCCCTGTGTCAGCCTCAAGCTCCGCCGCGAGGTCGCCCGCCTCAGCTTGGCCCGCACCTTGGCAGGGGAAGATCCCGAGCAGGGAACAGTGCTCAGCGAAGCCTTCCCGCCCCACCTCCTCATTCGGGCTATGGAAAGCCGTAACGACAGCCTGCTGCGGGCGCGTGCCTGTTACGACATCCGCCGTGCCCTCTATGAGGGGATGACCAAGCTCATCCAAACGGGGGATCGTCCCAGCCTCTACAACTTGGAGCAGGATCCGGCGGAGCTGCGGGATCTGCTCTGGGTCGGCGACGGGGATCCCGTGTCCTCTCTCCCTGATGCTGATCCGCAACGCTGTCACGACGGGTCGGCGGGGGAAGCCGGCTGGGGATCACTTTCCCCCCAGGCTTGGCTGGCTCGCCTACAGCATGGGCTGAGAGCCTGGGTGAGCTGGGCAGAGTCCCGGCGGCCTAGCACGGCTCCTCGCAAGGTGAATGTGGAAAGCGATGCCGACTTGGTGCGGCAGATGCAAGAGCTGGGCTACTTGGAGTAGGCAGGGATCCCGCTATTCCAGCCCTCCTTCCTCCTCCCTGTGATCCCGCACATAGCCGTTTAGATCGTAGTCATCCATGTCATCCATCTCCTCCGGATCCGCCGTTGGCCAATCCTCATTTTGCCCGCCGATAATCACGCGGCTGAGGCCGATGTATTCCAGGCTGAGGGTGCGCAGGGCGTTGATCAACACATCCAGCGCCATCGCATCGGCGGTGCCCAGATCAAACCAGCAGCGGGCCCAGTTGTCCTTCTCTTCCAGGGATCCCATGTTGTGCATCAGGGAAGGCAAGGGATCCGATTCGTTGGGATACTCCAGATAGCTCAGATCCGCCTCTGCCTCTTGGGCCACCAGGCGCTCGGCGTTAAATCCCCCCAGTTTGCCCAGCACGTACCATGACTCCAGCACCTCGTTGAGGTACTTCAGCTCAGCTTCGACCGGCGGCTCGGCAAACTCAAACCAGATCCACAGATTTCCCGGATCGCACTCGCGAAACTCCACTTGCATGGACAGTTCCTGATACATTCACGCTAAACTCTCCTGAACATGGTTCAGGAAAGAAGCGATCGCATCCTGCCTATCTCTGAGCAGGAAGGCGGTATCCCGCAAAGCCCTGAGGAATACCCCCCGAGCGCTTTCCCCCTTCACTTCCCGGCAACCGTTGCGGTGGACTCAAGGATCAGGGGGAAACTTGGTCTACTATATCCCTCTCAATGACTTTTGCCAAACCGCCTAAAGCTCAGTAAATTCAGCAAAGTTCAGGGTTTTGGGGGTTAGAGGCATGCTCTGCTGCGGCCTAGCCTTTGATCATAGTCCGGCTCTGCTCGCCCGTTGGTCTGGGAATCCGTCCGTCAACACATCTTGCGGGCAGGGTGACTGCACAGAGCCGTGGGATCCCTCCTGCCTATGCCGAAGGACTCCATCCAAGTAGCGCGAACGGCGGTTATGAGGGACGCAGCGCAAGCGATCGCAGGGAAGCCAGTGGCAACCAGAGGGCTCTAAAGCATCCTATACTGTTGCGGCTGTCCCAATCATAAGGAATCTGCCGCTTATGTCTGAGCTTCTCCCTTTGCCTTCCCTCCAAGACCGGGTGGCTGTGGTCACCGGAGCCAGCCGGGGCATTGGCCGGGCGATTGCCCTGCACCTGGGGGCCATTGGAGCAAAAGTGGCGATCAACTACGCCCGCTCCGCTGCCGAAGCCGAGTCTCTGGTGGAAGAGATCGCAGCCCTGGGGGGAGAAGGGATCCCTGTGGCCGCCGATGTGTCTTGCCCAGAGGCGGTGGAGAGCCTGTTTGCCCAGGTGATGGAGCGGTGGGGTCGGGTGGATGTGCTGGTGAACAATGCCGGCATGGCCCGCGACACCCTGCTGCTGCGCATGAAGCCAGAAGATTGGCAGGCGGTGCTGGATCTCAACCTGACGGGGGTCTTTCTCTGCCTGAAGGCAGCCGCCAAGATCATGGTGAAGCAGCGCCAGGGGCGCATCATCAACATCACCTCGGTGGTGGGCTTGGTGGGCAATGCCGGCCAGGCCAACTACAGCGCCGCCAAAGCAGGGGTGGTGGGCCTCACCAAGACAGCAGCTCGCGAGCTGGCCAGCCGCAACATCACCGTCAACGCCGTGGCACCGGGGTTCATCACCACCCAAATGACCGAAAAACTGGACCCCGGCCCGATTTTGGCGCAGATCCCCCTGGGGCGACTGGGATCCCCGGCAGAAGTGGCGGGGCTGGTGCGTTTTTTGGCGGCAGATCCGGCGGCGGCCTACATCACGGGACAGGTTTTTGCCATCGATGGTGGCATGGTGATGAGCTAGGCACTCTACCACGCCAGGGCTAGGCCATCGGCACGGGGTTCGGAAGCCGCAATGAAGTGATCCCCATCCCGCAAGAGGATCTGTCCCCGGCCAAAAAGACCGCAATCCTCTTCTGCGTCCACCACCTGCACTGCATGGCCGCGGGCGGAGAGTTCGCGCACCACCTGGGGCGGCACCGTGCTCTCCAGCGCCACCTGCGGGATCCCCTGATCCCACAGCACTCGCCAGCGGGGCGCATCCAGAGCCGCCTGGGGGTTCAGGCCGTAATCCACCAAATTCACCACCACCTGCACATGGCCTTGGGGCTGCATTGCCCCCCCCATGACACCAAAAGGGCCGAGGGGGATCCCTTCTTTAGATAGAAAGGCGGGGATAATCGTGTGGTAGGGGCGCTTGCGGGGGCCCACCTGGTTGGGATGGCCGGGCTCCAGGGTGAAACCCGTGCCGCGGTTGTGGAGAGCAATGCCCGTGCCCGGAACCAGCAGACCACTGCCGAAGCCATCGAAATTCGACTGAATCAAAGACACCATCAACTCACCATCAGCTGCAGCCAGGTAAACCGTTCCCCCCTCCGGCAGCCCTGGCTGGGCCAGGGGGATCGCCTCCCTCCCGATCAACTGCCGCCGCCGCTGTGCATAAGCCTTATCCAGCATCTGGGCAGGACTGACCCGCACATACTCCGGATCCGCCACCTGTCGGCTCACATCGGCAAAGGCCAGCTTCATTGCCTCAATCTGCAGGTGATAGCGCTCGCCGGCATCGTAGGAGATCCGACCCAGCTCAAAACCCTCCAAAAGGTTGAGCGCCATCAAAGCGGCAATGCCCTGCCCGTTGGGGGGGATCTCCCAGACGGTGTAGCCGCGGTAATCCGTATGGATGGGTTCCACCCAATCGGCCCGGTGCTCAGCCAAGTCGGCGGGGGACAGGAAGCCGCCCGTGGCCTCCGAGAAAGCCAGCAACTTCTCCGCCAGCTCCCCCCGGTAAAAACTCTCCCCACCGCTACGGGCAATCTCTTCTAGGGTTTGAGCATGCAGGGGGCTGCTCCAGCGCTCTCCAGCCCGTGGGGCACGCCCTTGGGGAAAGAAAACGGCCTTGAAGGCCTCGTGGCGCGGATCCGGCAGGGGCAAATAGATGGACTCCGCCGCCTGCCACAGTTGGGCCACCCGGGGAGAGACCGGAAATCCCTCTTGCGCCAGACGAAGGGCAGGCACAAACAGACGCTCGAACGGCAGCTTTCCCCAGCGCCGGTGCAAGGTCTGCCAAGCGGAAACTGCCCCCGGCACCGTCACCGCTAACCAATCGTAGGGGGGGATCCGCCCATGGTCCCGGTACCGCTCCGGCGTCAGGGCGGCTGGGCTGCGACCGGAAGCATTCAACCCGTACAGCTGACCCTCCTCCCCCCCCTCCCACACCAGAGCAAAGGCATCGCCGCCAATGCCATTGGAGGTTGGCTCCACCACCGTCAAAGCCACCGCCATTGCCACGGCTGCATCCACAGCATTGCCGCCCGCCCAGAACATCTCCATGCCCGCCATTGCCGCCAAAGGTTGGCTGGTGGCCACGGATCCCTGTCTGCCCATCACCACCCGTCGCCGCGAAGCAAACGGATAGCGATCCAGGGCCTGCCGCAAAAAAGTGGGTGCTGGCATATCGCTACGCGACGCTCTCGCGAATGGGCTGGGCTCCCTACACAGGCAGGTTATCGCTACGCGACGCTCTCGCGAACAGGAGTGTGGCCAACTCCGCAAAGCTGTCCACCACCACATCTGCCCCGGCGTGGCGCAGTTCCTCGGCGGTGAAAGCCGTGGTGAGGCCCACCGCAAAACAGCCAGCCCCCTTAGCGGCGCGGATCCCATGGGTAGAATCTTCAATCACCCAACACAACGCCGGATCCAACCCCACAGCGGCAGCCGTTTTCAGGTAAGGCTCTGGGTCGGGCTTGGCCCGCTGAATGTCTTCGGCGGTAATCACCGCGTCAAACCAGCGGTGCAGGTCGAAGCGCTGGAAAATCTGCGCTTGATCCCGGCGGATGGCCGAAGTGGTGACGGCCAGGGCAGAAAAGCGCTGGCGGCTGGCCGCCAAAAACTCCAGCACCCCCGGCACCAGGGGTACCTCTGCCAGCAGCTCGCCAAAAGCCTTGGCCTTTTCCTCGATCAAGCGCTGCACCAGCAGGGGCCGTTCTGCAGGTGGGGTGTCCGTCTGGTGTTGGACAAGGTACTCGAACATGTCGCGGTCGGTGCGCCCCTTGAACTGCAGGGAGATGGGGGCCAAATCCAGGGATAGGTGGCAGCGTTGCAGGGCAATGGCCCCGGCGCGGGCATGGATTGGTTCCGAATCCACAATCACCCCGTCCATATCGAAGAGCAAGCCGGCAGTCACGTCAGCCTTCCCCTGTTGTAGGCACAGCACTTTGGATTGCATAGACATTATCGCTACGCGACGCTTTCGCGAATGGGCAAGCACGGGACAGGGATCCCCTTTAACAACCCTACTGCCCCGTCTCCATCCCCCACCCGCAGAAGCGGCTGGTGATCTGCCAAATGGGATCCAACACATCGGTCAGGGCGTGGTCGCTCTCCACCGCCACCAGTTGGGCCCAGGGGCGACGGGCCACATAGTCTCGACTGGCTTGAATGGGGATGGTGTCGTCTTGGATCCCGTGCACAATTAGGGTGGGCACAGGCCGTCGTAACCCCCCATCCGGGTAGCGCTGGGCATCGGCGACAAAGCCGTACTCCAAAGGGAGAGGGCGGCCTTCTCCGTAGTGAAACACCATGAGTTGTCCGGTTCGCCGCCAAGTCTCCACCGCCTCTGCCCCCAGCCGCGGCAGCCAATGGCCTAAAAAGCCAAAAGCCGGCGCCAAGAGCACCAAGCGCTGCACACAGGGTTGTTGTTCGGCAACCCAGGCAGCCACCAGCCCCCCCAGGCTAGAGCCGATGAGGGTGACAGGGGGGTAGTTCATCTCGGCAAGCTGGCTGGAAACCTGCTGGATCTGGCGGGTCAAGGTGAGCTGGGCAAAATTGTCCTGGTTCAGATCGGGCACCTGAACAGGGATCCCCACCTGCTGCAGCCGCTGCCGAAAGAAAGTTGCCTTGGCCGACTGCGGCCCAGAGCCGAATCCATGCAGGTAAATCGCCAACACGGAAAGGGATCCCTATGGCCCTGTGGCTGCCGAGAGCCAGCCCGCCCCCAACACCACGCTGATGGAGAGGAAAAGGGTCGCTACCGTCCAGGTGATGCGGTTGAGGTTTTGCTCAGCACTCTTGGAGCTGGAGAACAGCTGGGCCTGCCCGCCAATGCCCGCCAACCCATCCCCCTTAGGGCTGTGCAGCAGCACCAAGATCACCAGCAAGATGGCCGAAGCCGACCAGAGAAACTCGAAAAACGCTTCCATCGCAGCGGATCCCTGTAGGGCAAGTTGCTAAGGCCATTATCGCTTGGAACCGCATCTTAGCGCACCCTGTCTCGGCATCGCTCCCATTTCAGAATCAAGTTGGCAGGTGAAGACCCACCCATCTTCTGTGGCATCCTCCCGGCGCTCGTCCTGCGGACAGAGCACAGGCTTCCCTTCCCGTCAGCAGGACGGAGTCCTTACCTCGCGGCTGGGCATTCCTGCCCCCTGCCACTTGCCTGGGTCTACAACCCCCGACAAAACGACTGGACAGGTGGCTTCCCTTCCCCAGCCTCCCTGGCTACTGCCAGCTCGCAAAACAACCTCTAATCCACCCAGCACAGTTCCCAAGGCTGAGGCTGGGTCCCGATGCACCCGGTACCGGCATTCAGGGCACTGAGGCCCCCCGACAGCCCAGCTGTTGCTGACTGTCCCCCAGCACTTGCGACCGATTTGGCTCCTCCCTTTGAGGTCAACCTTGGCAAGGTCCACCTCACCCTTCCAGCAAACCCACTCCAGAAGACATAGAACCTGTCCCCAGGCAGCCTCGACGCAATCCTTCAGGTCACTAGACGGGGAGAGAAGCTGGCGGACGAAGATATCGAGAAGATATCGATGGATATCGATCTTGCTTGAGAATCTGAACTGGCTGGGCTAAGCCATCTCTTCTGGAGGTGTTGTTTTGCTCCAGTTGTTTTGCCCCAAAAGGCGACCCCAAACGGGGCCGCCCGGTCTTTATCCAGCCCTTATGGAGATTTCCAGAGGATCCCCACCTCACCTACAAGGGCAAACAGTATTCACCTCAGTAGCTTACACCCCGGTAGGTCAGGGGCTGATGAGGGTGAGGCATCGCTTTCTTGCTGGTGTGGTGCACACAGAAGGTTTGACCGCGATACTGAGCTTGCAACTCCTCATCGCTGAGCTGAGTATGCGCGGGAACGTAGTCAAAGGTGTTGCCACGGAAAGAGAGTTTCATAAGTCGCCTCCATCAACGAAGGGTTGAGTTTGTTGTTGTTGAACCGTAAGCCACGGAGAGAGTGGCGCGATTCAGTTGAGGCGCGTTCCTTCGGGAAGACCCCTACTTCCGTCTCTGCACAGCTCCAGGCCACTGGTGAGCCAACTGCAGAGGTGAACGATTTATCCTATGTCTGTATCATAACTTACGGTTTTGCAGGTTTTTTGGGGGATTTATAGAAATTTAATCCGGCCATACCCGCAAAAGGGATCCCTTGCCGTCGGCTCTTCCGCGGCTTCTCGGGCCTGACTGGGCAATCACCTATGCACTTTTCGGAATAGATTGCCGCAACCGGTTCCGGGCCCAGGGCACCAATCCCGTATTCGGCCAGTCTCCGCAAAATTCTGATTTCTTCTATTTCACCGCCTGCACAAGTGCCTGCAGCCCTGCTCGCAGACGTTCCTCGATGTCGGCCTCTAGCTGTAGTGTTCCGGCAGCGTCCAACTGAATTTGAGAACTCAGGATATAAACCCCTCTCAGGATGTGGGTTGCCCCCATCACCGCCAGCACAGGTTTCATCGCAAAGTCGATGGACAGCAGATGGGCCAGGGTTCCCCCGGTGGCAATGGGGAGAATCACTTTACCGGTAAAGGCGTCTTGATCCAGCAAATCCAGCAGTGCCTTCAACACACCTGGATAGGAGGCTTTGTAAACGGGAGCAGAGATGACGATCCCGGTAGCTTGGGCCACCTTTTGCTGAATTGCCTTGAGTTGAGGGCTATCGAACTTGGCCAGTGCCAGATCCTCTGGGGGCAAATCCCGCACCGAAACAAACTGAGTGGTCAATCCCAGATCGGACAGGATCCCGGCAGCGTGATGTAAAACGGCTTCTGAGCGAGAAGGAGTGCTGGGACTACCGGAGAGCAGGAGGATGCTGGACATAGGCCGCAGACAGAATACTGCCTCAGTTGTACCAGGGATCCCATGTGAAAGATGATTAACCCACTCTCGCCCTGCCCCAGCATGCACGATAGCTTTGTCTCTCGACGTCATTCCCTGCTGGTCAAATTGCGGGCAAAATATGCCCCCCGACTCCCCACCTACTCAAGGGGTCGGGAACGTGATAGGTTAGATTCAGCAAGGGTTTCAGCTTGCTAAACTTGAGATTGATTTACGCGGGCGTAGTTCAGTGGTAGAACGCTAGCTTCCCAAGCTGGATGTCGTGAGTTCGAGTCTCATCGCCCGCTTCTCCCAGCCAACCCGCAAAACCCGCTTCCCACAAGCATTCCCGGATTTGGCCTAGTCCGGGAAATCGATGGGCTCAGGGTAAGGAAGCATGCAACTTTACGAGTACGACTTCTATGCCTGGACGCAAAAGCAAGCCGCACTGCTGAAATCGGGGCAGTGGGATCAACTGGATATCGCCAACTTGGTGGAGGAAATCGAGGCTTTGGGCAGGCAAGAACGCCGGGAATTGCTGCACCGGCTGGGGATCCTGGTAGGGCATTTGCTGAAGTGGCAATTGCAACCCCACCTGCGAGGCAAAAGTTGGCGGGCAACGATTACTGAACAACGCCGCCAGATCCAGCGATTGCTCAGAGACAGTCCCAGCCTCAAGCCCGATCTTTCGGCAGCCCTGCAAGAGGCTCACCAGGACGGGATCCTGTTGGTGGTGAGAGAAACGCCATTGTCTGAAGCAGATCTGCCTGCCCAGTGTCCCTACACATTTGAGCAGGTGATGGATCCCGACTTTTATCCTGGCAAGGAAGATCCCCAGTGATCTGCTCAGCCCCCGGAACCAGAACCAGGGAGGGAGGGATCCCGACCCCGGTGGGTCTCCATCTGGCTGTCCACTACCCGTCGCAGCACTCCGTTGACGAAAGCGGCGGCTTCAGGATCCCCGTATTTTTTGGCCAATTCTACAGCTTCGTTGATGGCAACCTTCACGGGGCTGCTGGCCAGTATTTCCATCTCCACCACCGCCAGGCGCAGGATATCTCGCTCGATCCGACCAACCCGCTGCAATTGCCAACCCACCAAAGCCTTTTGCAAACGAGCATCAATCGCCTCCTTGTGGGTTCGCAGGGCAGTTAACAGTTGCAAAGCGTAGGCACGCACTTCTTGGGATTGGGCAATGTACAACAGTTCCGGCATGGACAGGGCAACGCCCACCCGGTTGACTGCTCTTTGGGACAACTGGACAACCTCATCCAAGATGTGGCGGACGCTGTGCAGCCGCTGTTCCAGGTGTTCTAGGGCTTGGCCGGCGTTGCTGAGAGCCACTTGCACCTGCTGGATTAGCTCCAGCACTTCCCCCCGTAGGGCATTGGGGTTAGGAACCTTCGCCTCCTTTAGAGTAATTTCCAGGCGCTGCAGGTGCCGTTGGGCTTGATGAAGGCGGAGGGTGACGGAGCGGGATCCACCCTCTTCCTTGGGATCCGAATCGGCCAACAATAGAGGATCGCTCTCGTGCAACAAACGGTCGCTGCGCTGGATTTCCGCCGCCGCTGTGGAGAGGGTTTCATGGGTCTCTTCACTCAGGGCGCGGATGGCTGCCAGCAGCAAGTCCTCCAGTTGTTTTTCGCTCAGTTTGGCCGCCGTGGCTGGCAGTTGATTGACCCCCAGCAGGGCCAGTTCGCGGGCAATACGCCGAGGTTGCATTGCAGAATATCCATAGCTTCTGAAAGACTGCCCCATTGCCGCAAGGCGGCGCGCAAGCGCTATCGGGCTTAGCCATGCTAGCAGGTTGCCAATCCATGAAGAACGAGAGACTCACCCGGTCAACCGGCCCTAAAACTGCGACTTAACACCCGAAACACCAAAGATGAACTCTGCTCTGTGCCAAAGCGAGATTGGCTGGATACCGAGAGGGTGAGCCGTCGTTTGCTGCGGGTGATGCCCACATACAGCAGCCGCAATCGCTCTGCTGCCAAATCCAAAAAGGCTTGCTTGGTGGCCGAGTCGGCCTGCAGCTCCCAGCCGCCTTTGGGGCTGAGCTGTCGCAACTGAGCCAGGGCCTCTGCCTGCATATCCACTTCATCCAAAAACTTCAGCCCCAGGGTTCGCTCCCCGTACTGGGTGGGAAACTCGTAGGCCGACACCTGGGGGATGAACACCTGATCCCATTCCAGCCCCTTGGCCCGATGCAGAGTCGTGACAGTGATGCTGCCCGGCTCGGGGTCGAAGGCGAAGATCTCCGAAGGCAAGTTGTTGAGGCGGTGATCCAGAATCACTTGAAATTCTTGGGCGATCTCCTGCCAATCGGTTTCGGGCAGGGATCCCAGCACCTGCTCCAGCTGATCGATTACATAGCGACCCACAAACAGCTCTTCCGGCTTGCGGTAGAGGCTTTGAACGATCACATTCAGCACCTCCGGCCAAGGGGAGCGCCCGGCCCGGAGCCAACCGGCAAGGGTGCGCAGCAGCCTGCCCAAGTTCTGCCAAGGCGGGCCATCGGGCAGAGCGGGAGCCTCACCAAAGTTGGGAAATAGCAGCCGCTCCGGCAGAGAGGCGCGGATCCAGGTCAACATCGGCCCCAGTTCAGCACGTGGGATCCCCGCCCAATCCGCCAAGCAATCCACAGCAGCAGCCAAGCGAGTGGGGGCAGTGGGCTGGGCAAACCAGTCGATGATTCCCTTGAGCTGCAACAACACCCGCCGCTGACTGGGACTGCCCCGCAACAGATCGATCACCCGCTCCGCTCCCATTTCCTGGAGATAGCTGAGGGCTTTGCCCCCCAGCTCGTTGGTGGTGACCAGAATGGCCACCGTTTGGCCGGGAAAAGCTTGGGCGGCTGCAATGGCCTGCCGCGCCACCTGTTGCAGCTCCTCTTCCGGGGATCCGACGACCCGCAGAAAGTCCACACCACCCTCGCTGGCCGGGGGGTTTTGGCCACCGGAGGTGGCCAGTTGAATGGGCTGGGGGGCCAGAGCGGTGCGCAAAGCCGGGATGGGGTGCTGCTGATTCACCCACTCCACCAGGCGGTTGGCCAAAGCGATGATCTGGGGGGCACTGCGGCTGGATTCATCCAAAAGCACCACCTGAGGACTGGCCTGGCAAAAGGCGCGAAACAGCCGCGGCTCGGCGCTGGTAAAGGTGCCCATGATGCTCTGGTTGGGATCCCCCACCCGCACCAGGTTGCCGGTGCGTTGGCTGAGCAGCCGCAGCAGCTCTTCCTGCAGGGGGGAACTGTCTTGGGCCTCATCCTCGAACAGGTAGTCGTACCAGTTCTGCACCTGCTCCCGCAGCTCTGGACTGCCCTCGATCAAATCCACTGCTTGCCAGCCCAGGTCGTCGTAGTCTAACTTGCCCAGGCGACGCAATTCCGCTTGATAACCGGCGTAGATGGGAGCAGCCCAGCCCAGATAGCCCTCGCTGGGGATCACTTCTGGCCCCAGGCGCAGATTCTTGGCCCTGCTGATGACCACCTGCACCATCTGCTGGAAACTGCGCCGGAACTGGGCTCGGTTTTGGGCGATCTTTTGCGGGTTGTTGTCGCCGGGGATCAGCGGCTCCCAGAGCTGAGTATGGCGGACGAGCCAAGCGCGGCACAGGCGGCTGAGCAACCGCTCCTGTTCGTATCCCTCCAAAATAGACAGCTCCTCCCAACGGCTGGGGGCCTCCCGCAACACCCGCAACGACAAAGAATGCAGGGTAAAGGCCTGGGTAAAGCGATCCGGATACCCCGCCCGTTGCAAACGTTGATTGATGCGGCTGATCAAGTTGCCCCGCGCCGAACGCATGTAGGTGAACACCCCGATGCGCTCCGGTGGGATCCCTCGATTGAGAATTAAATCGGCGATCAACAGCTCCAGAATAAAGGTCTTGCCGCTCCCCGGAACGGCGGCGATCCCCAGCGGCCCCGATTGGTAGGCCAACGCCTGTTGCTGCGCCGGACGCAGGGTGACCTCAGGAAAGGGAGAAGAAGCCAGACCCAGCATGGGATCCCTGCCTAGCTGAGGATGAAGGTCTCGATGGCTGCCGCCACCCCGTCTTCTGCCACAGGAGGGGCAATCCAATCGGCATGGGGCAAGAGAGCTGGCGAGGCATTTCCCATCGCCACCCCGATCCCGGCGTATTGAATCATCTCAATGTCGTTGTCGCCATCGCCAATGGCCATCACCTGCTCCGCCGACAACCCCAGCATTTCCTCCGCCAAAAAACGAACGGCATTGCCCTTGTTCACCGCCGGATGGGTAGCCTCGAGAAAAATCGGCTCCGAACGGGTGAGATAGAGCTGCTCAGGGGAATACCGCCGCCGCAGGGATCCCTGCAATTCCTGCAGGAACTCGGTATCCTCAGAAACAGCCAGGATCTTGGTGGGGCTTCGTCCGTATTGGGCGGAAGAGAACATCTGGAACGGCACCTGAGAGCGCTCAGCATAGGCCTGACTGAGAGGGCTCAGCTCCCGTAAGTAGAGCTGGTCATCGATGTAGAGGTGAACCCCCACCGGCTGATCCTGCAACGCTTGCAACAACTCCTCGGCCAGCGGCCAGTCCAGGCTCCAGTGCTTTAGGGTCTTTTGGCTATCGGGATCCCGAATTAAAGCCCCCTGGTAGCTGCATAGGGGCATATCGGCCCCAATCGCGTAGTGGAACCGCTCGGCAGAACGATGCATGCGACCCGTAGCGATGGCTACTCGCACCCCTGCTGCTTTGGCCTTCTGAATGGCCTCCCGAACCGGCTCTGAAACCTGGTTGGAAGGCCCGGCAATCGTGCCATCGATATCCACCACCAACAGCCGAATCTGGGCACGGGGTGGAGAAGATGCCCGCTCTCTTTCCTCGGCTTGGACGTTAGCCTGAGTTTGCATTGCTGTTGTTTGCCCTCCTCCTGGCAACCTTCCAGACCGTAGCATGGCTCTGCCTCGATTGGTTGACGGTCATTGGCCGGCTCAGTACACAAAGAATCAACACAGAAGAATTGAACAAGTGAGATGGCCGGGTGGGGGATCGGTTTCCGCCCCTATTCCTGCCAACGAGAAAGCGTAGAATTAAGAAAGACTAGCCCCGTGATGGACGAAAACATTGTGATCATGCTGAAACGAATCGGTCGCGTCTGCCGGCCTCTGCTGGCCATTGCCCTGGCCTTGACCTTGGCCCTGGCTCCCATAGGCGCTGTTTGGGCACGCAGTGGCGGTCGCATTGGCGGCGGATCTTTCCGGTCTCCGACGTTCTCTGCCCCCCGCTCGATTGGCCCGCACTACTCAGCTCCTGTCTACCCCAGCTATGGAGGCGGCTTTGGTTTTCCGCTGCTGGTGCCCTTTTTCTGGGGAGGGGGGGGTGGCGGCCTGCTGACGCTGCTGCTCTTGGTTGGGGCAGGTAGCTTTTTGGTGCAGACGCTGCGCTCGGGGATCAGATCCGAAGAAGGGGACGATAGCATTGGGGTTCGCGATCCCCAGGTAACTGTTGCGCAGGTAAAAGTGGGACTGCTGGCCAGCGCCCGGCAACTGCAAAAAGACATGAACGCCCTGGCTCTGGAGGCGGATACTCAGTCGCCAGAAGGGCTGAGCCAACTGTTGCAAGAGGTCACCCTTGGCTTGATGCGCTACAGCGACTACTGGGCCTATGGCCATGCCCAAGCGGAGAAGCTGCCCCTCTCCCGCGCCGAATCCCTGTTCTATCAAGCCTCTTTACAAGAACGGAGCAAGTTCAGCGTCGAAAGCCTCAGCAACCGCAACAACCAGATCCAACAAGTCTCCCAAGCGGCGCTGCAGCGATCTGCTGCTGGGATCCCAGATGTTGGCGAGTACCTGCTGGTAACTCTACTGGTTGCGTATCGTGGTAACTTGGGTACACTACCTGTAGTTAACTCCATGGCGGATCTGCGGCAGTGCCTGTTGCAGCTGGCTTCGATTCCGGCAGATCGGATTGTGGCCATCGAAGTGCTGTGGACGCCGCAGTTGGAGGGAGACACCCTGTCGGCAGAGGCGCTGTTGACCGAGTACCCGGAAATGCGGCTCCTTTGAGAGCCTTTGGGCGATAGACGGCAACTGTTGGCTGAGTGTCTCAACTCCTCGGGATCCCCGCCGCTCAGGCTAGGGAGGTTGTATGTCCGGGTTAGATGCTTCAGCGGGCAGAGGCCGTCGTTCCCCTTGGGCATGGTCTGGCCAAGTCAAGCAGGCAGATTCTCTGTTGGATGAGCTGTTCGAGGATTTGGAGAACAGCTTGGAAGAGGGGCTGTCAGAAGCCGGCGAATATCCTTACCTCGGCACACGGCCCCCACTGCCTTCCCGGCGCTTCTCTGCTGCCGGAGGATTACTGCTGGGTATGGCTTTGGCCGCTACCTTGGTGGCAGGGCTGGCTTTTTGGATGACCCTGCGCCCGCGGGCGGTGGTTTTTTCGCAGGCCACTCGGGATCCCTTGGCTGAGGCACCCAATTCTTCCCATTCCGATGCTCACCAGGAGCCCTTGCTTCCCACTGCTGCTGATGTGGATGAAAACCCCAAAGCTCCACCTGAGGATTCTGCAAAGGCTGTCTTGGTCGAACCGGCAAAACCGCCGACTGTTGCCGCTCCTCTTGCTTCAAGAGGGGCTGGTCTTCCCTCTCCCCCCAGGGTACCTGCGCCTCCGGTGCCAGCGCGGATCCCACCCCAGCCTCTGCCGCAGATGAAGCTGGTGGGATTGATCCACGATCCAGGTGCCCCCAAGGCTCTGATTTTGATCGACAACGTGGTGCGGCAGGTGGCTGTTGGCCATGCGGTAAAAGCAGAGTGGCGGGTTACCGCCATCAGCCCCTACGGCGTGAGGGTGAGCAATGGCGCTCAAAGCGTTACCTTGCAGTTGGGGCTGTCGCAGCGGATCTGAATCACCTGGATAGGGATCCCTGCTGGGTTGAGCAGCGCCTGGAGGGTGGGAGATTCGATTGAAGGAGAAGGGGCAGATGAAATTCGCCAAGCTGGGGCGAATGAGCCGCTGCAGAGTGGGAGTGGGCTTAGTTCTGGGATACCTCTGTCTCGGGCTGTTGGCTTGTCGCAGTACACCCCCCCTCTCAGAATCCCCCTCTGGGATCCCGGCGGCCTATGCTAGCCGCCCGCAACTGCAAGGGAAGGCAGTGGTGGAGATGGAGGTGCAAACTGCTGAGGGGGTAGGCAAGGTGATCTTGGCGATCCACGGGGAAGCGGCACCCCTGACCGGCGGCCAGTTCGTGGATTTGGTTCAGCGGGGCTTTTACAATGGCCTCACCTTCCATCGGGTGGAAAAGGATCCGCAGCCTTTTGTGGTGCAGGGTGGGGATCCCCGTGGTGACGGTACAGGGGGTGCAACAGAGCCGGGGAGCAACCGCCTGCGCACCATCCCCCTGGAAATTCAGCTGCGTGGGGAACCCTACCCCCGCTACAACACCTTGATCCAGGATCCCGCTGCTCTGAGTAAGTTGCTCTTGCCCCATCGTTTGGGGGCGGTGGCCATGGCCCGTTCTAGCCCACTTGACTCAGCCTCTTCCCAGTTTTACATCACCCTCTCTGCTCTGCCGATTTTGGACGGGCGCTATGCCGTGTTCGGCTACGTCACCGAGGGGATGGAGTGGGTGGAGCGCATCCAGGTGGGAGATGTGATCCGCTCGGCGCGGGTGTTGGAAGGAGCGGACTTGCTTAGGGTGCCGGGATCCCAACCGGAAAGAGCAGATCAGATGGAGGATCCCGGCAGTTTATGATGGGCAGCAACTCTGCTGCTGGTTTGGTTGTTGTGGCTCTGGCTTTTGCCTTGGGGAAGGGCAAGTTTTGCCCCCGTCCCCTCCGCCAACACCTGGGCACCCTTTCATGCAAGAAGACGCTTTTTCCCCCCTTGAGCCCCTAGACGAGCTGCCACCTCACTCACCGCCGGAGGTGGATGTGGAGCTGATGCTGCAGCAGTTGCAGGATCCGGATCCCTATTTGCGGATGCAGGCGGCCCGCGCCTTCTGTGAGATCGAAGAACCCCGCGCCGTTAAACCCCTGCTGGCCCTAGTCCGGGATCCCTGCCCGTTGGTGCGGGTGGGAGCAGCCTATGCCCTAGGTCGGAATCCGGATCCCGCTGAGGTGGAGGTGCTGATCGAGGGCTTGCGCTGGGATTGGAACGGCTATGTGCGCAAAGGTTTGGTGTGGGCGTTGGGCAATGCCAAGGATCCGCGCGCCTACCCGGTGTTGCTGGAAGTGTTGGCCGGGGATATCGCGGCAGTGCGATTGTGGGCTGCCAGTGCCCTCGGACAATTGGCTCAGGCGCAGGCGTTGCCCGGCCCGGCATTGGATGAGGTGGTCGCAGCTCTCTGCCGGGGCTTGGCTCAAGATCCAATCGCGGCGGTACGCGGCAACTGTGCCTGGAGCTTAGGGATCCTGGGGCAACAGGTGAAACTGGCTCTCGAGGATCCCGCCGTTTACGCAATGCTAACAAGGCAGTTGCTGACCAGCGCCCGCCACGATCCCGATTGGGGGGTTCGGGATGACGCGCGGCTTGCCCTACAAAAGCTGGCAGATCCCGATTTGCTGGAGCAACTGGATAACCTCAGCTGATCGTTATAGTCATTTTTAAACTAGATTGAGACACTCCCCAAGCATTCCACGCTGCTGCCCCTACTCCCAGCCTCGCTGCCAGAGGGAGAGGGGAGCTAGACGAAAATGTTTCATTCCCGTTTAACGAACCAGATCGAGTGTCACCGAACCAGATCGAGGAGCCAAGCAAAGTAGAAGCGGCTGCGAATGGTTTGTCGCTGCTGCACTTTCCAGCCCCATTCGGTTAATTGGCTCACCAAGGTCGCCTCTCGGTGTTGATAGGCGCGGGTGGTTTTGCTGGGGCCGGGGAAGAACTCTCCCACTTTCTTCAGCAGCGTCAGCCAGGGGGTTTTGGGAGCGAAACTGAAGATCAGGCGGGACTGGGCCAGGCAGGTCAGGTGTTTTAGCATGCGCAGGGCCTCGGCTTCAGGGTAGTGGATCATCACATCGAGGCAGATGACGACATCGTATTCCCCCGTCAATTCCTCCAGATCCGAGACCCAAAAGTGTGGGTTGTCTGTGGATCCCAACTCCATTTGCTGGCGGCGGCGTGCTTCGTTCACCATTTGTTCCGAGATGTCGCTGGCGAACACCTGCGCCCCTCTGGTGGCCAAGGGCAAACTGAGGCTGCCCACCCCGCATCCGGCATCACAAATGCGTAAACCCGAGGGATCCCCCAACCACTGCAACACCGTCTCTACTGTGCGAGCATGGCCAAGGCGGATGTCTTTTTGGACGAAATTGACTTCTTCTTCACCATAAATGCGCCGCCAGCGCTCGAAGCCAACGGAGTTGAAGTAATCGCGGACAATGGTTTTCTCTTGCATAGAACTTCCAGCTAGGGATCCGGCGAGAGAAAAGAGGAACGCCCTGCTCTGTCGAGACCCGGCATTTCTTCGCCCATGCGCATCTCATTCTACCCCGAGCCCCCGTAGCCCTCTGCACGGTTGCTCTAGGATTGTATTAGAATTAGCCCGCACACCTTGGATGCTGCACCATGACCGAAGCTGAGATTGCCCAAGCGTTGCAGGCTCGGTTGGCTGCCCCGGTCAGAATTGCGGTCAAACGCCGCCAAGGTCATCTGCATGTTCTTCTGAATCGATCCTCCTCGGCCCGAGTGGACTACCCCCATCTCATGGAACGGGTGCAGGCGGAGCTCAGAGTGTTGGGCTTGCCCGGCTTGGAGCAGGTCACGGTGTACGGGCGTGAGTCGGGACATTCTGAATACGAGTGGGAGCAAACGGCCCCCTTGTTGAACCCGCTGCTGGCCTCAGAAGAAACCACAGTTCTGTTGGAAAAAAAAGGCGACTTCTTGTTGCAGGATCTAACAGTTGTTGCCCCGGATTCGGTCAACTCAAAGCCTGAACCTGCGCCGGAGAATCCTGTCGGGAAAACCGACATAGGCAGCAGGTCCCGCATCTCCTGGGTGTGGCTGGGGGGAGCTGTACTGATTGTTGGAATTGGGGTGATTCTTTTGCTGGTTGCCCTTCTCTGAAAGAGCTGGGTAAAGGTTCTTGTTCTTGTCTTGGGAAAAGCCTCAGGGAGCGTTGCCGAGAGTCGCCGATGAACTTTGAGGATGCCGGGATCCGGTCAATTGGGCTTTTTGCAAGGCATCCTGCAGCATTCGCTCCACCAACTCGGTGAACGTCCACCCCAGAGCTGCCGCCGCATCGGGACAGAGGGAAGTGGGGGTCATGCCGGGCAGTGTATTCACCTCCAACACCCAAGGATTTTCCTCGGGATCCACCCGCAGATCCACCCGCGCCAAGCCTTCGCACCCCAACGCCTGGTAGGCCTTCAGACCTGCCGCCTCACAGCGGGCCAACCCTGCCGGGCTGAGGGAACAGGGGATCAAATGCCGCGAGCCACCGGGTGCGTACTTGGCTTCGTAGTCGTAGAAGTCGCCTTGGGCGGGGATGATCTCAATGGCCGGAAGAACTTGGCCGGACAAGATCGAGAGGGTGATCTCCTTTCCGGGAACATAGCGCTCCAGAAAAATCCGCGACGAGACCGAGCGGGCCAACTCCAGCCCCTGAGCAAATGACCTCTCATCCCGGACAATGCTGATGCCCACCGTCGAGCCGTTGTTGCTGGGCTTAATCACCAGTGGGGATCCCAACTCTGCCGCACAGTCGGCCCAAGTGAGGGGGTTTTGGTCATCCCAAACCTGCCAATCGGGGGTAGGGATCCCCGCGGCGCGAAAGATCTGCTTGGAGACCAGCTTATCCATGGCCAGAGCACTGGCCAGCGGCCCGGATCCCTGGTAGGGCAGGCCCAGCCAGTCCAGCATTCCCTGTACCACCCCATCCTCGCCACCAGGGCCATGCAAGGCAATCCAAACGAAGTCGCAGCCGGCTTGCCGTTCCTGCCAAAGGCGCAGAGGCAGATCCTCATCTGGGTCGATTACCTTGACCCGATGGCCCAGGTCCTCCAAAGCCCGTTTGCAGGCTTTACCCGTTACCCAAGAGACTTGACGTTCTGCCGAACGCCCCCCCGCCAAGACAACAATGTTCATGGCCTAACCCCAAAGCACTCCCCACCCTCAACAACCGGCACCAAGATACCAGCATACCTTCACCCTACCCTACGAAGGGGGCCGTCGGCGGCGCAAGAACTCGGGAATATCTAAGCCTCCAGACATCGGCGGCTCAGGCTCCGGAGGCTGTCGAGGCGGCAGCCCAGAGCCCGTGGGAGTGGGCTTGGGAACCCCCGACCTGTTGGAGGCAGAAACTTTGGTTGCAGCAGGGATGGCGGCTGGACGGGCTTTCTCTTGGAAACCGGTGGCGATGACCGTGATGCGCACTTCCCCCTGCATGCGCTCGTCTTGGACGGTGCCGAAGATGATGTTGGCCTCGGGATCCACTGCCTCGGCGATGATCTCGGCAGCCACCGTGACCTCATGCAAGGACAAATCCGGCCCACCGGTAATGTTGAAGAGGACACCTTTAGCCCCTTCGATGGAGGTTTCCAAAAGCGGCGAAGATACAGCGGTAATGGCGGCTTCGCGGGCGCGGGACTTGCCGGATCCCATGCCAATCCCCATCAAGGCAGAGCCGGCATCGGCCATCACGCTGCGCACATCGGCAAAATCCACGTTGATCATGCCGGGAATGAGAATGATATCCGAGATGCCCTGCACCCCCTGCCGCAGCACATCATCAGCAACGCGAAAAGCCTCTTGGACAGGGGTTTGCTCGGAGATCACCGAAAGCAACTTGTCATTGGGAATTACAATCAGGGTATCAACTGCCTCCCGCAGCGCTTGGATCCCTTCCTCGGCCTGCTTGCTGCGGCGTTTGCCCTCAAAGGAAAAAGGCCGTGTCACCACTCCCACCGTCAGGGCACCACTGGCTTTGGCAATTTGGGCGATGACGGGTGCTCCACCCGTGCCCGTGCCTCCCCCCATGCCGGCGGCAATGAAGACCAGATCTGCCCCTTTGATGGCTGCCGATATTTCTTCGCTGGATTCCTCTGCAGCTTTCTGGCCAATGGCCGGGTTACCACCTGCACCCAAGCCTCGAGTCAGCTTCTGCCCAATTTGCAAGCGGTTCACCGTCGAGGACTGGGCAAGGGCCTGCGCATCGGTATTGACGCTCCAAAACTCGACGCCCACGAGGTTACTGGCCGCCATCCGACTGACCGCGTTGCCACCCCCACCCCCCACGCCTACAACCTTAATCTTTGCGGCATTGCTCGGCATGAAGTCCTCTGGACGATCCGCCGCTCTGGTCTGAGATCCGTTCCTCTCATACTCGGCATGAGAGCCTTCTCCCCTGTGGCGCTCATTCCAATGGGAAGGCGCAGACTGGGCTGAACCCAACCCTTGCCCAGGATTGAGAGGATGGATGTCTGACCAATTGGATGGCATGTCAGCTCTCACAATAACTTAAATTCTGGCAAATATCGAATATGCTAGCTGATTTAATATAGAGCAACTCCCTCCAGATGCCAACGCTGCCGACGTTTGTGAATCTTCCCGCTGAATACGGCCCTCCTAAAGACGCCTGTTGGCAGAATCTCAGGTAGCCTTTCTTGCCTAGAGGCATTTCTCTCTGAACTTGTCTCGAAGCTTTTGTGTGTAAGAATAGGTGTTCTCGAATACTTAGACCCTTGCAGGGGAAGAAGGGTCCAAAGGGAGGTTTCGGTACAAGAGTCTGGCCCTAGTTAAGGCCCAGTTAAGGCGAAGAGTTCCCTATCCAGCCAAAGGCTGATAGAGCGCCACTTTGTAGAACTGAGGCTTTGGCATCCTGTAGAGATTCAGGGATCCGGACTTGCATTCAGCTAGAAATTGCAGGAGCCCCGCACTGTACCCGTAGGGTCGATGTCGGGAGGAATGCTATAATAATGCTGCGGACACCAGAAACGGTTGTTTAAGGCACTGGTAACGGTCGATTGGGGGTGCTGTAAACCACCCCAGAGGCTCGTGGTTGGCTTGCCAACTGCAGGGCTACTAAAAGCCCGCTCCGTACCGCCTAGCGGTTGATGTCGGGTAGTTTACACCAGCTCTAGGTGGATCTCCGCTTTTAGCCGTTGGGGGAGGGAAATTTTGAATACATCTCCCTGATTCATTTCGTGGGCATCTTCCATGCTGGCCAGGGCTTCCACCACTTCTTCGGAGTTGGCGGTTAGCACCACAACGGGGCGCTCGCAGGCAATGGGGAAATCGTGCCACGTGCCGAGGTGCAGCAGCAGCCCATGCCCGGCAGGGAATCGCAGGGCTTGTACTTTGTCGAGATCGGGAGCTGCTTTGGGATGGTTGGGAGGAGCCATCACCATGATGAACGGCTCTTGCCCCAGGCCGACAAACAACTGGGTCATACGCATGTGGCGCTCCAGCCAGAGCACAGGTGGATATCCGGGCAGGATCTTAGCCGTACGGATAACGGCTCTGCCGGTGTATTGAAAGTCGATGTTCTGTCCTTCCAGGACACGCCCCTGATAAAAGGGGATCCCCAGCCCAGGATTGGCCACATCGTCCCCTATAAGTTGGCCGAAGGGTTGCACATTTTCTGGGGTGGCATCCACAATCGGCACCCGGACAACGGTGGTGGCAGTTGCAGTCGTGCTCATGGTTTGCATCCTCGCTCTTGATTGGACTGGGGTCAATTGGATTGGAGTCAGGCTTTCTATCTTAATTAATTGTCTTATTGAGATTAATTGTCTTATTGAGAGCAATAGGTAAAGAAACGGTTTTCCCGGTAACGGCCTATACATCTTTGATTCTTATTTAATTCTTAACTTTTAATTCTTAACTTTGTTCTTCTCGAGGGCTTTGCGGGTTAAACCACCGCTCGATGATGTGGCGAATTTGCCGGGCGGCAGTGCCATCGCCAAAGGGGTTTTGGGCTTGGGCCATGCGGGCATAGGCTTGTGGGTCTGTGAGCAATTCTCGGGCTGCCTTCAGGATCTTTTCGGGGTGTGTGCCTACCAGGCGGGCGGTGCCGGCAGCAATCGCTTCAGGACGTTCGGTGGTCTGCCGCAGCACCAGCACCGGTTTGCCCAGGGCAGGGGCCTCTTCTTGAATGCCGCCGGAGTCGCTGAGGATGAGGGTACAGCGCTGCATGGCGCTCACCCAGAGGGGATAGTCCAGAGGCTCAGTGAGAAAAGCCCGCTCATGGGATCCCAACAGGGCTTGCAGGGGATCCCGCACCAAGGGGTTGGGATGGAGGGGCAAAAGAAGGGCGGTATCGGGAAACTCGGCCAAGATCTGCAGCAGAGCCTTGCCGATGGCGGTTAGGGGATCCCCCCAATTTTCGCGTCGGTGCAAGGTAACCAGCAGGACACGGTAGCGCTGCCAGTCCAGCCCGGGAATGGGGCAGGGGATCCCTTGGGAGGCCACCTGCAGTAGGGCGTCGATGACAGTGTTGCCGGTGCAATGGATGGATCCCACCACGTGGCTTCGCTTCAGGTTGTCAACGGCTTGGGGGGTAGGGGCAAAGTGCAGGCTGGCCAACTGGGAGATCAGGCGGCGATTGGCCTCTTCGGGGAAAGGATTGTAGAGATCATCGGTGCGCAGTCCGGCTTCCACATGCCCAACCGGGATGCGGTGGTAGAAAGCTGCCAAGGCAGCCGCAAAGGCGGTGGTGGTATCTCCCTGCACCAAAACCAGTTGAGGATGTTGCTCTTGAAAGTAGAGTTCCAGGCCCCGCAAGGTGGCTTCGGTGATGTCTGTCAAGCTTTGGCGGGGGCGCATGATCGCCAGATCCCGATCCGCTTGCAGACCGAATAGCCGCATCACCTGATCCACCATTTCCCGGTGTTGTCCGGTCAAGATCAGCTCGGTGCGCAGATGGGGACTGGCACGCAGAGCTTGGATCACCGGGGCCAGCTTAATGGCTTCGGGCCGTGTGCCCAAGATCACGGCAACGAGGGGAAGAGAGGCCATAAGCTCAAGGACATCGGCACCTGTAGGAGATGGGAAGCGCAGCTCATTGAAGCAAGGCCACCAACAAACCACTAACAAAAACCACTAACAAAACAGAGGCGGCGAAGGGCGTGGGTTGCTCAAGGTCGCAAGCCACCGAGATGTAGACTTTGCTGAGTCAGGCTGAGGGCAATGTCGAGACGAGAGGAACCACAATGGGGCTATTGCTGCTCACCCCGATCTTACCCCTCCAGCTGCCCCACCAATTTTTCACCGGATGAGCTGGAGAAAAAGGGTTGACGGGATCCCACTCCTGCAACTAGCCTAAAGGGGGCTGAAGAGATCCTCTTCTGGCTGTCCGGGTTGTTTCGGTTAACCTTTTTGGAGGAAAACGTTCAACAGCATGGACGCTTCCGGTAGTTGTAGCGCCAGCCACCAGTGGATGGTCTTCGAGGAGCACGTTCTTGAAGATTGGGCTCTCACTGGTGTCTTCCTTTTCCCCGCTGACAGCTTCTGTCGTCGCTTGAGAGGATCCCGTTTCGCCAACGCGAAGGGGTGGGAGAGTTTTCCCGGCTAGCTTTTGACTTGGGTGGCTCTCTCAGTCGGCGACGAACAGATGAGCTGAGCAGAGCCTTACCTGAGCAATGGGTTTGTGCAGCCCTGTTCAGAAAAGGGGAGATCAGGAGTAATTCCGAGGGGATTCCCCTTGACTTTCCCGTTGTGGGTTTTGGGGTTTCCGCAGGCCTGGGGATCCCTTGGAGTCCCTCTTATCGGCTTGGGCGCTTGCGATCCAAGCTGGGCTTGGAGGCCTGGCGCTAGACCTACGGCTTGCTGCGCGGCCATCCAAGGGTTTCAGGGCTTCCCTGTGAGCCTCGGAGCACCGGTTGGCTGTTGACCTCCTGGTTCTCTTCATCCCGGCTGACCCCAACGTTCGGAGGTTTATCATGCGGCACAACGTTCTTCGCGATCTCCTAACCCCTGCTTCCTTGGAAGCCGCCAAGCGAGAGGCCAACCGCGCTCCCATTGCCGAGCTGGTGCAGCAGTTGATGGAGATTTCACCTCGGCAGCGGGTACTGGCTTTTCGCTTGCTGGAAAAAGACAGAGCCATTGCAGTGTTTGAGTATCTGCGGCCCGAAGAGCAGGCCGATCTCATTCGCAGCATGGAAAGCCCAGAAGTGATCCAGCTCATAGAAGCTCTGCCACCTGATGAGCGGGTACGTCTGTTTGAGGAGTTGCCGGCCAAAGTAACCAAGCGCCTCATTGCCAACCTCAGCCCAGAAGCTCGGGAAGCAGTGAATATCTTGCTGGGTTATCCAGAGCGCAGTGCCGGTCGGCTGATGAACCTGCGCTACTTGTCGGTACGGGATACCATCACCGTCGGGGCTGCTCTGGCCAGCGTGCGGGACTCTCAACTGGGAGACGATGAGCTGGATGTGATTTTTGTGGTGGACGATCAGCGGTTCTACAAAGGTTTGGTTCGCACCGTGCGCCTCGTGAAAGCAGATCCGGATTTGCCCATTCGGGAGCTGATTGAGGGATCGGATATTTTTGCTCGGGTTACCGACCGGGATCTCCAGGCAGCCCGTTTGCTCAAAGATTCCGGCTTGCCGGCCATTCCGGTGGTGGATACGGAAGGGCGCTTGGTGGGTGACATCACTTTTGAAGATGTGATCAATTTGGTGGAAGAAGAGGCTACGGATGCTGCTCTGGCCCAAGCAGGGGTGGGCAACTTGCTCAGCCGAGACAAGGTTTGGAGCGAGCGCCTGGTTAAAGGCTCCCGTTGGTATGCCGTCCGCCTGCGCATCACGTTTTTAATCATCACCTTGATTGGCGGCATGGTGGTGGGGGGAGTGATCCAAACCTTTGAGGAAGTGTTGCAAGCAGTGACGGCAGCGGCTATTTTCATCCCCTTGGTCATGGATATGGGCGGTAATGTCGGCACCCAATCTACGACCATCTTTGCCCGTGGCTTGGCTTGGGGCCACATCAACGTGCGGCAGTTTCTCCCCTATTTGCTGCGGGAAGCCAGCATTGGTGGCATTATCGGTGCGATCCTGGGGGCCACGGCTGGGGTGATTGCCTACTTCTGGCAGGGGGCACCGAATGGGATCCCACAATTGGGTCTAGCGGTGGGCTTGGCTCTGGCCATTGTCCTCACTTTGGGGGCTATCTTGGGCGCCATTTTGCCCTGGGTGATGTTAAAGCTGGGCTTTGACCACGCTCCGGGAGCGGATCCTTTTATCACCACCATTAAAGACTTCACCGGCCTCTGGGTGTATTTCACCCTGGTGGCTTGGCTAGTCGGGGTTGAAGTGGAGCTCTAGGGCTGCGCCGGCGCTGGATCCAGGGGGCACCTCACCGGCAAAGCGCGTTCCAGGAACGAATAATCCAGCCCTTCTTGAGAAATCAGCCTTTCAGAGTCTCGCCACAAGGCCATCGCGACGGCGGCGCAGAGCACTTTTACGAGGTGTCCTTTGACCAACGAAGGGTTACAGCAAACATTTAGGAGGTGTGCCATGACCTTGAAAGTTCTATCTCCCTTGGCTGCTGCTCAATTTCGGTCACGGCTGCAGCAGTATGCCTATCGGGTGGGCATAACCTGTGCTTTAGAAACAGGTGGTAAGCTGGCCCCAGAATCCGCCTTTGCTCAACTGGAAGCCCTCTGGCAAACCTTGCAACAGGAAGCCACTGCCCTTGGGATCCCAGATGAGGATGGCTAAACTTTATCCTTTCACGAGAACCGGAGCATGACCTGGATTGACTTCACCTTGCGTTTGGCCGTTGCCTTTGTCCTGGGATCCCTCATTGGCCTGGAGCGACAGTGGCGGCAGCGCATGGCCGGCTTGCGCACCAATACCCTGGTGGCCACGGGTGCAGCTTTGTTTGTCATGCTCTCGGTTCTCACCCCTGATGAAAGCAGCCCGACCCGTATTGCGGCCCAAGTGGTATCGGGGATTGGCTTTTTGGCCGGGGGCGTGATTCTTAAGGAAGGAGCCAGCGTCCGTGGCCTGAACACTGCCGCCACCATCTGGTGTGCAGCCGCGGTGGGAGCCTTTGCCGGATCGGGGTACATTCCCCAAGCTGCCATTGGGGCCGCAGCTGTGTTGATCTCCAACGTTGTGCTGCGTCCACTGGGCTACCGCATCAACCAGCAGCCTTTGAAAGGCACAGAACTGGAACTGGTCTATGAGTGTTCGTTCATCTGCAAAAGCCAAGCAGAGGCCCACATCCGCGCCTTGCTCCTGCAGGGTATAGCTCCCACCCATCTCAAACTGCGTGCCCTCTACAGCGAAGACCTGGAGGACAAGCCCAATCTGGTCAAAGTCGAAGCAGAGCTAGTCACCCAGACCCGCGACGACCAAGCCCTGGAACTTGTCGTCAGCCGCCTCAGCCTAGAGCCAGGCGTGATCACTGCCCGATGGCGGATCATCGAACAGGAATTTGGGTAAACTACCCGACTCCGACCGCTAAGCGGTACGGAGCGGGCTTTCAGTAGCCCTGAGCCTGCTCTGCCCTACCAGAGAACAAAACAGGCCCGGACCTCCAGGCTGGTTTACGGCAGCCCCCAAGAGCGCAATTACGTTTGCACCATTCAAATCCGCATCCCCTTCCCATCCACAGTGTCCACACTTAAACTTCTTTCCACTGCGATAGGATTGCGCAGGGTCGGGATGAATGTGCAAACACCGGTGGCAGGTCTGCGACGTGTAGGCAGGCGGAACAAGAATCAGAGCAACCCCCGCACGCAGAGCCTTGTACTCCAAAAATTGACGGAGTTGATAAAACGCCCAACTATTTGCCCGCCTACGCTCTGTCTTGCTGCGTGGCTGTTGATTGACCCTTTCCCGAATCCCTGTCAAGTCTTCCAGAGCAAGAGCGCTATTTGTCGCCTTTGCCCTAGAGACAATAGCTTTGGAGATGCGATGATTGACCCACGCCTGAAAGCGTCTCTCCTTGCCAGACAGCCGTTGCAACAGTTGACGGCATCTGCGCCGCGAACTGCGGGTGCCCTTACTGGCTTTGCGTTGGAGTGCCGCCCTCAGCTTGGAGTAGTGGTCTCGGATTCGGTTCAACTGCTGTCCATTCCAGTTGTCCCCCTCTGACGTATGGGCGATATCCGTCCTGCCCAAGTCCACCCCGATCACCCTGTCGGTATCTTGTTGCTTGGGCGGGTTTTTCTCTACGCAAATCTGGATGTAGTAGGAGCCGTCTTTCCGCTTGACCAGGGTGGCAGATTTTGGGTTGGAACCAGCCAGCATCCCACGCTGGTAGTTGCCAATGGCTAGTTCAAAGCGCTCTCGCCCTTTCACCGTGGTCAGCGACACCGTCCAGTCTTTCTCGCGAAATGAGAAGATACGTGCATCGTAGGTAACGAACCTACGCTTGAACTCTTTAACTGGACGGTTGCGCTGTCTCGCCACTTTGCGAGCGCCCGCCACCCGTCTGCACACCTGTTGAGCCAAGTTACTGGACAAGCCGAACCGGGCTCGAATCTCGTAGTAGCAAAGGGATTGCAGTTTGACCGCGTTGACGATCTTCTCCGGCGTGTTCTGGTTGACCCAGTTCAATGCCTGCACAAAGACATCCATCGTCGCGTCCAATTTGGCGGCTTGTGACGGGAACACCTTGAGCTTACAGGATATGGTCAGGACTTGGCTCATAAGTCCATTGTACTTCATCAAAGCGCATTCCTCCCGGCACTGACCCTACGGGTACAGTGCGGGGCTCCTGCGATTTCTAGCTGATCCCTCATCCTGCCAACTCCCAACCGGTCAGCAACGCAAACACCAGAAATAAGCCGCCCCCCACCCAATGCACGGCGCGTTCAGAGATGTGAGCTGCTAAAAAACGACCTCCCACCACCGCCAGCCCCACCATCAGACCATGACCCAGGGTTGCCCCCGCCCAGACACTGAATCCCGGATGGGTGGCGGCTAGGGAAACGGTAGCAATCTGGGTTTTATCCCCGAACTCGGCTAGGGCGATCAAACTAAAGGCTTCCCAGACGATGGCCCTAACCCCCCCGCGGCCAACTCCTTTTGCTTCTGCCTGCATCACTTGTCTGAGGGCTTCCTCTTCTTCTGGTAATGCCTGTTGAGGTGGCATTCTGCACGCTTGCCAGAGCATTCTCAAGCCAAAAACGGCGAAAACCCCAGCCGATAGCACCCGCACGCCCAAGGGTGGCAGTAGCTTAAAAAGCACTTGCCCGGTTCCTACCGCTAGCAGGTTCATCATCGCTAAAGCCAGCCATGTCCCCAGAAAAACCCAGCGGCGTGGGTGGCGCATCGCCAAAATCAAGGGGGTAAAAAAGGTTTTGTCCCCAAATTCCGCTACCGTCACCAGCAGCAAACTCGATAAAAAACCGGCCCACATTTTCTAGCCTCCAACCTCTCTTGTGTGTGGAATCGGTTCACACCTAGAGGTGAAGGCTGGGAAAGTCAGACGGACTCACCAAGCTCACCTCCGCGTGAACTCAGTGAAAGTCTCGTCACCAAAGCAGCCTGCCGGGCTTGCTTTGTCTCTTGCACCGGGCTGTTTTTAGCCAGTATGTCGATGCAGAGGGCGGTAAGCCGCCTGACTACTCCCTTTCCGTCTGAATGGTAGCATGCTGAGCTCCCAGTGGGAGTAGTTCATTTCCGATGGGATCCCCCAAGACTTGCTGTGCCTTGGCCGATATCAGTGCCGCGCATCGCTTACCAGAGGATTGTGAAGGAGCGGCAGGCTATTATGATCACGGTTGAGGAGAAAATCAGGGGAAAACCACGTGGATGCAAAGTTAGTCTTGGTGGGGGTTGCTCTTGTCCTCTCTCTGGCAAGTTTCTACTTCGGCACCCGCAACGGCTTTTACGACACCGACAAGTATCACGGCAATGGCTCTGCTCATTAGAGCCGGGCGCTGGTGATTTTTTTATGGATCCCTTGCCCAGAAGGGCTTCCCTCCAGAATACAGGCAACGTCGGCGAGGGCTGGGTGCGGCAATATCTCTGTCAGCAGGGCTGGCAGATCCTGGCCCAGCGGTGGCGCTGCCCTTGGGGCGAGCTGGATCTGGTTGCCCACAAAGCTGATGTGCTGATTTTCGTAGAGGTGAAAACCCGTAGCCCCGGTAGCTGGGATCGAGGCGGGCTTTTGGCGGTTGGGATCCCCAAGCAGCGACGCTTGATCCGGGCTGCCCAAGCCTTCTTGAGCCAGCATCCCCACCTCTCCGAGTTGTCCTGCCGTTTTGATGTTGCGCTGATAGAACGTCGGGCCTCCAGGGAAGGGGTAAGCTACGCTTTGGTTGACTACCTGCCAGCAGCTTTTGAGATTTGTTGAGGCAAGCTTATCCGAGATGCTGTGGGAGCTTATGGCCGTTTCAGGTTAGGTGAGATGCCTGGGCTGCTGAGACAAGCCCTCTAGCCCCGCGCATTATTGCTCCGCAACGCTATTGCTCCACAACCCTGACGCAGTGTCCTAGAGTGTCCTAGTTTGAATCAAAATAACTATAAAGCTGGGCCAGCCTCTCCGACTCATCTGAATACGAAGAACAGATGGAGCTTTCTGGGGTCATTCATCATCCTCACTAAGATCCGGCCTGGGGATCCCTTCATTGGCTCATGATTTTGGGAAACAGCATGAAAGCACATGAGTTCTGGGCCCGTACCGACAGCCAAGGTCAACTGATTTTGCCCATGCGGGCGCAGGAACAATTGCCCAAAAATCGAGTTGTGCGGGTGCTGGTGTTGGTAGATGAGCAGGAGCTGGCTCCGGCGGATCCTTCACAGGAGCAGTTGCCCACTGCCTCGCCAGATGAAGAGCATCTTTGGTATGGAGCTCCCACCGTTCCCTACGATGGCATTTAGCGCATGGGATCTTGGCCGGACAGCCGCCAGCGGTTTAGGCGTGAGAGGGTTTCTGCATCCAAGTAGGCATCAATGCCCCGCTTGCTCGATAGCCGTTTTGGCTGGAGGTGCCGGATCTGCTGCTGGGCCTGCTGCACTTCATCCCACAGTTGTTCTGCCGAGACCCATTCGGCGTTGTAGCCACCGATCACCAATTGCTGGACACGATCGGAGGTAGCCACCCTTACCCGACACCCATCCTTCTGCAGCTGAGCACACAGCCGTTCAATGCAACTGTCGGCGGTCTCGCCATAGGAGGTATACAGGATCTCGATACCCGAAGGGGAGCGCTCTTGCCGGGCTGGAGTGGGTTGGGCGTAGGCATCGTACACCACGGTCGCCTGGTAGCCCCGGAAGGCCACATAGTTGGCCAAAGATTCCACCAAGCGCAGACGGGCCAATTCCATCAGGGAGCGACGCGCCAACTGGTTCAGGGTGGGCCAAGCTCCGATGATGTTGTAGCCATCAACCAAGAGGAAGGTGGAAGAGGAAGCTTGCATGGATGACGGTGGATCCCCTGTCCGGGATCACACTTCTTAATCTTAATCTTTATCTTATTTTTAATCTTAGTACCCAGCCTTAAAGGTTACCCCACTACTCCGAATGCTCCGATACTTTCCCGGTTGTGAGCAGATCACGGTCTGCGCTGAATCCAATAGGTGGTGAACAGTTCGCCACTGGCCTGTTTCTGAATTTTGCCCCCCAAGGCTGCGATGCGCCGCTCCCACTCCGTTAGGGGGGTGAAAATCGGTTCGGTGCCTTTGAATAGCTCGATGAGGCCCCATTGTTCCGCCCACACCGAGTCGGGATTGACCACTTCAATAATCACAGGTGCAGCCGGTCGCAACACTCGCATCAACTCTGCCCAAACCGCGTCGAAGTACTCAATCGGGTAGTAGTACAAAAATCCGGTGGCAATGGCCAGATCAAATTGCTCCGACTCGTAGTTTTCCAAATGGTGGGCGGATCCCTGTTGCATTGACTTGAACAGCTTGGAGTTAAGCTGGGGTGCCCGCGAGCGAATAAAGCGCACAATCTCACCGCTCAGCTCATGGCCGTAAAAGTAGGCTTGCCAATCGTTCCAGGGATAGGTCAGGAAGCTTACCCCACAGCCCAAATCCAAACAGGCTTCCCGTTTTTTGGGGGCACGCAGTTGCCAAAAGGGGATCCCGAGGCGCTCTTGCAGGTGATCCCGCTGCTGGGCTTGCCAAAAAGGCAGTTGCTCCAGGTCTGGGGGAAGTTGCCAAGCTGGCTGACCCAGTTGAATTTCCAGCTCCCGATTAAAGCGAGCAGCCACAGAGGCAAGGTAGGGATCCCAGCGTTCCCCAGTTTGTGGTAACTCCATCTGTTGATGGCTTTGTCGTAGATGGTTGTGAACTTAACTTGCACTTAACCTACACTACCAGGACTCTCGGCCCGTAGGCTCCCGGCTGCAGGGATCCATTTACCCAGCTGTGGCTGCCGAGGATGGTGCCTGCCGGAATCTGAGCTTGGGATCCCAAACGGGTGTGGGCGCCGATGTAGCAGGGGGCGTGCAGTTGAGCGCTGGGATGGATCTCAGCCGTTTTGTGCACCCATATCCCCGGCGCCTGTTGCTGCACATCTTCCAGGGGAAAATCCGTCATTCGACCCAGGAGAATGTCCAGTTGGCCGTGGTAGTAGCTGGCCGGCGTGCCCAGATCCCGCCAGTAGCCTGTGTGGAGATAAGCTTGCAGCCGGTGCCCTTGCCTGAGCAAATCGGGGAAGACACGCCGCTCGAAGCTGAGGGGATCCCCACTGGGGTAGTCTTTAAAAATGGCTGGATCCAAGACATAGGTGCCGGCGTTGATCGTGTCGGTGGTGAGGGTGAGGGCTTCTGCAGGGGTGGGTTTTTCCCGAAAAGATTGGATCTGGCCCCCTTCCCCAACTTCCACCAGGCCATAGGCGGTGATATCTTCCACGCGGGCGAGGGTGAGGGTGGCAATGGCCTTGCTCTGCACATGACATTGCATCAACGCCTGCAAATCCAGATCCGTGAGGATGTCGGCATTGAAGACCACCAAGGGATCCCCGGTGAAATAGGGCTGAGCCAGCACCAAGGCTCCTGCCGTATCCAAAGGCGTCTCTTCGGGAATGTAGCGGAGCTTCACCCCCAAAGCAGCGCCATCTCCCAGAGCAGCCTCAATTTGTTGGCCCAGATAACCCACGCTGAGCAAAATATCCGTCAGGCCGGCTCGGCGGCAGCGCCCGATCAGCCACTCCAAAAAGGGCACATCCAGGAGGGGCAACAAAGGCTTAGGCTGCAAAAAGGTAAAGGGCCGTAAACGAGTTCCTTTCCCACCCGCCAAGATCACCGCTTGCATAACCACCCTCAACCCCGTTCTCTTCCAAAGATATTGACATCCTCTCCGCCCAATTGCTAAGGGGGATCCATTGGGTCGAGCCAAATGTTTTCTGCTACCCAGAACGTCGATTCTCCGTTGCCCACAGAGGGATACGGATTGCCCCCCCGGGCAATACAGCACGAGTCTTGATCTCAAGTCTCAGGGGATGCCTTTCTGGAGGAGATATTTCAATCTCAATTGGGATTCATAAGCTCAATCCTGAGACAGTTGATTTGCCTTTTTTAGAGCATGTTTGGAGAATTGCGACCCGCTCGCCCCAGTCGGGAATAGCCACCCAAAGCGGCAGTGTCAGGTGATACTACCTTGCAACGGGAATTGTGACAGCCTTGGATAGCTTGGATGGATTCCAATGGGTTTGCCCTTCACCTTCATCTGAGGTTTTGCCGATGTCTGTTTCTCGACGCCGATCCCTACAAGCCCTTTGCTTGACCCTGGCCGGATGCTGGGCTTTAAGTGCACACCAGGGATCCCTGCTGGCCCAAGGTAGCGATTTGTTGGCTCAAGTTCAAGAGCGGGGGGTGCTCCGGATTTCCACCGACTCCAATTACCGGCCTCAGAGCTACCGCAACCCTGACGGCAGTTGGGAAGGATTTGACGTGGATGTGGCGCGCGAGATCGCCAAGCGCTTGGGGGTAGAGGCTGAGTTTCTGGATATCAACTTCGATGTCATCACCGCCGGATCTTGGAATGGCCGCTGGGATGTCAATGTCGGGTCGATGACCGTGACTGCCGAGCGCCAGAAAGCTCTGCTGTTTACCATTCCCTACTACTACACCCCCGCCAGCTTCGTGGTCCACCAAGCCTCGACCTTGACAGATATCGCCGCCTTGGAAGGAAAGCGAGTTGGGGTGGGCACCGCCACCACCTATCAAGCCTACCTGGAGGGCAACCTCACCCTGGAAGGAGAGACCATCCAAGTTCCGGCCCCGCGGGTGGACATTCGCATCTACGACACCGATAGCCTGGCTCTGCAGGATTTGGCACTGGGGGATGGCACCCGCCTGGATGCAGTCTTGACAGCTTTGCCGACGGCTGAAAACGCCATTCGGGAAGGACTGCCCCTGAAAACTCTGGGGGATCCGGTCTACTATGAAGCCTTGGCTGTGGCCTTGGATCGCTCCAGCCCTGCCCCTTCCGAGAGCTTGCAAGCCAAAATTAACGAAATTTTAGAATCCATGCACGCCGACGGCACGCTAACAGCCCTCTCGAAGCGGTATTACGGCATTGATCTGACGAAAAAAGCTGAGTGAGCAAAGACTCTATCCCACTGGAGCAGCCCATTTACCCACCGCCCCGGATTCGAAAAGGGATCCCGTTCCCGGTGGCCCAGGGGTTGTGGTTGGTTTTGTGGCTGCTGTTGTTGCTGTTCACCTTCAGCGGGGTACAGTTGGAGTTGGCCGGGATCCCCATCCGTACCTTGCGTCTCAACGGCAACTTTGTGCGCGAGTGGTGGTGGTTCATCTCGCAAGGGGTGGGCACTACTTTTCAACTGTCCTTGGTCTCCATCCTCTGTGCCACCACCTTGGCCTTTTTGTCGGCACTGGCGGGCCTCTCCCAGATTGCCCCTCTGAGCAGCCTCTCCGCTCTGTATGTCTCGTTGATGCGGGGCACACCTCTATTTCTGCAGTTTTTGTTCATCTACCAGGCTTTGCCGCAACTGGGTCTGGTGTTCGGCTCGTTCACTTCGGCAGTGCTGGCCTTGAGCCTGAACTATGGCGCCTACATGAGCGAGATCTTCCGGGCCGGGATCCAAGCCATTCCCATTGGGCAGCGGGAAGCTGCCTATGCCCTGGGGCTTAAGCCCTGGCAAACCCTGTGGTGCATCATTTTGCCGCAAGCTTTCCGAATTGTCCTACCCGACATTGGCAACCAATTCATCGCCATGCAGAAAGACACTGCCCTGGCCAGCGCCATTGCTTTGCAGGAGTTGATGGGCCGGGCTCGACAGGCGGGTTTGCCGCGCCAACATTTTTTTGAGGCTTTGGTGGTGGCAGCGCTGTGGTACTGGCTGCTGACGTTAATCTTGTCATTTTTCCAGGGACGCTTGGAACGGTACCTGGCCCGCTAGAGGAGCCTGACTCTAATCCGGCCATTACTTTGGTGTCTGCTTGCATACGTTTGTGGTTGCCCACAAAGACCGGCTGTGCCGTTCGCGATAGCAGGGGGCTCCAAAAACAGCCAGAAAGCTGGGGGACATCATCCTGCACTGACCTGCCGCAGTGGGTGAGAGAGGATCCCTGCCACCTCAAGCGGAACGCCATTCAAGAGGCAGGGTTGGCCTTTCGAGAGAGCAAAGACCCGAAGTTTCGCAGCGTCAGAGATCAGAGCTTTGCGGGATACTGCCATTCTGTTTGGCAACGAGCAGGATGCAATCGCTGCAGCCCTGGGCAACAGTGTATGGCTTCGCCATGCAAGCCATAGCCATTCCAAACTGGATTGGGACACTCCCCAAGCGTTCCGCGCTGCTTCCGCGACCACTCCCAGGGGAAGAGGGAAGTTAGGAAGCGATGCAACTTAAAGCTGTTCGTCAGCTAGAAATCGCAGGAGCCCCGCACTGTACCCGTAGGGTCAGTGTCGGGAGGAATGCGGAAGTTATGATAGAACCATGACCCAAGTCCTGACCGTCCCCTGCAAGCTCAAGGTGTCCCAGTCGCAAGCCGCAAAGTTGGATGCGACAATGGATGCCTTTGTGCAGGCGTTGAACTGGGTCAACCAAAACACACCAGAAAAAGTAGTCAACGCAGTCAAACTCCAGTCCCTTTGCTATTACCAGATTCGCGCTCGGTTTGGCTTGTCCAGTAATCTGGCCCAGCAGGTCTGCAGACGGGTGGCAGGCGCTCGCAAAGTGGCGAGACAGCGCAACCGTCCAGTTAAAGAGTTCAAGCGTAGGTTCGTTACCTACGATGCACGTATCTTCTCGTTTCGCGAGAAAGACTGGACAGTGTCGCTTGCCACGGTTGATGGAAGAGAACGCTTTGAGCTAGCCATTGGCAACTACCAGAGGGGAATGCTGGCTGGCTCTAACCCCAAATCGGCCACCCTAGTCCAGCGCAAAGACGGCTCCTACTCCATCCAGATTTGTGTCGAGGCAGAGCCCCCCAAGCAACAGAACACCGACAAGGTGATTGGTGTTGACCTGGGACGGCGAGACATTGCACATACCTCCGAAGGAGACAACTGGAATGGACAGCAGCTGAACAAAGTCCGAGATCACTACTGTCGGTTAAGAGCGTCTCTTCAGCGCAAGGCCAGTAAGGGCACCCGCAGTTGCAGGCGGCGATGCCGTCAACTGCTGCAACGGCTGTCTGGCAAAGAGAGACGCTTTCAAGCTTGGGTGAAGCACAGTATCGCTAAGCGCATCGTTAAAACAGCAAAATCTCTTTCTGCCTGCATTGCAATTGAGGACTTGAGCGGCATCCGGGGGCGTACCAACCGGCAGCCCCGCAGTCGTGAGGAGCGGCGGCGTAGCAATAGCTGGGCGTTCTACCAGCTGCGGCGGTTTATCGAATACAAGGCTGTGAGGGCGGGTGTCAAAGTGGTAGCTGTCCCTGCGGCCTATACCTCGCAGATCTGCCACAAGTGCCTGCGTATTCATCCCGACTCCGCTCAATCCTATCGCAAGGGTAAGCAGTTCAAATGCGGGCACTGCGGTTGGGAAGGGGATGCAGATTTTAACGGTGCGAAGGTGATTGCGCTTTTGGGGGCTGCCGTAAACCAGCCTAGAGGTTCGGGCCTGTTTTGTTCTCTGGTGGAGCAGAGCAGGCTCAGGGCTACTGAAAGCCCGCTCCGTACCGCTTTAGCGGTCGGAGTCGGGTAGTTTACAGCAGAAAGTGGTAAGCCTACGGCACCGCACCGCTGCTGATAACGAGCTATACTCAGCTGCTGCTGGAGAGGCTGCTGGGGCCGGCCATAATGGGAAAACGCCATCCTGGCTGTGGCGGAATCCTTTGCGAGAGCTTGCCTGCATCCATGCTGGAACACGACATTGTCATCATCGGGGGAGGGCTGGCCGGTTGCCGAGCGGCTTTGGAGGTTATGCGACGGGATCCCAGCCTCGACCTGGCCTTGGTGTCCAAAACCCATCCCATTCGCAGCCACTCGGTAGCAGCCCAAGGGGGCATTGCCGCCGCCTTACAAAATGTTGATCCGCAAGATTCCTGGGAGGCTCATGCCTTCGATACCGTCAAGGGATCCGATTACCTAGCGGATCAAGATGCGGTGGAGATTCTAGCCCGGGAAGCCCCTGAGGTGATCATCGACCTAGAACACTTGGGGGTCTTGTTCTCCCGCCTGCCGGATGGCCGCATTGCCCAGCGGGCCTTTGGGGGACACAGCCACCCGCGCACCTGCTATGCCGCCGACAAAACTGGGCAGGCCATTCTACACGAGTTGGTGAGCAACCTCAAGCGCTTTGGGGTCAAACTCTACAGCGAATGGTATGTGCTGGATCTGATCCTGGAGGACAACCAAGTCCAGGGCGTAGTGATGTTGGAGCAGGCCAGCGGACGGCTGGAAGTGCTGCGGGCCAAGGCGGTTATGTTGGCTACAGGCGGCTATGGGCGCATCTACAACTCCACGTCCAACGACTTTGCTTCCACCGGCGATGGCATGGCAATGGTGGCGCGGGCCGGCCTGCCTCTGCAGGATATGGAGTTTGTGCAGTTTCATCCCACGGGCCTGTATCCGGTGGGGGTGTTGATCTCAGAGGCAGTGCGCGGAGAGGGGGCCTATCTGATCAATGGGAAGGGGGAGCGCTTTATGGCCGCCTATGCCCCCAGCCAGATGGAATTGGCCCCACGGGACATCACCTCGCGGGCGATTGTTACGGAGGTGCGGGCCGGGCGCGGTATTGACGGCAAAGATTTTGTCTACTTAGACCTGCGGCATCTGGGGGCAGAAAAGATCCACACTCGGCTGCCCTTCTGTTGGGAGGAGGCCCATCGCCACTTGGGCATCGATGCGGTTGTCGATCCCATTCCAGTGCGACCGACGGTGCACTACTGCATGGGCGGGATCCCGGTGACGGTGGAGGGGCAGGTACTGCGGGATGCCCAAACCCGTGTGGAAGGGCTGTTCGCTGCCGGTGAAACGGCCTGTGTTTCGGTGCATGGGGCTAATCGGCTGGGCAGCAACTCTCTCCTGGAGTGCGTTGTTTTCGGGCGGCGCACAGGGGCAGCCATGGTAGAGGCCGTCAGAGGTCGAGCCTTGCCGAAAGTGGACGAGGGATCCCTACTCAAACAGGCCGCCAGCCGGATTGCCGGGCTCCTGGAACGATCAGGGAAGAGCCGCATTGATCAGGTGCGGCGGCAATTTCAAGATTGCATGACCGAGCATTGCGGCGTTTACCGCACCGAATCGGTTCTCCAAGAAGGGATCCAAAAATGGCAGCAGATCCGCCAGCGTTACGAGCGGGATTTGCATTTGGACGATCGGGGCAAGGTGTGGAACACCGAGCTGATCGAAGCGCTGGAGCTGGACAACCTCATGACGGTGGGGGCTTTGATCCTCGCCAGCGCCCTGGAACGGCGGGAAAGCCGTGGCTCCCACGCGCGGGAAGATTACCCCCAACGGGATGATCAACGGTTTTTACAACACACCTTGGCTGCCTTTCGCGAGGGATCCCCTCAGATCAGCTATCGCCCCGTGGTGATCACCCGGTTTCCCCCTCAGGAGCGAAAATACTAACTTTCCAGAGGCCTCCCAGGCCGATTAGGATTGCTCTATCGTTCCCGTTAGCAGGATGGAGCCCCTTTCAAAATTATCCAATATCCAGGGATTCCATCTTCGCCAGCTTGAAATCTCGTCTACTGCCGGAGGGCCAGCCATGCAAGAAACCCTGGAAAAAGCAGCCGTCGCCCTGCAAGCGGAGCTGAATCTGGAGCCTTTTTGGATGCCCTTTACGGCCAATCGGCAATTTAAAGCCAACCCGCGCCTGTTGGTTGCCGCCCGAGACATGTATTACACCAGCCACGATGGACGCCAAATCCTAGATGGGACTGCCGGGCTGTGGTGTGTGAATGCCGGCCACTGCCGCCCCCCAATTGTGGAAGCGATCCAACAGCAGGTGGCCCAACTGGACTACGCCCCAGCTTTTCAGATGGGCCATCCCAAAGCCTTTCTACTGGCGGAGCAGCTCATCCAGCTCACCCCTGCCGGACTGGATCACGTTTTTTTCACCAACTCTGGCTCTGAGGCGGTGGATACGGCCCTGAAAATGGCCATCGCCTACCATCGCTTACGCGGACAGGGATCCCGGCAGCGGCTGATTGGCCGAGAACGGGGCTACCACGGCGTTGGCTTTGGGGGCATCTCGGTCGGGGGCATCTCCAACAACCGCAAGTTTTTCGGCAGCCTCATTCCCGGAGTGGATCACCTACCCCACACCCACAACCTGGAGCAAAACGCCTTTAGCCGCGGCCTGCCTCGCTGGGGATCCCACTTGGCAGAAGACTTGGAGCGGATCGTCGCTCTCCACGATGCCAGCACGATTGCAGCGGTGATCGTAGAGCCGGTTGCCGGTTCAACGGGGGTGTTGCTGCCGCCGGTGGGCTATTTGGAAAAGCTGCGGGCCATTTGCGACAAATACGGCATTCTGCTCATCTTCGATGAGGTGATCACCGGCTTTGGGCGTCTGGGATCCCCTTTTGCGGCCAATTACTTTGGGGTGGTGCCGGATCTGATTTGCTGTGCCAAGGGCCTCACCAATGGCACCATCCCGATGGGCGCAGTGATCGTCAAGCAAGAGATCTACAGCGCCTTCATGGAGGCTGCTGGTTCCGCTGATGACCTGCACCGTCCAGGGGACAACAGCAGGACGCTGTCCTGGAGCCCCATCGAGTTTTTCCACGGCTACACCTACTCCGGCCACCCAGTTGCCAGTGCCGCCGGCTTGGCTACCCTGAACCTGTATCGAGAAGAAGGCTTGTTCGAGCGGGCTGCCAACCTCGCTCCCCTCTGGGAGGAGGCTCTCCATTCCCTACGGGGCTTGCCTCATGTCATCGATGTGCGCAACCTCGGCTTGGTGGGGGCAATTGAATTGGAAGGGATCCCTGGCCGACCGACAGCGCGGGCTTTTGAAGCGTTTTTGCGCTGCTACGAGCGGGGGGTATTGATTCGCACTACAGGTGATACCATTGCCCTTTCCCCGCCTTTGATCATCGAGGAAGCCCATATTGAACACCTGATCGCCACCCTGAAGCGAGTTCTTCAAGAGCTACCTTAGTCCTGAATCGACAAGAGAGACTGCCTGAGGGAGTTAGAAGCTTCTGGGGCTGGGCGTCGGCGAAGGACTGGGAGAGGGACTGGGTCTGGGCGAAGGGGATACCGAGGGAAAGGGATTGGGGGTGCCGGTCGGCGTTGGCGAGGGGGAGGGACTGGGCGCAGGCAACACCCGTAAAGGAGCTTTGGCCGAAGCAATTCGGCCCTGGGTATCCGCCACCATTGCCGTCACCTCATAATCCCCGGTGGGAGCAGAAGTGGGAATGGTGATGGGGATGGTGCCAATGCAGGCTCTGCTGTTGGGCTGACAGCCGACGGCAGCGGCAGTGAAATCAAAGGTGAGGGTGAGGGGGCTTTGTCGGATTTCCACCCGGAAGCTGATGCCGGCCCCCAAACCTGCAGGAGTCGTCACGGCCACCAGCACGTTGAAGGGTACTGTCTGTCGCGCGTCCGTCAGGGCCACCACGGCAATCGAAGGCGGCTCTGCTGCAAAGGAAGCAGTGGGAGAGGGGCTGGGAGTGGGGAAAGGATTCAAGAGGGGAGTGGGGGTCGGGGTAGGCAGAGGGGTGGGCAGCGGCGTAGGGACAGGACTGGGGATGAGGAAAGGAGTGGGCGTTGGAGCCACCACCGCTATCGGCGTGATGGTAACCGCAGGCTGTTCGCCGGCATCTTCTTGGCAAGCCACAAGTGACAACGACAGAAGAGCGGCTATACTGGCCCTTATTACAGAGGAGGCTGCTAACGTCCAGCTCTGACGGAACCTATGGGGCTGCTGTCTCATGGGGTTTGACTCCTCACAACACAAAGCTTTGGGATCCTGCCGGTTCTGGGAGAGCCGAGCTTCGGTGGCATTCAACTCAAAAACCCGGCCAACCTGCTTCCTCAGCCGCAAAAGCAGGAGCGTCTCACACGCTGCTAACACTATAGATAGAGCATTAGTTTTTTGCAAACCCCACCTGTGGACTCCCCCTTTGGGGGTGAAGCCAGATAGAGGGGAATGACCTGGGCCGAGTTAGACTGGTAAGCGTGACAGCAAGACGAGGATCCATGGCAGCAAGGGCGGGAGCAGAACCATCTTCTGGCTGTGGAGAAGCAGAGGGGCAGACTGCCGTTGGCGTTGATGCCCTGTACCCCTCAGAAAACATCAGCGGGGCGGGGTATGCCCGGGAAGAGCTGCAAGAGGCTTGCGGGGTCTTTGGCATCCTGGCTCCAGGAGAGGAGGTGGCCAAGCTGGCCTACTTTGGCCTATTTGCCTTGCAGCATCGCGGCCAAGAATCGGCAGGGATCGCCACTTTTGAGGGATCCTTTTGCCGGGTTCACAAGGCGATGGGCTTGGTCTCCCAGGTCTTCGATGAAGTGAACTTGGCCCAACTGACCGGGGATCTGGCGGTTGGTCACACCCGCTACTCCACCACTGGATCCAGCCGTGTGGCCAATGCTCAGCCGGTGATCGTGGAGACTCGCCTGGGGCCGCTGGCTCTGGCCCACAACGGCAATTTGGTCAATGCGGAAGAGCTGCGGAAGGAACTGGAGGCCGCCGACCGGCACCTAACCAGCAGCACCGACTCCGAGTGTATTGCCCACGCCATTGCCCAGGCGGTGAACCAAGGTCAAGATTGGATCGCGGCCACTTGCCAAGCTTTGCGCCGCTGTCAGGGGGCTTTTAGTCTGGTGATCGGCACGCCAGAGGGCCTGATCGGGGCACGGGATCCCTATGGGGTGCGTCCGCTGGTGTTGGGGCTTTTGAGCAGCAACCCCGCTCTGGATGAGCTGCTGCAGTCAGAGATGCTGGAGATCATCTGCAGCGACGGCACCCTCAGCCACCCCGAGGCCGAGCCGCTGCATTACGTGTTGGCTTCAGAAACCTGTGCTTTGGATATCATTGGGGCCGACCCTCTGCGGCAGGTGGAGCCGGGAGAGTTGGTGTGGATCAGCCGTCAGGGGCTGCAATCGGTGCGTTGGGCGGAGGCCACCCCCAAGTTGTGCATCTTCGAGATGATCTACTTCGCCCGCCCCGACAGTTGGATGCACGGGGAAAGCCTCTACTCCTACCGGGTGCGGCTGGGAGAACAACTGGCCAAGGAGGCTCCGGCAGAGGCCGACTGGGTGATCTCCGTTCCCGATTCCGGCACGCCGGCGGCCATTGGCTATGCTCGCCAGTCGGGGATCCCTTACACCGAAGGGCTGATCAAAAATCGCTACGTGGGCCGCACCTTTATTCAGCCCACCCAATCCATGCGGGAGCGGGGCATTCGCATGAAGCTCAACCCCCTGGAGGATGTGCTGGGGGGGAAGCGGATTGTTATTGTGGACGACTCGATTGTGCGGGGTACCACCAGCCAGAAAATCGTCAAGGCCCTGCGCCAGGCGGGGGCTACCCAGGTCCACATGCGCATTTCCAGCCCCCCGGTCACCCATCCCTGCTTCTACGGTATCGATACCGATAGCCAGGATCAGTTGATTGCTGCCCAGCATTCCGTAGAGGAAATCGCCGAGAAGATTGGAGTGGATTCTTTGGCCTACCTGAGCTGGGAAGGCATGCTGGCTGCCACGGGCCGGGATCCCAACTCGTTCTGCTCCGCTTGCTTTACCGGCCACTACCCCATCCCCATCCCAGAAGGGCTGAAGCGCTCCAAGCTGGCCCTGGAACTGGTGGCTACTGGCAAGAGCCGCTAGGCTGCTCAGGGATCCCCGCTAGACTGAGAAGAAGAATTGCTTGGGGCAAGCCATGACTTTTCGCCTACGCCAATTGGGGGATCCCATCCTGACGCAAGTGGCCGAGCCGGTGACGGAGTTCAAAACGCCGGCCTTGCAGGATCTTATAGAAGGCATGCTGGCTACCCTGAAAGAGGCGCAGGGGGTGGGCTTGGCTGCTCCTCAGGTGGGATCCCTGCTCCAAGTGCTGATCGTGGCCTCTCGTCCCAATCCCCGCTACCCGGAAGCGCCGCAAATGCAGCCTCTGGTGATGGTTAACCCCCGTCTGCTGGCTTGCAGTTCTGAACAGGTGCTGGGTTGGGAAGGCTGCTTGAGTGTGCCCAATTGCCGTGGTCTGGTGGCCCGCGCCCGCGAAGTGGAGGTGGAGTATTACACTCCAGAAGGCGTTCAGCAAAGGGTGGTCTGGCAGGATTTTCCGGCGCGGATCTTTCAGCACGAATACGATCACCTGATGGGTCGGGTGTTCCTGCAGCGGCAGCCTCGGCAACTGCTTACCGAAGCCCAGTACCAAGCACAGATTTTGGGTCAGCCCGCCTGAGGGATCCCACCATGCCCTACATGGTTATCTACGACGGCCTCTGCAACCTCTGTGCCACCGGCGTTCAGCTCTTGGAGCAACTGGATCGCGGACGGCAGTTTTGCTATGCCCCCATGCAAGATGCTTCTACCCTGGCCCAATGGGGGATCCCACCGGAGCAGGTGGAGCTGGGGATGATTCTCATCGATCTGGAGCACTCAGAGCGCCGCTGGCAGGGATCCGCTGCCATTGAACAAATTGCCGCCCTTTTGCCGAGCGGGGAGGTGTGGCTGGCTCTGTACCGCAACTTTCCTGGCTTGAAGTTTCTGGGGGATCTGGGCTACAAACAGATCCGGGATCACCGCTACGAGTGGTTTGGCTGCCGTAACACCCTCTACCTATCGGCTTACCCTGTCTGTGTTCGCGGCCAGGATCTCCTGGTGGATTTGGTAGATAAGGAATCATGCTCAGCCCCGTCCAGCAACTGCTGCACCAATACGCTCAGGGGGAACGGGATTTCAAGCAGCTGAATCTCAGCGCCCTGGGGCTTTACCAAGCAGATCTGCAAGGGATCCTCCTCAGCGGGGCCGACCTCTCTGGCCTTTGTCTGGCTGAAGCAGTTCTGTGCCGGGCCATTTTGGTGGGAACTGTCTTGGTGAATGCCAACCTGCGCCAAGCCTTCCTGGAACAAGCCAATCTGTGTCGAGCAAACCTACGTCAGGCTAACCTATGGCGGGCCCAGCTAAAAGCTGCTGATTTGAACAATGCCCGCCTAACTGAAGCCATTCTTTGTTACGCTGACCTCAGCCATAGCCGCCTTGAGGGAGCCCATCTGCAAGGGGCGGACTTGAGCCATGCCAACCTCAGCCAGGCCAATCTCCGGCAAGCCAACTTGCGCCAAGCCAACCTGATGGGGGCTAACCTAAGCAGCGCCGTTTTGGCTGACGCCGATTTGCATCAGGCCAATCTCGTGGGAGCGGACTTGCGGGGATCCCTGCTGCGGAGCGCCCACCTTACCCCTGAGACCCAAATTGCAGAAAAGTGGCGCCAGGTGTGGCAAATCCTCAACTGGGAGCAGGAAGGACGAGATCTGGTGGGCAGGGATCTGTCGGAGGCAAATCTTTGCGGGGGCTATCTCCACTCGGCCCAATTGGATGAAGCCAACCTTGCCGATGCAGACCTCAGCCAAGTCATCCTCTGCAGGGCTTCCTTGCAAAAGGCTAACCTGCGCCAAGCTCGCCTACTGCAAGCGGACTTGCAGGGCTCCAATTTGCGAGAGGCTAACTTTGTCCATGCCGATCTGCGCGGCGCCAATCTCCGCGAAGCCCACCTCGGCGGGGCCGACTTAACCTCAGCCAACCTACAAGGGGCAGATCTCAGCCAGGCCGTCCTGCAGGGGACACGCCTAGACGCCCAGACCCAATTGGATCCCAAGTGGAAACAAGTTTGGCGGGTTCTCAACCAGCCGCGTTCCGGCTGGAGCTTGGCCCGAGCTAACCTTGCAGATGCGTATTTGCGCCGAGCCTACCTGCAGCAAGCGGACTTGACCGGAGCGGATTTAAGAGGAGCTGATTTGCGAGAAGCAGACTTGCAGGAAGCCAACTTGAGCCAAACCGACTTGCGGGGCACCAACCTGCGGGGAGCTAACCTGAACGGCGCTTTGTTCAAGGGATCCCTTTACGACGAGTACACCTTTCTTTAGACTCACATTGTTGCTACAGCCTATTAAAAATAGGATACAAGTATTCAAGAGGAAGGAGAGAGGGATATGCCAACCCATTCGCTAGAAGCTGGGAAGTGTAGCATAGAGCAGATAGTGGAGACCTCTTTATTACTTATCAACCCGTCCTGCTTCCGAAGTTGGTTTGCTAAGTGTTGCTACTGTGCCCCTTAGTTCCTTAACAGGCTGTATCGTTACTCCTGGGGCACCACCCGCCAAACGGTTCCTCTAGCCGCCATTGCTCGTGACCAAATTCAAAGCTTGAAAGAATGGGCTGCCGAGTCAGGAGCACGTACCGCTTCCCAAGATCAAAAGTTGATTCAGGAGCTACGGACCATCGTCCAGAAGAGAGGGTTAGGCTACATTGAAGTTGATAGTCCCCCATCCTTTTCCTCTCCACCTCCTGCCTAAGCTGTTTTGGTCGGCTCGTTCCGAGTTGTGGCAGCTCCGTGGAAGTAGGCTTGCAAGCATTTTTTCCTGCAAGACGCGGAAAAACTCCGGTTGCCGCTCCGCTTGAATTTGCTGCCTGTGGATTAGCCCCCGTTAAATCCGTCCGGGGAAGCCGCCGATTGATCTGAGCTGCTCAGGTGGCCCCTTGTTGGATTAACTTCCGGCAGCTCCCAGGCAGGGCACTGGGATCGGATCCCGCACGTTAGCGTGCAGGACCGATGGTTTTGCACTTTTCGTATCCTTGACTACAGATTTTTTGGTAGGATTGATCGTGTAGAGGTACTGGTATGTAGAGCAGCCTTATGAGTGCAATCGCTGAAATGAGGGGGACAAGTCTCCTGGCCCGCCATCGCCAAAACATAGCAGCCTCCCTGGCCCGTCGTTTGGAAGCAGCTAGGGCGGCCAACAACACCCGCTTGATGGAGCTGCTGAAACAAGAAGAGCGGCAGCTGGCAGCCGAGTACGGCGGCAGGGATCCCTTCTCTTCAGCGCTCTTCAGAGGACTGCGCCATCTTTGGCAGAGCTTGAAGGAAGTCTTGGCGGCCTGCGATGAACTGCGGGTGCGGCAGTGGGTAGATGGCAGCGGCATGGTCTGGTGGTCTGTCCAAGACCCAATCACGGGAGAGCGCCTGTGTACCCATTCCGAGGGGGAGCTCATGGAGTGGATCGAGAAGCACCAGCGAGAGGATTAGTCTTCGCGGCTAGGACTTGCCTGAGCACCAATAGCCAGTGTTTCCCCTGGCGCTTCGTGCGTGTCCCAGTCTTTCCAGCTTGGGAGGAAGGGAACAAAAAGTTTCACGGCTAGGCCGGGGCAATGGCCACCTGAGAATCCAAATTGATAGGATTACGAAGACTCATCATCTGCTTTAGGGGTCCTGGGATGGTTTGGCAATTGTTGACTTGGCCGGCCCAAAGTTTGCTTTGGCTAGCAGAGCAGATCCAAGAACGCGCCGAAGCACAGCTGGATAGCAAAGAAAACCTGCAAAAAGAACTTACGGCCCTGCAAATTCAGCTAGATTTGGGAGAAATTGACGAAGAAACCTACGCCCGCCGAGAAGAGGAGATTTTATTGGCTCTGGAAGCCTTAACCCAAGCAGAAGGAGAAGCCGAAGCATAGAGTTCTGCCGGTGGGCCTGGAAGGGATCCCTCAGCATTGCAGGGGGGCAGAACATGGGAGAATGAGCTTCTGTACACCCCCGTCTTTCCTACCCTGGGCTGTTTTCAATGACTGAATCCCATGAAACCTTGGTGCTCCGCGACGAGCAAAACCAGCCTCTCAAGTGCGAGATCCTGCGGCAGGTGGTCATCGACGAGCAGACCTATGCTCTGGTGACTCCCGTTGATGCTGTGATCAAAGTGCTGGTTTGGGAAGGGGAAGAAGAACCCAGCCAAGCGGTGAACGGCGATGCCAACATGGAAGGGATCCTGGACGAGCCGGATCCCGAAGAGCTACAGGCTACCCTGCCCACCATCCAGGCTGTCTTGGGGGAGTTGAACCTCACCTTGCAGCAAAATGGCTTCGACATCCTCACGGTTCAGGGGGAATTGCCCCCAGTCGAAGAGGAAGATGTGTTCGAGCTGGGCGAGAGCGAGGAAGATGCCCAGGAGTTTCAACTGCTAGCTACCTTTTTCTACCAAGAGAAGAAATACGGCATCTTTACCCCCCTCGATCCCGTTTTGCTCTACGCCGCTCTGCCTGACGAAGGGGATCCCTACCTGCTCACCCCCGATGAGCCGCCAGAGCTTTTTGATCAGCTCTATGCCCTGCTGCTGGATCTCGATGAGGAATGGGAAGACGGAGATGACGAAGAAGATGAAGACGAAGATTAGGCGGTCAACCCCTTCTGTTCTGCCGAGTTGGATACTCCTGCCCAGCCAGTCGCCTCGGCGGTGCGGAGCACCATAGGGATAGAGGTGGTGAAACTACCCGGTAAAACTTGCCCAGAGTTTTTCACCAGCCACTCCAGACCCGTCTCAACATCTGTCGGGGGCGTCGGATCTGCGGGCCAAGGGTCAGAATAAGCCAGCCTCAGACCAGCCGCCTGAGCATTGCGTAGCGAAGGAGCATGACTCTAGTCAATAATAAGCTCAACTATACTGAAAATAATGTATAATATGTTCAGTACGGATTACTACCAGTTGATCTTTCTGTTTACTTTCGAGTCTGCCAACATGGTAGCCAAAGCAAAGCAGAAAATTGGTAGTAAGACGACACGGAAACTGCGCTTTGGGTATTCTACTCAAAGCTTTGCGGGATACCGCCATTCTGTTTGGACTCCGTCCCGCTAACGCGAATGGAAACAAACAGAATGCTATCGCTGCATAGTTGAACAGTGATGTTCAGCAGTGTTCAGCGTAAATGTATCAGCAACAGGGATGCAGCCCGTTGATCTGACCACCCTGCGCGCTGTGCTGGCAGATCTAGCCCAGGCTAAGACAGGTCGGGATCTAGTGTTGCCTGCCCGCGTGGAATGGATCCAACAGACCGATCTGTGGACGGTGGTCATTGGCTTGCGCACCCTCACTGCCCGTCCCTGCCTGCTGTTGTGCTGGCACCCTCAGGCGGCCCGTCTCCACCTCTGTCAGCCTCCTCCCAAAGAGCCGGATGGCTTTCAATTTAGCCAGTTCCTCCAACGGCACCTGAAGGGTTTGGCTCTGACGGAGCTGGCTCTGCTGGAGGATTGGGAACGGGTGATTGACTTGCGCTTTGCCCCTCGGCCCGGGGATCCCCCTTATCGCCATCTCTACCTGGAGGTGATGGGCAAGCACAGCAATGCCATTTTGGTGGACGAGGCGGGCATGATCTTGGCCAGTGGCCATGGGGTAAGCGAGCGCCAATCGCGAATCCGTCCAGTGCAGCCGGGCCTGCCCTACGAGGCTCCTCCGGCCCTAACCGACCCGATCCCGCAGCGATCCGAGCCCTTCTCCTGCTGGCAAGAGCGCGTTGCCCTGATCCCCGGCCCCATCGGCCAACGGCTGTTGCGCTGTTATCGCGGCCTCAGTCGGCACTTGGTGGAAGCGATGTGCCATCAGGCTGGGATCCCGCCGCAAACCTCCACCGATCACCTCTCTGCCCGCGATTGGCAGGCACTGTTTGCCAGGTGGCAAGACTGGTTAACCCGTCTGGAAACAGGCCAGTTTGACCCAGCTCCCACTCCCCAGGGATACACCGTTCTCGGCTGGGCAAGCGGTGCCGTTCCCGTTAGCGGGACGGAGTCCCTGCAACAACCTTCTCGACTCAATCTGCACCAACTTCTGGAAGGCTACTACCAGGCTCAGCTTAACCGCGAACAGTTTGAGCGAGAGCGCCACCGTCTGCTGCAAAGGGTATCCACCCTGCTGAAAAAGCTCTATCAGCGGCGAGAGCAATTTGAGGCAATGCTGGCCGACTCCACCCAGGCGGAAGCCTCCAAGCAGGCTGCCGACTTGTTGATGGCCCACCTCCACCTCTGGCGGCCAGGGTTGCATCACATCGAGCTGCCGGATTTTGCCAGCGGCCAGACGGTCAAGATCCCTCTCGACCCCGAAAAAAATGCCATTCTCAATGCCCAAGCCTACTACCGCAAGCACCGCAAACAAAAACGGGCCCAGGATGCTATCCGGCCCCTACAAGAGGCGCTTGGCCAAGAGATCCTCTACCTCGAGCAGGTGGAAGCGTCTCTACAGCAGCTGGAAACCTATCGGGATCCCCAAGACTTGACCACCCTCAAGGAAATTGAGACCGAGCTGATTGAACAGCGCTACTTGGAGAGTCCCACTCGCAACAGCGGGACAGAGTCTCTGCGGGCGAGCTCAAAACATGCCTCACCGGCAACCTTCAACCCCCACCGCTTTACCAGCCCCAGTGGCTTCTCCATTTGGGTGGGGCGCAACAACCTGCAAAATGATCAGCTCACCTTTCGCGTGGCTCAGGAACACGATTGGTGGTTTCATGCCCAAGAGATCCCCGGCAGTCATGTGCTGCTGCGCTTGCCCCCCGGGGCTGTAGCAGAAAGCGAAGATCTGCAGGCGGCTGCTGATTTGGCGGCCCATTTCAGCCGCGGTCGCCTCAGCGAACAGGTGCCGGTAGTCTACACTCGCCCGAAACTGGTGTTCAAACCCAAGGGATCCCCGCCCGGCATGGTCGTTTACAAACAGGAGCAGGTGCTTTGGGGGCGGCCCAGCCATGCGCAGCTGCTCATTGCGTCAGCCCTTGGGCCACACTGACGCAACTGGTTACTTTGTTTCTGGCCAAGTGGGCAGGTTCGAGGCATTCAAGGGAGAACTTCGAGGGAGTAAGCGGCGCTGCGGCCATGGCGGCTGGGATCGTACATTTCTTCGGCCAAGGCAGGAGCCACCTGGAATTGGCCGGGGATCTCCGGACGGAAGAGATAGACAAACTCATGGCGACCCTGCTTGAGCTCGGTGCTGAAAAAGGCCACGCGGTCATCCCGATTCTCTTGGCGGGTCCAAAACCAGTCCCACCAGTAGTCTGGGGCCAAGCCGGTGAACTCTCGCGGATCCTGGGAGGTGATCTCGGCGCCGCTGGGCAGGGGATCCTCGACCACCACGTAGTGGCTGTCCCGCTCGGCTTCCACCGTCAACCGGGCCAGGAGGATTTCTCCGGCCCTTACTGTGTCGCCAGGGCGCAGCGGCTGCTCTCGGTAGCGGATCTCCCCGTTGGGTTGGGGCTGGGGCTGTAGGCGGAAGTAGCTGCGGCTCACCGCAAAGCCTTGGGCTTGAGAGGGCAGAGGGTTGGGGACGAAGGCTTCTCCCCTCAAGCTGTAGTAAAGGGGGCCGGGGCCGGACTTTTCCAGGCGCAGGCTGCTCAGGTTCCCCACTTCTGCGTCAGCCCAATCCAGCCCATAGCGGGGATCCCCAGCGCCGGCCTGCCAGCGATCAAGAAGGGATCCGGTTGTCCCATCCAACACCCGCACCTCGCCGGGGCCGGGAAGCTGCTGCTGCTGGGCTTGGTAGTAGGCGGACAGGCCGAGGAGAGCATCGGCGGTGGCTTTGGTGGTGCGCCAGCGGTTGTTTTGCCGCTGCTGGAGAAGGGCCTCGGCAATCTGGGCAGCCCGGTCATCCTGCAGCCGAACGGCCAATTGCAAAAGCGGGCCGGCCACCTCCATGTCGTCGTAGGTGGAGCGCTCGTGGGTTGCCAAGGAAGAGGCAGCCGGGATAAACCAGCGCCCTTGGGGATCCTGTTGCCGCCGCTCCAGAACCTCATCCAGGGCTGCCTGGGCAAGATCCCTCTGGCCCAGTTGCAGGGCGGCCAGCCCTCGGTAGGCCAGGCCAAAGGTGGAGAGCCGCTCCGGCGGCGGCAGGTCGGCAGTCACCAAAGCGGGATCCCAGAGGGCCAGGCTGTAGGCGACAAAAGCCTGCAGATCCGGGGAGAGGGCTTGTGGCTGGGCCAGTTGAGCGGCCAGATAGTCCAAGGCCTGCCGCACCTGCCAATCTTTGAGGGCATAGCCGGCGGCTTGGGCAAGATGATATCCCTGCAGGATGTATCCGGTCAGATAGGGGTTGCTCCGGTCATGGGCCCACCAGCCCCAGCCCCCATCGTAGTTCTGGGATCCCTCCAGTCGCTGCAAGCCCGATCGAAGCACCTGGGGCAGCCGCTCCAGGGTTTGCGAGCGCAGGTTCAAGCCCAACTGCTTGCTGACTTGGGCGACGGCTAGGGCGGGCAAGAAGCGACTCAGGGTTTGCTCGGTGCAGCCGTAGGGGAACTCCACCAGGTAATCCAGCGGCTCCAGCAGGGTTGCTGCCGGGCTAGCGGCCAGTTCCAGGTGAAGCTGCCGGGATCCCGGCACCCAGGTGGCGGGCCAATCCAGCGATAAGTCAAGGCTGCCCTCCTGCACCCGACCCACCTGGGAGAACCGTTGCACAGCGCCGAAAGGCTGGCTGGGGATCCGCAGTTGCAACGCATCTTTCAGCCCATTCCCTTCCGCCCAGACCCGCAGAGAGGTATCTCCGGCCCCCAGAACCTGGAGAGGCCATTCCACCCGCCCCGCTCCTTGGGCCGGCACGGTGAGGCGTTGTCGTTCCGGGCCTTGCAATTTCAAGATCCCACCGGCAGGAACAGGAACTTCCAGCCGCACCTCCACCGCTTGGGCTTGACCCGTGCGGTTTTGCACAATGGCCGCCAAGGTGAGCTGATCCCCCACCCGGAAAAAGCGGGGAGCGGCCAAGCGCACCAACAGGTCTTTGCTAACCGAGACTGTGGCAAGAGCGGATCCCACCTGGGTGTCGGCAGTGGCGGCGCGGGCGGTCAAGCGCCAGGTGGTGAGGTTGTCGGGCCAGCGCACCTGCACCTGAGCCAGGCCATCGGCATTGGTGACCAGATCCGGGAACCAGGCGGCGGTATCGCGAAAGTCTTCCCGCACTTGGCCGGCCAGCTTGTCAGCACCGCCGGGATATTGCTGAGGGAAAGAGGTAGTGGTGGTAACTTGGTTGTACTGGCGCCCATAGAAGAAGCGGCGAATATCCGGGGTGAAGTCGGGTCGCAATAGGTAGAGGGCATTGTCCACAATCCCTAGGCCCACCTCGGCGCTCACCGGCTGCCCTTGGGCATCGCGGGTGCGGATTTGGATTTGGGCGGTCTCGCCCGGTCGATAGGTGGGTTTATCGGTTTGCAGCTCCACCTGCAAAAAGCGATCCAAGGGGGAGACCCGCAGCAGGGCCTCGCTTCGGTACAGCCGCCGCTCTGGGCCGATGGCAGTGGCAGTGACGTAGAGATTGGGACGATAGTCGCCGCGGATGGGCAGCCGCAGCGTGGCCGTATGCCCCTGGAGACGCAGCACCTGCACCTGGTGCAGCCGGGATCCCTCAATGCCCACCAGCACCGCCACATCCGGCAGCGGCGAGACTATCAGGATCTGGGCCTCTTCCCCCACCTGGTAGATCTGCCGATCCGCCACCACTTCCAGGCTGGGCAGGGATCCCCAACTTTGTAGGGGGCTGCCCGGCTCCACCACCCAGAGATAGTCCACCTCCTGCACCCGTTCGCGCCAGCGGTGCGGAGCACTTTGACGGCGGGGATCCCATGCCGTCAACCGCACCCGGTAGTCTCCCGGCTCCAGGTCGGCGGGCAGGTGGAGGTCGAGGCTGCCTTCCCCGTTGACAATCTGAAAAGGCTGCCGCAGCAGGGTACCTTGCCGTTGGTAGGTGTTGCTCTTGGGATCCCAGCGCCAGCGCTCCAGGCTCAGCTCTCCGGTGGCGCTGACGGGGCGGCCATCGTAATCGCGGGCTTGCAGCCGGTAGGTGAGGGTATCCCCCGGAGCGGGCAGGTGGCGGTTCACTTCCGCAAACAGAGCAAATTCGCCAGCCGTGACCCAGGCCCGCGCCGATCCTGTTACCGTCCGGCGGCTGATATCGGTCACCTCCACCTCGATGCGCAACTGCTGCACCTCTTGGGGGCCCCAGTAGCTGTCTTCTTCCCAGTCCAGATCGGCCAACAGGCGGGGTAGGTGAAAGACGGCACGCCCCTGGGCATCCGTCACCCCTTCCCCTTCCGCCACCAACTGGCCGTAGCCGCCGTAGTAGCCCTGCTCCTCTCCCAGGTCGTCGGCGAAATAGTCTTCCTCGGCAGAACGGGGCAACAGCCCATAGCGCAGGCTCCAGTCGGGGCTGCTGTAAACCCGGTAGCGAAGCTGGGCAGCGGCCACCGGCGCGCCGAAAAGATACTCGGCCTCCACCTGCACCTTCAGGGATCCCCCCCGCACCAGCCAAGGTCGGTCGGGCACCACCGCCACCTCAAACTCCGGCTTGCGGTAGGCTTCCACCTGAAAAGAGGTGTATTCGCGGCTGGATCCCTGCGGCCCTGACACCTGCCACTCCAGGCCGTAGCTGCCCAGGGACGCTTCTTCTGGCAGTTGAAACTCCCCATGGACACTGCCAAAAGCATTGGTGGCCAGGGTTTGTTCGCTCAACACATCCCCGTTGGGGGCCGTAAGGGTCAGTTGCACTGCTTGTCCTGGGGGGGGCGGCGTGAGGCGGGTTTGCTCTCGCACCAGGGCGCGGAAATAGACGGTTTGGCCAGGGCGGTAGAGGGGACGATCGGTGTAGGCGTAGATCCGGTGGGGCTGGTTCCAGCCATAGGCGTAGCTGCGGGACAAAGCCTGCAGGGTGTTGTCGGCACTGCGGCCATAGACCACCAGGGAAGAACCCTCTCTCGCCGGCAGGCCAAAGCGGGCCAGCCCCTCTGCATCGGTGGTGGCCGTCAGGGGATCCCCCCACTCCCCGAAAACTTGGATCTGGATCCCGGCCAGGGGACGCAGCTCCCGCAGGTGCACCGCCTGCACCACCAACTGGCTGGCATCCTGCTTCTGGATGAGGCCGAGATCGCTCACCAAAAACCAATGGTCGAAACGGGGCAAGGGTGCAGCCGTTTGCGCCAGCGGCTCCCGGCCCTCCGCCTCCACCCAGTAGGCCCCCGGCGGCAGGATCCCCAGCTCCAAGGTTTGGGCTGTCCACCCCTCTCCCGCTCGTCGTGGCACCGGCTGCTGCCAACTGCGCACAAGCTCCCGCCGCAGGGTGGGATACAGAGCCGGATTCAGGGAGCCATAGCCAGCATCCGCCAAATCCCGCAAGAGAGGGGATCCCTGCAGCTCTGTCAGGGAAAAGCGATAGAGGCTGAGCTGCACCGAGCCCAGGCTGGTGGCCCGCCACTGCAGCCGCGCCGGTTCTGCGGTCGTAAACACCTGGCTGGTGCTGTAGAGATAGAGACCGGGGGGGACAAGCTGAGGGCGCAAGGTGGGGATCCGGGCCGTTGCCCCCTCCCGCACCAGAACGGATCCCTGGCTGCCCACCGTTTCCAGGCCGGATCCCTGCACCGTCACCTGGTATTCCCCAACAGGCAATCGATCCAAGCGATATTCGCCATCTGCGGTCAAGCTGGAGCTGCGAGTGGCCGGGCCGGCGGCGATCACCCGGACGCTCTCCAGAGCTACCCCTGCCGGTAGCTCCACCCGTCCCACCAGGGATCCCGTCGGCTGTTCGGAAAGCAAAACTGCCAGCCCCACCCCCAACAACAGCACCAGGGCCGCTAACCATCGCCTCAGCATGGGATCCCTTTCCTCCGTTGCTCTGACTTTGCCTCTTTCGACCCAAACTATCGGGAGCCAGCAGCAGAACCTGTGTAGAATTTACCGTCCAACTTCGAGGGATCCCTTCCGGCTACTTCACCAACTCGAACACGTTGAACATGGGCAGGTACATGGCCACGATAATGCAGCCCACCATACCGCCCAGGATCACGATCATCAACGGCTCCAGCAGGCTGGTGAGGGCGCGTACCGCCTCCTCCACCTCCAGCTCGTAGAAATCCGCCGTCTTCATCAGCATCGCGTCCAGCTCCCCTGTCTCTTCCCCCACGCTGATCATCTGAATGGCCATGACTGGGAAGACCTTGGCCTTGTCCAGAGCAGGGGCAATCTGCCCTCCCTCTGAGATGGATTGGCGGGCGGCGTCAATGGCGTTGGCCACCACCTGGTTGCCGGAGGTGTCGCGCACAATTTCCAAGGAAGTCAGCACCGGCACCCCGGAGCGGGTGAGAGCGCCAAAGGTGCGGCAGAAGCGAGCCACCGCCGACTTCTGGATCAGATCCCCGAAGATAGGGAGCTTGAGGGCCAGCGCGTCGATGGTCTCCTTGCCGGCAGGGGTGCGGTAAAAGCGCCGGAAAGCAAAATAGACGGCCCCTAGAAAGCCCACCAGCCCCAAGCTGTACTGGGGCGTGCGTAGGAACTTGCTGATGTTGATGAAAAACTGGGTAAAGGCGGGCAGCTCCCCACCCAAGTCGTTGTAGATGCTCTCAAACGTGGGCAAGATGAACAGCACCATGCCCAAGAAAATCAAGACAGCCAAGATCGTCACCACCACCGGGTAGGTCATGGCTGACTTGATCTGCTTCTGCAGGCGATCCATGTCCTCCAGCAGCTTGGCCAGGCGGTTGAGCACTTCGTCCAGCACGCCGCCCACCTCCCCCGCCTGCACCATGCTGCAGTAGAGGCCGTCGAAGGCGTCGGGATAAGGGCGGATGGAGTCGGAGAGGTTTTTCCCCGCCTCCACCTCCGCTCGGATAGCCCGCAGGTACTTTTTGAGTTTGGGGTTGCCGGTTTGCTCCTCCATGATGGTGAGAGAGCGCACCATCGACACGCCGGCGTTGATCAAGGCAGCAAATTGCCGGGAGAACACTGCCTTGTCGCGAATGTCGATGGATCCCAGCATTGAGAAATCGAAAGACGTATCCAAGGAAAAGAAGGGTTTCTCCTCCTGAATGTCTTCCTGTTTGGCAAAAATCCCGTCTCGGCGCAGCCGTGCACGAACTTCGGTCAAGCTGTTGGCCACCACCGTCAGGCGTACCGGCTGACCGGCCTTTAACCCCCGAACCTTGTAGCGCGGCATGGCTGTACCCCCGGCTAGATCGCTCTAAATAACGAAATGGCTTTAAATGTTTCGCAGGTGCAAAAGAGAAGTCAGCCCAAACCTTGGGCAGATCAACAATCTCTCAGCTAGAGCTTAGCCACAAATCAAGTCAGCGGCTAGAGATCGGCAATGAACCCTCACCCCGGGATCCCAGCGCTGCCTGGTGGAGACGAAGTTTAGCGACGGGCGGCAACTGCTGCTGGCCGCTGTTGTTGGGCAGCCGCGGCTGGCGAGGGCCCGGTAACGTTGCCCAAAAGCCGCTGCAGCTCTTCAGGGCGAGAGGTCTTAGACATGGCCGTATCGAAGTCGATCTTGCCCTGTAGGTAAAGGTTAGCCAGATCTTGCTCCAGCGTTTTCATGCCCTGCTTGCCCCCCGTCTGGATAGCCGAGTAGATCTGGGCAGTTTTGCCCTCCCGAATCAGGTTGGCAATGGCCGGCGTCACCACCATGATTTCCTGCACCAGCACCCGTCCAGGCTCTCCTGGCTTGGGATTGAGGCGGCGGGCCAGAGTTTGGGAGAAGACGGCCTTGAGGGAGTTGGAGAGCTGCACGCGAATCTGCTGCTGCTGCTCGGGCGGAAACACATCCACCAAGCGATCCACCGTCTGGGCGGCAGAACTGGTGTGTACCGTGGCAAAGCAGAGGTGGCCCGTCTCGGCGGCGGTAATGGCCAACTGGATGGTCTCCAGATCCCGCATCTCCCCGATCAGGATCACATCCGGATCCTCCCGCATCGCTGCCCGCAGGGCATTGGCAAAACTCTTAGTGTCTTCCCCCAGTTGCCGCTGGTGGATGATGCTGCGAATGGGGGTGTAGATGTACTCAATGGGATCCTCGATGGTGAGGATGTGCTCGGCCCGTTCGCGGTTGATCATGTCGATCATGGAAGCCAGCGTAGTCGATTTGCCAGATCCCGTTGGGCCGGTTACCAGCACCAAGCCCCGCGGCAGGCGAGCTGCTTCCTTACACACATCCGGCAGGCCCAGCTTGTCGATGTTGGGGATCTCAGAAGCCAGGGCCCGCATGGCGCAAGCATAGGTGCCGCGATCGCGGTAGACGTTCACGCGGAAGCGCCCGATCCCCCGCACCCCATAGGAGCAGTCCAATTCCCAGTTTTGCTCCAGCTGCTTGCGCTGGTTGTTGTTCAGCATGCTGAAGATCAACCGCTGCACCTCCTCTGCCGAGAGAGGCTCATGCTCTGTCGGCTCAAGGTGACCATTGATGCGGAAGTAGGGGGGCAAACCCGCCGAGATATGAATGTCGGAACCGCCCTTTTGGACGATTGCTTCCATGAGGTCTTCGATCATCAGTTGGGGCATAGGGTTGGGTTCTCCAAAGGCGAGTAGAACTGTCTATCAAAAGAGCCGCCGGCCAAAGCCATGTGAGAAAGGCAACTGTATAGGACTGTTATAGTCGGCACCCCAACATCGTCAAGTGCCAAGCCGACTTCCTAAAACTTCGGGGTCAGGCAATAGGGGCAGTCCATCCAGTCCACATGCAAGGCCGCGCCACAGTTGCGGCAGGTGCTGAGAGCCTTGGCACGGGCCTTCAGCTCGCTTTCCAGACCCTTGTCGGTGAGGGTCACCCGATCCACCTCCTCCAGCGTGGTGAGGCCCTGCTTCACCAGCATCAAACTGTAGGCCAGCAGGGTTTTCATGCCACTTTCCACCGCCGCTTCTTTGATCACCTCCGTGGGGGCCTCTTTGTTGATCAAGTCCGCAAGGCGGTCGTTCATGCGCATGAACTCGTACACCCCTACCCGACCTTTGTAGCCCACGCCCCCACACTTCTCGCAGATGGGCTTGCCGGTGGCCTTGCGCTGCTCCACTTCTTTGGGGGAGAGCTTGTTGGCTTTGTAGAAGGTGAGCTGCTCGCCGTCGCCACTGAGGGTAAGGCCATAGCGGGCCAGCTCCTCCGGCGTGGGGTGGTAGGGGATCCGACATTCGGTACACACCCGGCGCATCAAGCGCTGGGCCAACACCCCCAGCAACGAGCTGGAGATCATAAATGGCTCGATCCCCATCTCCGTCAGACGGGCAATGGCGCCAGGGGCATCGTTGGTGTGCAGCGTGGTCAACACCAAGTGGCCCGTGAGGGAGGCTTCGATGGCGGTTTTGGCCGTCTCGTGGTCGCGGGTTTCCCCCACCAGGATCACATCCGGGTCTTGCCGCAAGAAGGCCCGCAGGATCATGGCAAAGTCCATGCCCTTTTCTCGGATCACCTGCACTTGGGTGATCCCCGGCAGCGAGTATTCAATGGGATCCTCGGCAGTGCTGATGTTGATGCCCGGATCGTTCACCTCCGCCAGAGCCGAGTAGAGGGTGGTGGTTTTCCCGGATCCCGTTGGCCCGGTCACCAAGATTAGGCCAAAGGGTCGCCTGACAATCTCCTTGAAGCTTTCCAAGGTCTCTGGGTCGGTGATCAGCTTGTCCAGCCCCAGTTGGGTGGCGGAGTTGTCCAGAACCCGCAGCACGATCTTTTCCCCATAGCGGGAGGGCAGGGTGCTGACCCGAAAGTCCACCTTGCGCCCCTTGAAGACCCGCCGAATCCGCCCATCCTGGGGCATGCGCCGCTCGGCAATATTCAGGTTGGAGATGATTTTAAAGCGGGCAGTGAGGGCGGGGACGATCTTCTTGGGAAAGTTTTCAAAAGCCTGCCGCAACACCCCATCTTTGCGGAAGCGGATGCGCAGGTATTCTTCTTGTGGCTCGATGTGGATGTCGGACGCCCCATCCTGCAGGGCCTTGACCAGGATCTGGTTGGACAGTTTAATAATCGGGGCATCATCTGCCGATTTGACCTGCTGCTCCAGGGATCCCTCGCCGGCCTCATCGGCAGCCACATCCTCAATAGCATCCAGATCGATTTCGGCAGTGTTGACCACCACCTCTTCTTCCTGTTGGGCAGCAGCCGCCTGTTGGGCAGCAGCCGCGTCGTTGATCCCCTTGATGGCCAGCAGCTCCGCCTGCGCATCCATGTAGCGGCTGATCAGGGTCTCGAAATCCCGCTGGGTGAAGACCCGCCGCTGCAGCTTCAGCCCCTGGATGCGGAAGCGCCGTTGAATGTCGTCCAGTGCCTGCAGGTTGTCTGGCTTGACCATCGCCACCGTCACCTGATTGTCTCGACGGCGAATGGGCAAGAATTTGTAGCGGTTGCAGATGTCGAGGGGCAAGATCGAGTCGATCAGCCCAATCATCTCGGAGATCTCCACCGGCTCCAGGTCGACATCCAGGGAGGGGATCCCGTAGATGATTTTCAGTTCAAAGAGCTGCTGCCGTTTGTAAGCCCGCTCCAGGTCAGGGGTGATCTCTTTGCCCACGATATCCTTGACCACCAGAGCCAGGGCCTTGCTGTTGCCCTCTCGATCCGCTTTGAGGGCGTTTTGGATGTCCTGGATCTGCTTATCGTCGGCAAAGCCCAGCTCCTTTAACTTGCGGCCAAAGGGGGTAATGCTGACGTTGGCGATGGCCAGAGCTTTGCTGGCAGCGCCGGCGCGGCGCGAGGTAAAAGGAGGGGGAGGAAGATCGTTCATGCTAGCGGGTCACCCACAATGCCTCTATTTCACTGCACTCGGCTGCTAAGGGTCAACGGTAAAGATACATAAGTCTGGACTGCCCAGAGGCCGCCAACCCTGGGCTTACTATGCCCCAACTCGGCTCAAATCTCGCATTCACATCCATCTCGTCCCCTAAGCCTCGCAGACCAACGCTTGCGACCGCTGGGTTAGGTAAAGGTTTTCGCTGTAATCGACAGGGCAGTCGATGAGGGTGGGCACCGGCTGCTCGAGGGCCTGCTTCAGGATGGGGATCAGCTCGGCAGCCTTTTCGACACGGTAGCCCTTGAGGCCCATGCTCTCCGCCAGCTTAACGAAGTCTGGATTGCCGAACTTGACGAAAGCAGCCTCGTTGTATTGATTGTGTTGCTTCCACTCGATCAGCCCATAGCCGCCATCGTTGAAGATGAGAGTTACAAAGGGAGTGCCCACCCTGAGGGCAGTTTCCAGCTCTTGGCAGTTCATCATGAACCCTCCATCTCCGGTTACGGCCACGATGCGCCGGTCGGGATGCACCAATTTGGCGGCCAAGGCCCCCGGAATGGCGATGCCCATGGCGGCAAAGCCGTTGGAGATGAGACAGGTGTTGGGTTTGTCACAGTGGTAGAGGCGGGCCATCCACATTTTGTGGGCGCCGACATCGGAGATGACGATGTCTTCGGGTTCCAGGACTTGGCGCAGGTCGTAGATCAGCTTTTGGGGCTTGATCGGGTAGCTCTGATCGTGGGCATAGCAGGTGTACTCGCGGACGATGTTCTGCCGCAGGCTGAGGCCATAGGGATCCGGCTTGCCCGTGCGATCGCAGCGGCGCAGGATCTCCATCAGGGAGTCGGAAATGTCTCCCACCACCTCCACTTGCGGAATGTAGCTGCTGTCGATTTCTGCGGGCAGGGCAGCGATGTGAACGATGGGGATGGTGCCGTCGGGGTTCCATTTCTTGGGAGAGTACTCGATGAGGTCGTAGCCGACGGCGATCAGCAGATCGGTGCGGTCGAAGCCACAACTGATCAGATCCCGCTGTTGCAGGCCAACGGCCCACAGGGACAGGGGATGGGTGTAGGGGATCACTCCTTTGCCCATGAAGGTGTTGACCACGGGGATGTTCAAGCGGGTGGCAAATTCCGTGAGGGCGCTGCTGGCTTGGGCGCGAATGGCCCCATTGCCGGCCAAAATCAAGGGGTTGCGGGCGCGGGAGATCAGGGACGCCGCTTCGTTCAGGCTTTGATAGGAGGCGTAGGTTTTGTCCAGGCGATCTCTCCTCAAGGGAGTGCCGCTGGCTTCCATGGCGGCGATGTTTTCCGGCAAGTCGATGTGGACGGCCCCGGGCTTCTCGGTTTGGGCCAATTTGAAAGCCTTGCGCACGATCTCCGGGGTGATGCTGGGGCGCACGATCTGGGCATTCCACTTGGTGACGGGGGCAAACATGGCCACCAAATCCAGGTATTGATGGGATTCGATGTGCATGCGGTCGGTGCCCACTTGGCCGGTGATGGCCACTAGGGGTGCTCCATCCAGGTTGGCGTCGGCAACTCCGGTCATCAGGTTGGTGGCGCCCGGCCCCAAGGTGGAGAGACACACCCCCGCTCTGCCCGTCAGCCGGCCATAGACATCGGCCATGAAGGCGGCCCCCTGTTCGTGGCGGGTGGTGATAAAGCGAATTGAGGAGCGGCGCAGGGCTTGCAGGACTTCCAGGTTTTCTTCGCCAGGAACGCCGAAGATGTACTGCACCCCCTCATTTTCCAGGCAGCGAACCAGCAGTTCGGCGGTATTCATGGTGGCAAGGGTATGGAGAACGGTGGATCTGGATCCCACCATAGACGGCGGACGGGGCAAGGGATAACTTGTTTTCTGGGCTTGGGGACGGGGGCAGGCTGGGCTGGGAACCAAGCTAAGCTCAAAGGGGCGGCCCAGGCCCAATTGCCCCTCCAAGCTTCCTCTTCTGGAGATGCCCATGCGGCTCTACGTCGAACCTTTCACCGTTCACAAGCGCTACGCCTTGACCATCAGCCGAGGTACCCACAGCGATACAACCTTGGCTTGGGTGCGAATTGAGGAGGAGGGAGTTGAAGGGTGGGGAGAGGCTTGCCCTTTTTCGGTGAGCGACGACTACCACCAGTCTCTGGACGACATCCTGATGGGTCTGGAGGTGGCCAAAGGGATCCTGCGCCGCCATTCCCCCTGGGAGCGACAGCCAATCGAGGCAGAACTGCTGCGGGCCGGGATCCCTTCGGCAGCGCGGGCAGCGGTGGATATGGCCCTGCACGATTGGATGGGCAAACGGCTGGGGAGGCCCCTGTGGCAGTTGTGGGGGCTGGATCGCTCCCGCATTCCGCCCACGACGATGACGATCGGCATCTCCACCCCGCAGGCGGCCCGCCAGCGCGCCTTGGCCTGGATGGAACAGACCCAAGCGCGGGCCTTTAAGATCAAGCTGGGCAGCGGCTCAGGACTGATGGCGGATCAGAACATGCTGATTGCTGTACAAGAGGTGATCCCGCTGGGATCCCTGATTACAGTGGATGCCAACGGCGCTTGGACGGTGGAGCAAACCCTGAGCATGAGCAACTGGCTGGCGGGGCAAGGGGTGAGCTACCTGGAGCAGCCTTTGGAGAGGGGGCAGGAAGCGAAGCTGATCACCCTCTGGCACGAGTCGAAGCTGCCCATTTTTGTGGATGAGAGCTGTATGGACAGCCGCGATATCCCCCCTCTGGTGGATCGCGTCCACGGGATCAACATTAAGCTGATGAAGTGCGGAGGCCTCAGCGAAGCCTGGCGCATGATCCACACCGCCAAAGCCCACGGCCTACAGGTGATGTTGGGCTGCTACAGCAACACAGCCCTGGGGAATACAGCGGCAGCCCACTTGGCTCCCCTGGTGGATTACCTGGACTTGGATAGCCACCTCAACCTCATCGACGATCCCTTTGCCGGGGCCATCCTGCAGGACGGCTGCCTGCTCCCCACCGACCGACCGGGTTTGGGGGTAGAGCTGCGGGAGGAATAATGGGAAGGCCGGAATCCCTGTCCAGCGAAAGTCGCGTGGCCATCCTGCTCCACGGGGGATTGCTGGGGGAGCATGGGAAAACGGGGCTGGGGCTGCTGCGCTACGGCTCCTTCCCGGTGGTGGCGGTGATCGACCGGGAGCAGGCGGGGGGATCCCTGGCCCATCTGACCGGAATTGCCAAAGACATTCCCATCGTGGCCTCGGTGGAGGAGGCGCTGGCCCACCGGCCTGAAGTTCTGGTGATTGGGATCGCCCCTTCAGGGGGGCAGTTGCCGCCAGCCTGGCGGGAGGAGTTGGGCCTGGCCCTGCGAGCTGGCCTATCTCTGGTGAATGGGCTGCACACGCCTTTGGCCGAGGATCCCCAGTTTCGGCAGTGGTTGCAGCCGGGGGCCTGGATCTGGGATATTCGCCGCGAGCCCCCCAACTTATCGGTGGGGAAAGCCCTGGCCCGCACCTTGCCCTGTAAACGGGTGTTGACGGTGGGCACCGACATGAGCGTGGGCAAAATGTCCACCAGCTTGGAGCTGCACCGGGCCAGCCTGAGACGGGGCCTGCGCTCCCGCTTTTTGGCCACCGGGCAAACTGGGATCCTGATCGGCGGCGAGGGGATCCCTTTGGATGCGGTGCGGGTGGACTATGCCAGTGGGGCGGTGGAGCAACTGATCATGCGCTATGGCTCTGACCACGACATTCTGCATCTGGAAGGCCAGGGATCCCTGCTCAACCCCGCCTCTACGGCCACCTTGCCTCTGTTGCGTGGATCCCAGCCCACCCACCTCATCCTGGTACACCGCGCCGGCCAAACCTACATCAAGGGGATGGACTACGTGCCCATCCCACCCTTGTCCAAAGTGATCGAGCTGTATGAGCAGGTGGCAGCGGCTGCCGGGGCCTTTGCCCCCGCGCCCGTGGTGGGGGTTGCCCTCAATACCTTCGGCTGGGAGGAAGAAGCAGCCCTAGAGCAGATCCGCCGGGTGGAAGCCGAGACCGGACGGCCCTGTACGGATGTGGTGCGTTTTGGGGCGGATCCCTTGTTGGAGGCAATTCTGGCGGCAGGATAACTCAGCTAGAAATCGCAGGAGCCCCGCACTGTACCCGTAGGGTCAGTGTCGGGAGGAATGCGGAAGTTATGATAGAACCATGACCCAAGTCCTGACCGTCTCCTGCAAGCTCAAGGTGTCTCAGTCGCAAGCCGCAAAGTTGGATGCGACAACGGATGCCTTTGTGCAGGCGTTGAACTGGGTCAACCAAAACACACCAGAAAAAGTAGTCAACGCAGTCAAACTCCAGTCCCTTTGCTATTACCAGATTCGCGCTCGGTTTGGCTTGTCCAGTAACTTGACTCAGCAGGTCTGCAGACGGCTGGCCGGTGCCCGTAAAGTTGCCCGACAGAAAAACCGTCCGGTCAAAGCGTTCAAGAGAGGCTTTGCGACCTACGATGCACGTATCTTCTCGTTTCGCGAGAAAGACTGGACAGTGTCGCTTGCCACGGTTGATGGAAGAGAACGCTTTGAACTAGCCATTGGCAACTACCAGCGTGGGATGCTGGCTGGTTCTAACCCCAAATCGGCCACCCTAGTCCAGCGGAAGGATGGCTCCTACTACATCCAGATTTGCGTAGAGAAAAACCCGCCCAAGCAACAAGATACCGACAAGGTGATCGGGGTGGACTTGGGCAGGACGGATATCGCCCATACGTCAGAGGGGGACAACTGGAATGGACAGCAGTTGAACCGAATCCGAGACCACTACTCCAAGCTGAGGGCGGCACTCCAACGCAAAGCCAGTAAGGGCACACGCAGTTCGCGGCGCAGATGCCGTCAACTGTTGCAACGGCTGTCTGGCAAGGAAAGACGCTTTCAGGCGTGGGTCAATCATCGAATCTCCAAAGCTATTGTCTCTAGGGCAAAGGCGACAAACAGCGCTCTTGCTCTGGAAGACTTGACAGGGATTCGGGAAAGGGTCAATCAACAGCCACGCAGCAAAGCCGAGCGGCGTAGGACCAACAGTTGGGCGTTCTACCAACTACGTCAGTTTCTGGAGTACAAGGCTCTGCGTGCGGGGGTTGCTCTGATTCTTGTGCCGCCTGCCTACACGTCGCAGACCTGCCACCGGTGTTTGCACATTCATCCCGACCCTGAGCAATCCTACCGCAGTGGGAAGCAGTTTAAGTGTGGACACTGTGGATGGGAAGGGGATGCGGATTTGAATGGTGCGAATGTGATTGCGCTTTTGGGGGCTGTCGTAAACCAGCCTAGAGGTTCGTGGTTGGCTTGCCAACTGCAGGGCTACCGAAAGCCCGCCCTGTACTGCGAAGCAGTCAGGGTCGGGTAGTTTACATGGTTCCCGGTGCCGTTGTCTTCTCTGAGATGCGATCTCCTCAGCCAGGTATTCTCGATCCAAGTCGCTCCCATTGGCCGGGGGCCAGGAACTGGGCTTGCTCCGTGTTCAGAGAAGAGGCCTTCAATCTTCGGAAAGTAAGCCGATGGGTACACCTGCACAGCCAAGATGGGATCCTAGATTCACAGTCTTCCCCAGAACTTCAGATGACAACTCCCCCCGAAAGGCCTAACCCCAAAATGAAATCGGGATCCCTGCCCTCTGCCCTGCGATCCGGGCTGAACATTGCCCTGTTCCTATTCTTGGTGGTGCTGGTTTCCTACTTGGGTCTTAACTTCGTGCTGGCCTTGGTGGACAAGCTCAGGTGACCACTCCGTAAACCGATCCCCCGGCGTCACCCCGTTGCTGCTGGCCCGGATTTGCCAATGGCCCTTTGTCGCCAAGGGCAGGAAAGATACACTGGATTTACAGGACTTAACACCTTCTCTCAGTTGCCCCCTTGCCACCATGAGCCCCCTCTTTTGGTTGAGGCTGCCCTCTTTCTCCTGGCCTTCGCCGGGATCCCTTAAGCTTTATTCCAGATCCTACTCTGGATCTCAACCAGGGCCGACCCTAGCCCGCCGGGATCCTTCCTGGAAGCGTTGGCTGCGCTATCTTTATCTGCGCCTGTTGCGGCTGCAATCGTCGCCAAAAGAAATTGCCCGTGGCTTGGCGGTAGGGGTTTTTGCCGGCTGTTTCCCCATCTTCGGCTTTCAAACGTTGGCCGCTCTGGTGTTGGCTGTTCCGTTTCGGGGCAACAAGCTGGCGGCGGCGGCAGGGACCTGGGTGAGTAACCCCTTCACCTATGTGCCCATCTATGCATTCAACTACCAGGTGGGAGAATGGCTACTGGGATCCCGAACTGTCCTTCCCACCACAGAGCTGGTGGCGGCCACCTGGCAAAACTGGATGCAGTGGGGCTTGGAGATGTCGGGCACGCTGTTTGTCGGCTGTGCGTTTGTCGGTTTTTGGGGATCCCTTGTCAGCTATTTTCTGGGGCTGTGGTTGGTGCAGCGGATTCGTCGGCGGCAGAAAATGGCCGGCAGGGGTCTGTGAATGGGCGCAAGGCGATTCAGAATCCCAACTGAGAACCCAATCCTGGACAGTCTGCAGGTGCAGAGATCCATCCGTTTTCACAGAGCTTTTCACAGATAAGGTCTCATGATGGAAGACATGCGAGCGTTGTTGACAGACCTCAGCCGTCGCTCCCAGCGATGGGGGGAGCAGTTGGGATCCGCTTTGCAGACGGGTATGAACCAGCTCACGCAAGCCCCTCAGCCCATTGTGTTGCTCTCTTCGCGGGAACTGGAGAAAATGCGGCGGGCTTGTCGCCTGGCGGCAGATCTGCTCAAGCACTTGGAGCCGATGGTGCGACCAGGGGTCACCACCCAAGAGCTCAACGACGAGGCCGAGCGATGGACGCGGGCGCATGGGGCCAGAAGCGCCCCTTTGGGCTACCATGGCTTTCCCAAGTCCATCTGCACCAGCGTCAACCACGTGGTTTGCCACGGCATTCCCAGCCCCAAGCAGATCCTGCGAGAAGGCGACATCATCAACATCGATGTCACCCCGGTTTTGGATGGCTACCATGGCGATACCTCCAAAACCTTCTTTGTCGGACAGCCTTCTGAGCGGGCGCGGCGCCTGGTGGAGGTGACCGAAGAATGTCTGCGGCGGGGCATTGCTGCTGTAAAGCCGGGGGGGAGAGTCGGCGACATTGGCGCTGCCATCCAAGAATATGCCGAGGCCCAGGGCTACAGCGTGGTGCGCGATTTTGTCGGGCATGGGGTGGGACGGCAATTCCACACTGCTCCCCAGATCCCCCACTACGGCGAGCGAGGAAAAGGGGAGAAACTCCGCCCCGGCATGGTGTTCACCATCGAGCCGATGATCAACGAGGGCACCTGGGAGGTGAAGGTGCTCTCCGACGGGTGGACGGCGGTAACTTTAGATGGCAAGCTCTCGGCGCAATTTGAACATACAGTCGCCGTTACCGAAACCGGTGTAGAAATTTTAACCCTGCCTTCCCAAAGCCCTTGAGCCATCATGAACAGCGCCCCCGCTCTCCGCCTGCGCCTCTCCTCCGAGAACCTGCTGCTGCTGCTGGCGGCGGCAGTGGGGTTGGCCACGGGGCTGTTGGTGGTTGGATTTCGCTACTTGATTGGCTGGTGGCGCTATCTGCTGCAGGACACCCTCGTGGATGGCATCGGCAGGGCTGCAGAACACTATGGCCTGTGGCTGCTGGGATCCTGGACACTGGCTCTGGCGCCGGTGCTGGGGGGCCTGCTGATCGGCGCTTTGGGGGCAGTTGTGCCCTTTCCCAACTTGAGCCTCTCCAGCTTGGTGAGTCCTGCTCGTCCTTTGGCACTTCAGCCCTGGTGGATCCCGCTCAAGCTCTTGGCGGCTGCCATCTCGTTGGGCGCGGGAGCTTCCCTTGGCCCTGAGGCCCCCAGTGTGGAAAGTGGCGCTTTGCTGGGATCCCTGCTGGGGCAAAACCTACGCCTCTCGCGGGAGCGGGTGCAACTGTTGATGGCTGCCGGAGCAGCGGCTGGCCTGGCGGCAGGGTTTAACGCGCCCATTGCCGGGGTGTTTTTGGCGCTGGAGCTGGCTTTGGCCCGCACCTTCACCACTTCTGCTGTCAGTGTGGTGGTGTTGGCGGCGGTGGTCTCCGCCTTGATCGCCCAGGTGGGGTTGGGGGCACAACCCGCTTTTCTTTTGCCCACCATCACCCAGCCGGCTTTTGTCTTGCCGGACTACGAGATCCACAGCTTGCTGGAGGTACCTCTGTATCTCGGCTTGGGCTTTTTGGCCAGCCTGGTTTCTATGGCCTTCAGCTACACCCTGGAGTGGGGCAAGCACCTGTTCAACAGTGGCCCCCTGGCGGCCTGGCCAGCTTGGAGCAAGCCCATTTTGGGGGGCGGGATCCTGGGCTGCGCGGGCTTGGGGATCCCATTGGCGTTGGGGGTGGGCTATGAAACCATTGAGTCGATTCTGCAGGCCGTTCCCTTTTCTCTTGGCCATCTGGGCCTGCTCCTATTGGGCAAGCTGTTGCTGAGCGCTTTGAGCCTGGGCAGCGGCTTTGTGGGGGGAACCTTTGCCCCGGCTTTGTTCATGGGGGCAGTGCTGGGGGCAGGCTACGGTCAGGTGCTATCCCAAGCTTTGCCCCTGATTGCCTTGTCTCCCCCCGCTGCCTACGCCATGGTGGGCATGGCGGCTGTGTTGGCGGCCAGTGTGCGGGCTCCGCTAACGGCCATCTTGCTGCTGTTTGAGATGACGCGGGACTATCACATTGCGCTGCCGGTGATGGCGGCAGTGGGTTTGAGCATCTGGCTGACGGAGCAGTTGCATTCGCCGGCCATCTACCCTTCCGCCCGTCGCTATCGCCACGCAACGCTTGACGGAGTCCTTGGGCAGGAGCCTAGAGAGCTGACGGTGCAAGAGGTGATGGTGCCCCCATCTCTTTTGCTTCGGCAAGACACACCGCTGCGAGAAGCTCTGGAGAGTTTGCTGCAGCAAAAGTGCCATAGCGCGTTGGTGGTGGACGGACAGGAGCGGCTGCGGGGCATTCTCACCCTGGAAGACCTGGAGCGGGCCTTGGCCCACAAGGAGGCGGCGGAGTTGGCGGAGCTAACCGTACAGGAGGTCAGCCAATCCCCAGTTCTCACCACCTTCCCCGATGAGGCGGTGGCAGTGGCAGCCGAGCCGATGTACGAATACGATTTGCGCCAATTGCCGGTGGTTTCTCGGGAAGACCCAGAGCAGATCGTCGGCCTGTTGGATCGAGAGCGGGTGCTGCTCTCCCAAGAGATTCAATCGGTGCGGCAAGCCCTGGAGTTGGAAGTTCCCCCAGCAGAGAGAGACGCCGGCAGGAACGGACAAGAGGGGATCCCCGATGCTTCTACTGCGCCCGCAGAATAGAGCCCTGCTGTCGGGATCAGCGCTGCCGCCCAGAAGGGCAGGTGGGACGCAGCGGGCAGCGGCCACATTCGGGCATACGGGCCTTGCAGATGCGCTTGCCCAGCCGGACAAAGTTGACGTGCAGGGAATAGGCTTTGCCTCTGGGGATCTGAGGGGAAAGCTGAGCAAAAGTGTCGTCGGGATGTTTGGCCCGCACCAAGCCCAGACGGTTGGCCACTCGATGCACATGGGTATCCACCGGGCAGAGATCCCGACCCAGCCCGAACAACAACACACAGGTGGCGGTCTTCAGCCCTACCCCTTTTAACGAGAGCAGAAAGTCGAGGGCGCCGGCGTCGTCCAGGTCGCGCAGAAAGTCGAGGCTCAGGGATCCCTGTCGTTCTTGAATGGCGGCCAAGATCTCCTGAATGCGGGCTGCTTTAAGGTGGGCTAAGCCGCCGGAGCGGATCACCTGGGCCAGATCTGCCGGGTCGGCAGCCAAGACCGCTTCCCAAGAGGGAAAGGCGGCTTTGAGGGCGCGGAAGGCACGGCTGCTGTTGGCATCGGTGGTGTTCTGGGAAAGGATCGTGCCCACCAACTCGTCCAGGAGATCGGGGTGAGGGGAAAGGCCATTGGGAGCCCGCTGGGGGATCCCGAAGCACTGCTCTAGCCGCATCAACAGCGATTCCATCCTGTCAGCGGGCGGGAGTTCTGCCAGCAGGGCAGGGGACTCCGCCGCTTTGGCGAGCACAGGCGGGCGTTGGGAAAGGCTGTCCAATCTTGGCTGTACCACAGCTTAACGGGCAGAACTCTGGCGGATCTCCTGCAACAGGCGGGCAAGAACCTTGCTGGCATTGGGAGGAGCTGCGGCCTGCAAGCGAGCGGCCATTTGGGCAACCACCTGCGGCTGGGCCAACCAGGTCAACACCGTTTGCCGCAGCAAGTCCAGATTCTCTTCGGATTCTCGCATGACCACCCCCCCACCGCGCCCCACAAAGGCCAGAGCATTCTGATACTGATGATCTTCTGCAGCAAAGGGATAGGGGATCAAAATGGCCGGGGTGGCGGTGGTCAGCAACTCCGCCAGGCTCATGGCTCCGGCGCGGCTAATGGCAAAGTTGGCCCGCTGCAACAAGGCAGCTACATCTCGACGGAAAGGAAAGGGCCGGTAGCGGGGATGGCTGGGGATCCTGGCTTCCGGATCTTGAGCTTCGCTGCCGCCGGTCAAATGCACAATCCAGGCCCCCGCCTCCAACCAAGCTGGGGCACAGGTGGCCACCATGCGGTTGAGGCCCCGCGCCCCTTGGCTGCCCCCCATGACCACAATGAGGGGATCCCCGTCGGGAATGGGGAGGTCGGCAGGGAAAGGCTGGGGCGTGTAGAACTCGGCCCGCACTGGCGTGCCCACCACTTGGGCGGCCACCCCTGGCAAATGCTCTGCCGTCTCCGCCATGCCCAGCGCCACCACCTGACAAAATCTCCCCAGCCAACGGGTCACTTTGCCCGGGATCCAATTGGACTCGTGCAGCAACACCGGCACCCCCAGCGAACGGGCGGCCAAAATGGCCGGAGCGGCAATGTACCCACCGGTGGTCAGGACAATATCAAACCGTCCCGACATAAGGAGTCGGCGCACTTGTAGGGTCGCACGGGCCAGTTGGGCCAAGGCCTGCAGCCTGTGGAGAGGGGATCCCTGCCAGCCCGACATGACGACCCGGTGCAAGGGATACCGCTCCCGCACCAGCTTCCCTTCCATGCGATCCGGCACCCCCAGCCATTCAATCTGCCAGTCAGGCAACTGCTCGGCAACGGCCAAGGCCGGAAAAATGTGGCCACCAGTGCCGCTGGCAGCAACCAGCAGCCGAGGGCGTGAAGCTGGATCCTTGGCGCGTGTGTCCACCCGTGTGCCGGTTAGGGATCCCTGAGACCTTCAGGAGTTGTTGGAGCTGACATAGCGCAAGAGGGTGCCCCGTTGCCCCAGAATAAACCCTTGCTCGGGGCCGAAAAACTCAATGCTGTAGAAGTTGGCGGGGATGTTGCTGAGTTTCTTGGCCTGTTCCCAGGTTTTGCCACCATCAGGGCTGTGGATCAGGGTAGCGCCACCCCCCACCACCCACAGGTCGTGGTCGTTCTGGTAGGCGGCATTGAGGTAGCCAAAGCTGAGGGCCCGCCCCGGACGCAGCGGCGACGACCACTGGCCGGAGGTGAAGTCATCGGTAAAGGCGATCTCCGCCCCTTGGTTCAATTTCCAAGCGCTGCCGTGGGGGCCAAAGCCCATGTTTTGAATGCGGCGGGAGCTTTCCCGCGGGTAGGGCTTCCAGGTGCGACTTTCAGGAGTGTACAGAAAGTAGAAGCTGCCCCGCGACGACACCGCCAGATATTCGCCTTCAGGGCCGCGGGCAATGTTTTTGATGGCCCCAATCGGCTCATCCACTTGGGCATGCCAGGTCTGACCGCCATCTTCGGTGCGGTAGATGGCCCCCACATTGGTCACCATTTCGGCGGCGCCAGGGCCCAGAGCCTGGATCAAGAGCGGCTCCCCTGGCAGTTGGTTGTTGAGGCGGATGGAAGTCCAGTCGGATCCCTCGTTTAGGGTGTGGAGGAGGATCTTCGGCTGCCCGGCCACCCAGCCTTCTGCCCCAGCAAAGCTAATGGAGGCCAGGTAGGCTTCCGGCTCCAGACCCGGCAGCTCCCGCACCTGCCAGTGCAGACCCCCATCGCGGGATTCCAGCAGCGTCGCCTTGTCTCCCACCAACCAGCCATGGGAAGGGGTGGTGCCGGTGAAGGCAATGTCCAGCAGAATGTTCTGGGTGGGCACTTCCACCTGCTGCCAGGGGACCACCCGCATGTTGGGCATCCGCGCCGCCATTAGCAGCACCGAGACAGCAATCAGCAGCACCAGCCTCAGGGGTTTGAACATCTTGACCCTCACTCGACGAAATAGAAACTCATCAAAAATAAAAATCCCAGCGCCAGTCCCAAGAAGATCAGCAGGTTCTTTTGAGCAGGGGTCATCACGTTCACCCCCAGGCCGTAGCGCAAGTTCTCTTGAAAACCGGAAGGCTTGCCCTTGGCGCCCACTGCTTGGAACGAGCGCTTACCGGCTCGGCACACCGGACATTTCCAATCGGCTGGCAATTCCTCAAACGGTACGCCCGCCGGGATCCGATTGAGCTGATCCCCCTTGGCCGGTTCGTAAACATAGCCACAAGAACGACATTCGTAGCGCTGCATCCGCAGGGGATCGCTGAGCTGCGCATCGGTTTCATCTTCCGGCAACTCAATGAGCCTCGGTGTCTTGGGAGAACGGGGTTGAACACCGGGATCCGGTTGCGAGCCATTCATGGTCAGGGATCCATCTGCATCGTCGATCCTATTATGAGAGGAATTGTTACAAAAATCTACTCAGACCCTTTCTTGTTGCTCAGGGGGATCCCGCACCAGCCTGGGATGCCGACCTGAAGAGACTTATCCGGTGGACACAGGGATCCACCAGGGGGATCCTATGTTATGTTTTGGCTATCTTGCCCTCAGTGTTGTGCAAGCGGGTGCCTTTCATGACCACGCCCCCTCGCCGACCGGCCCTCAATCACGTGCTCATCGTCAAGGATCGTCACGGGCCAAAAGCCTACTGGTTGACGGCTGAGCTTTATTCGTTGGGCCGGGATCCGCGCAACAGCATTCGCATCGACTCCCAGTACGCCTCTCGCTACCACGCCATTTTGGTTAAGACAGAGTCTCCCTCTTCTCCCGATGGGTTTACCTACCAAATCATTGACGGAGACATTCAGGGCACTCCCAGCACCAACGGCCTTTACGTGGGCGGGCAACGGGTGGAATTTCGGGATCTGGAGGACGGGGACGAAATTCAGTTTGGCAACGATGCCACCGCTACCTACTCGCTGCAGAACAAAGATCTGGATGAAATTCTGGCTACCTTTGAAAACACCCAGATCGTTGAGCTCTGAGAGGCTGCTTTCCCTGTTGAGTTTTGGCCTGTGGGGGATCCCCCTGTCCCCACGTGGGTTGAGGGGTTAACCGGCGCTCGGAGAAGGGATCCCGTCGCCGTATTTCTGGGATCGCTTGCTGGTAAACTGTGTCATACAAAAAAACGAAAGCTGGGATCCCTGCTGTTCTTCCACATATTCCTTGGGCTTTCTGCTTGCGGGATCCCTTCCTTCTGCTGTCTTTAAGGGAGGATCTCATCTTGCGCCCCATCCTCATTGCCGGCAACTGGAAAATGCACAAGACTCAGGCTGAGGCTCGCGAGTTTCTGCGAGAGTTGGGCCTGGCTTTACGGTCATCGCCGTCAGGGTCAGCATCCCAGCGGCAGATTATCTTGTGTGTGCCCTTTACAGACCTGGCGGTGGTGGCAGAGCAAAGCCGCGGATCCGACATAGCCGTGGGAGCACAAAACCTACATTGGGAGGATCAGGGAGCTTTTACCGGGGAAATTTCCGGCCCCATGCTGGCGGAATTGGGGGTGCGCTATGTCATCGTCGGCCACAGCGAACGGCGGCAGTACTTCGGCGAGACGGACGAAACCGTCAATCGGCGTCTGGCAGCCGCCCAGCGGCACGGCCTTACCCCCATCCTCTGTGTGGGAGAAAGCCAGCAGCAGCGGGAGCAAGGCTTGACCGAGTCTTGGATTGTGGGGCAGTTGGATCGCGCCTTGCAAGGGATCGATCTGGAGAACTTGGTGATTGCCTATGAGCCAATTTGGGCCATCGGCACCGGCCAGACTTGTGCAGCTCAAGAGGCCAACCGGGTCATCGGCTTGATCCGGCAACACCTGGGCAATGCCCAACTGCCCATTTTGTATGGCGGCTCGGTGAAGGCCGGCAACATCGATGAGCTGATGGCCCAGCCTGAGATCGACGGCGTGTTGGTGGGAGGGGCCAGCCTAGACCCCCAAGAGTTTGCCCGCATCGTCAACTTTCAGGCCCTAGCTCCCGCCTAGGCCGCTAGCGGGATTGTCCCCACAGCAGGGCCACCGGGAAGGATTTCAAGACAACGCCCACCGGCAAGGTTTCGCCGGCAGGGATCCTTTCCTGGGTTAGCCCATTCACCCAGTCCAGCCGCTTCCAACGCGGCAGATGAATTTCGGTATCTGCCCAAACGGATTCTCCCAGAGGATCTTGGGTTTCGTCGATCAACTTTGTTAAAAAACGCGGCACTACCGTGAGCAATACCTGCTTACTGTGCTGACGGGCAAAAGCCACAACATGGTCAGCATGGGATCCGCTGATTTGCAGAGGAATGTAGCTGCCCTCGAGAAACAATTGGGGCTGTTCCTGGCGGGCCTTGAGCACGTGGTAAATCAGAAACAGCTTAATGCGTCCGTCGCTGCGGTGCAGGAGCAAATCCGCAATGAGTTGGAGAGGATCCTGTTTAACCCGCCGCTGAATTTCTTCCAAATAGGCGAGGCGACGGGAAAAATCCACAGGCCGACGATTGTCGGGATCCACCATGCTCAAATCCCACAGTTCCGTGCCTTGGTAAATATCCGGGATCCCAGGGCTGGTCAGTTTGATCAGCGTCTGTGAGAGAGAATTAAAAATGCCAAAGTGAGCAACTTTCCGTTGGAAAGGCAAAAAGGACTCCAAAAAGGGGTTAGGACCTTGAAGGATCCGTTCGATAAAAGCGGTAGTGGCTTCTTCGTACTCGGTATCGGGGCGAAGCCAAGCGGTGTGGACCTTAGCTTCCCGCACTGCTTTGATGGCATAATCTTTGACCCGCTGTACAAACTGGGGCACCTCTTCCGGTTGGAAGGGATAAGAGCCGAGCAATGTCTGGTAGAGCAAATACTCGTCATTGCGATCCGGCAGTTCCGAGCGCTTAGCTTGTTTGCTGCGGACTTTGTAGCCGAGGTTCAGCTCATGCCAAAGATTGATGTGCTTTTCCCACTCGGCGGGGATTTCAGAAAGCACATTCAGCCGGGCCCGCACATCTTCGCCACGCTTGGTGTCGTGGGTGGCAGAAGCATTCATGGACAGAGGCCACCGAGCTGACCGCTCTTGATTAAAGCGGTGAAACTCTTGCACCGAAAGGCCAAAGCGACAGGGATCCCCGCCGACTTCATTGAGAGATAAAAGGCGGTTGTACACATAAAAAGCAGTATCTTCTACCCCTTTGGCCATGAGAGGGCCGGCCAACTGCTGCAAGCGCATGGCAAAATGGATCTGCTCATTTTTCTCCTGGTCTGATAAATTTTCCAGAGACTCCAGGCAGAGAAAGCGCTGAATAAAATTCAGCTCATTCACCAAAACGGGCAGGTTCTCCTTGGCCTTCTCCACAGCTTGACGAACCACCTGTTGACCTTCTGGACTGAGGATCCCTTCGTGGATATAGACGCGGTAGACCGGAAAGCACACCAAAACTTCTACCAAAGCTCGACGTAAACTGTAGAGGGTAAAGTCATTGGCATAGCGATGGTGGCTGGTGATCTGTTTGAGCAAAAAAGCAAGGTTATCCATATCTCCTGACAGGTTGCGCTCGATGATCAGGCGTTTTTTATCTTCGATAACCTGCTCTGGGGAATGCCGTAGATTTGTGAAATTTTGATAGAGAGAGTCAAAAGCCTCCGCATTTTCTTCTTGACAAAAGATGCCGTTGAGCTTAGCCAAAAAATCGTAACCCGTTGTGCCCTGAACCGGCCAGCTTTGGGGCAGACTTTCATTGGCCTCTAGTATTTTCTCCACCACGATGTAAAGATTTGGGCAGCGTTCCCGCAGGCGATGGAGATACTCTTCGGGATTGAACAACCCATCGATATGATCGATGCGCAAACCATTAAATCGTCCCTGTTCTGCAAGCTTAAAGATAAGCTGATGGGTTTTGCGAAACACTTCGCGATCTTCTACCCGCAGCGAGATCAGCTCGTTAATGGTAAAGAAACGACGATAATTGATCTCCTCAGCACCCACCTTCCAGAAGGAAAGGCGGAAATGTTGCCGCGCCAGAAGACTATCCAGCAGGTCAAAGCTTGACGGATCCCCTGGCTTGCCGTTAAAAATGGCAATGTTCTCGTCAAAAAAGCTCTGGATAGGTTGGCTAGAAGTGTAGAGTTCCCACAACGAATGCTTGGCAAAGCTAATTTGATCGGTGCGCTCTAGGAGATCTTCCTTGCTGGGAATGAATTTCAGGCTGAAGAGGATCCCGAGTAACTTGACGTAGTCGGGATGGCTGCGTCCCAATTTTCGCCGCAGTTTGCTCAGGTTGTAGGTAAAAACATCCGCATAGGTGTCAATATTGAGGGGGAACCTCAAGTTGTAGTAGTTAATACTTAGGCCATCGGCATCATAACGAAGCTGGATTTGACCCGACTCCAAACATTTGTCGTAGAAATCTCCCAAGAAAGGGGCTAAGATTCTGCCTTTGATCCCCAGGTAAGAGTGATTCCAATTCACATCAAAGTAGTCAACAAAATCTGAGTTGGGGCCACTCTCCAGAACATCCATGAGCATCTGGTTCTGGCCATCGTAGGCCATGTGATTGGGCACAATGTCCTGGATCCAGCCTATTCCCTGCTGATTGAGGGCTTCCCACAAGAGCTCAAACTTTTCGCTTCCCCCCAGTTCCTGGTTAATCTGCCTGGGATCCACCACGTCGTAGCCGTGGGTGCTGCCTTTGCGGGCTTGGAAGATGGGAGAGGCATACAAGTCACTGATGCCCAGCAACTTCAGGTAGGGAACAATCTGTCGTGCTGCGTCGAAGTCAAACCCAGCATGAAACTGAATGCGATAGGTGGAAGTCGGGATCCGCATGATGACCTTAGAACAATGACAAAGAAGCCGAGCTTGTCAACGGCATAGGGTCAAGAGAACAGATGTATCTAGGGTAGCGGCTAAGATCAAGGAGTCCTGCAGGGGAGAGGCGAGGTTAGTGAACTTGTCAAGGCCACAGAGGAGCGCTTCACCCCCGGTAAGGGGGCCGGCAAGGATGGCGAGGTGGGCAGGGATCCTGCTCGTGGGTGGGCTGATGGGGAGTTGGCGGAGTGAGGCAACCTGGGCAGAAAGCGAGTTTCGGGTGGGGAGTGAGCTGGTTTTGACCCTGCGCACCCCCGATGCCCCCGCTCGCCTCCGTCTGCTGAAGCAACGGTTGGAAGAGATTTTGCTACAGGCCAGCAGCCCTCAGGTGCAGGTCAGTCTGGATATCCCCAGTCCCAATCCCTCGACGACCGGCAGCGGGGATCCCCCAGCTCAAGCCGCTCGGATTCTTTTGAACCAGCAACTGCTGTTGGAGGTAACTCCAGCCGATGCAGAGGCTCATGCTGCTCCCCAACCGGCAGATCTGGCAAGGATCTGGGCGGATCGCCTGCAAACGGTGTTCAACCAGGAATCCAGTCGGCAGCAACTGTTTTTGGGATTGGGGCTGCCCCCGCACTTGACCTGGCAAGGGCGACTCTATCGCCGCGCTGAGCGTGCTGCCGCCGATACTGGGCGCTTTGTTACCGATGGCACTCGCATTCAAGATCATGTGGTCTATTGGGAGATCCCCTCTGGAGAAAACCCGTTTGATTTTACTGACAAGCCGACCCTGTCGGATCCGCCGCCGGAGCGGCTATTTTTGTTGAATCGCCACCGCCAGTTTGTGCCCTACGAGTTGTAACCGAAGTCCTTTCTCCCTCTGTTGTCTATTGTCTATGTCGTCCATTCAACGAGAACCTCGCATTCTGTTGGGCCTGCGGGCCGACCAATTTCGTCATCCCGTGGATCTGCAAGCCACCCGCTCTCTGCAGCAAGTGCCGGGGCTGGGCCTGCTGATTCAAAATTGGCTTGGCTCAACGGCAGGACAGATATTTTATCTGGACAACATTGCTTCCAGTATCCAAATTAACGAGCATCAGTTGCCGGAAATTCATCAGCTTTTGGTGCAGGCCTGTCGCATCTTGGATCTGGAGGTGCCCCAGCTCTACGTGCGGCAGAACCCCACGCCCAATGCTTACACCTTTGCCATGCAGGGGAAAAAGCCCTTCATTGTCTTGCACAGCTCTCTGCTGGATCTGTTGGAGCCGCCGGAAATTCAGGCCGTGATCGCTCATGAGTTGGGCCACTTGAAGTGCAATCACGGGGTCTACTTGACGATGGCCAACATTCTCATGCTCTCCACCAGCTTGCTCCCCTTCGGGGGGTTGTTTTATCAGGCGTTGCAGGATCAACTGATGCACTGGCTGCGGTGTGCCGAGTTTACCTGTGACCGGGCGGCGCTGTTGGTAGCCCAAGATGCCAAGACGGTGATCTCGGTGTTGATGAAATTGTGTGGGGGATCCCCGCAGTTGGCCTCCAAGCTGAACGTGGACGCCTTTTTGGAGCAGGCCCGTACTTACGACGAGCTGGACGGGGATCTGTGGCAGATGGAGCTGAAGCAGATGCAAACGGTGGGGCGCACCCATCCGCTGCCGGTGCTACGGGCCAGAGAAATCGAGCGTTGGTTCCGCAGCAACACCTATCAGCAGATCCTGGAGCTCCAGGGATTGGGCTCCGCACCGCGGACGTCAACGGCTGCTTCGTAAACTACCCGACTCCGACCGCTAAAGCAGTACAGAGCGGGCTTTTAGTAGCCCTGCAGTTGGCAAGCCAACCACGAGCCTCTGGGGTGGTTTACAGCACCCCCAATCGACCGTTACCAGTGCCTTAAACAACCGTTTCTGGTGTCCGCAGTACAATTATAACCATGGAGGCGGACTTTCCTCTCGACACTGATCCTACCGGTACAGCACGGGGCTCCTGCGATTTCTAGCTGAGTGCTCAAGATGGATCCCTCTCATGTGCCCCTGGGTTTGCCGCTCATCTTGGGGGAGGTGCTTTTCGACTGCTTCCCCACCGAGGTTGTGCTGGGTGGGGCGGCTTTGAATGTGGCTTGGAACCTCAAGGGGCTGGGATCCGATCCCCTCTTGCTCAGTCGTGTTGGCCAAGACGAGGCCGCCAGAGAGCTGCTGGGGGCCTTGCGACGGCAGGGGCTGCGCCTGGAGGGTCTGCAGCAGGATTCTGTTCACCCCACCGGCAAGGTTCAAGTAACCCTGGATGAGCAAGGGATCCCCACCTTCGCCATCTTGCCCGACCAAGCCTACGACTACATCCAGTTGGATATCGGGGCTCTGCAAGCTCTCCAGCCCAGCCTGCTCTACCGGGGCAGCTTGGCAGCCCGCCGGGAGGCAGCCCATCGCCATTTTCAAGAGGGGATCCCCGCTTTGGGCTGTCCCGTGTTTCTGGATCTCAACCTGCGGGATCCCTGGTGGCATCCAGACGCCATCCGGGAGATGCTGCGCACCTGCACTTGGCTGAAGCTGAACCAGGCAGAGCTGGAGCAAGTGGCCCAACTGGAAGGGATCCCTCCTGGAGACCTGCTGGAGCAAGGACAGATCCTCCAGGCTCATCTGAACCTGAAAGGTCTATTTCTGACCTTGGGAGCGGCAGGCGCGCTGCTGATCACCCCTACTCAGATCCATCGGGCCGACCCAGTGCCCGCGCCTCAGCTGGTGGATACAGTGGGGGCGGGAGATGCATTTAGCGCCGTGGCCATCCTGGGGCTGTTGCGGGGATGGCCGGAGGCGATTCTGGTGCAACGGGCCGTGCAATTTGCGGCGGCCATCTGCGGGATCCCGGGGGGAGCGCCTGCGGATCCGGAGTTTTACCGGCCCTTCTGGCAGGCATGGGAGATCCAGGAGATCCAGAGGCCAAGGGTTCAATGAAACTGGCGCAGGTGAAACTGGGCGTAGCGACCCCCTTTGCCCAGCAATTCTCGGTGATTTCCCTGCTCCAGCAATTGCCCCTGCTCCAAGACGAAAATGCGGTGGGCGGTGCGTACCGTCGAGAGGCGGTGGGCAATCACAAAAACGGTGCAGCGTTGCATCAGCCGTTGCAGCGCTTCCTGCACCAACGCTTCCGACTCGTTGTCCAAAGCAGAGGTAGCCTCGTCCAGGATCAAGATCTTGGGGTTGAGCAACACGGCGCGGGCAATGGCCAGCCGTTGCCGTTGTCCACCGGAGAGGGTGACCCCCCGTTCTCCCACGCGGGTGGCGTAGCCATCGGGCAAGCTCTCGATAAAGGTGTCGATGTTGGCCACCTGGGCCGCCTGGCGCACCGCTTCCAGGTCAAAATGCTCTTGTCCGTAGGCGATGTTGCTGGCAATGGTTCCCGAAAACAGGGTGATCTCCTGCGGCACAATGCCGATCTGCCGGCGCAGGCTCTTGAGGGTGACGGTGCGGATGTCGATGCCGTCGATGCGGATGCAGCCCTGCTGGGGATCGTAAAAGCGGGGAATCAGGCTCACCAGGGTGGATTTGCCGGCGCCGGAGGATCCCACCAGGGCCACAATCTCGCCGGGAGACACCTGAAAGCTGATCTGTTTGAGCACCGGCTGATCCGGTTTGTAGGCAAAGGAAACTTGGTCGAACTCCACCCAACCCTGAATGGGAGGCATGGGGCGGGCCCCGGGCAGCTCCCGGATTTGGGAGCGGGTGTTTAGCAGCTCGAAAATCCGCTCCACCGAAGCCTCACCCTGTTTCAGCTCGCTGTAGTTGTTGGTGATGTGAACAATAGGGTCGATCAACATCGCAACACCGGCGATAAAGCCGAGAAACTGGCTGCCGGTCAGGTTGCCCTGGCTAATTTGCCAGCCGCCCACCCAAAACACCCCCAACACGCTCATGGCGTACAGAAAACCCACCACCGGGTCTTGAATGGCTTTCACCTGTTCGGTCTGAAACCGGGCCAGGCGGTTGCTTTCGGCAATGGCACTGAAGCGGCGAATTTCGTAGTCCTCAGCCGCAAAGGCGCGAGTGAGGCTGATCCCGGCAAACACCTCTGTCAAGAGGGCGGCCAAATCCGACATCTTCTCTTGGTTGAGGCGGGAGCGAAACAAAAGGCGATCCCCAAACCAACTGATCAAGGCTCCCATCAGGGGGGCTATCAGCAAGGTGGTCAAGGTGAGAATGCCGTTGAGATAGAACAGGTAGGCCACCACCGCCAAGATGGTGAGCACGCTGGGGATGAAGCGATGGAAAAATCGTTGCACCACCTCTCCCACCCGATCCAGATCCCCCGTGAGGCGATAGACCAGATCGCCGGTGCGGCTGCCGGAAAAATAGTCCACATCCAGTGCCTGCAGGTGGGCATAAATCTGTTGGCGCAATTCCAAAACCATTTGCAAGGAGGCCCTCGCCATCAGGGTGTCTTGGCCATACTGAAAAGCGCCGCGCACCAAGAAAAACACCACCCCAATCAAGGCCAGCATCCGCAATTGCCCCAGATCCCCGGCACCAATGGAGCGGGCCACCCACTCGATCAAGTAGGCGAGGGCGGGCATGGTTAGCACAAAGCCAAGGGTACAGGTTAGCCCCAGCAACAACATCCACAGATGGGGCCGAATGAAGGGAATGAGACGGCGATAGCTACGACCCGGATGCACAAATCACAAACCAGAAGGGCCTCTGACCCAACCAGCTTACAGGATAGTGTTGCGGACTGCTGCCGGGATCCCTGAAACTGGCCGATAGAGTCGAAAGCCGCTGCGGCCATTTTCCTTGACCTGGTAGAGGGCCAAGTCGGCATGGTGCAAAAGGGTGGACACTTCTACGCCGTCTTGGGGGTAGAGGGCGACGCCGATGCTGCAGGTCACGGAAAGGGAATGGCCCTCGCAGGAGAAGGGAGTTTGGAAGACATCGACAATCCGCTGAGCCAGACGCGCTGCCACTGTGGAGCTGCCAATTCGGGGCAGCAGCAGGGTAAACTCATCCCCTCCCCAGCGGGCGACGATATCTCCAGGTCGAACGCACTTGGTTAGCCGTTCGGCTACCCCCTGCAACAGGGCATCGCCGACACTGTGGCCGAAGGTATCGTTAATGTCTTTGAAGTGATCCAAATCCACAAAGAAGAGGGCCAGGCATTCACTGTAGTATTGCTGCAGGGTCTGCTGCAGCCGCTCCCGAAAGGATTCGCGGTTCACCAAACCTGTCAGGGCATCATGATGAGCGCGAAACTCCATGTAGGCTAAGCTCTGCTTTTGGGCGGTGATGTCTTCGCAGATGCCTTCATAGCCGAGGAGATTTCCGGCTTTATCTTTAACCAAACGGGCCTTTTCTCGGACCCAGATGATCGAGCCATCCCGCCGCCGCAGCCGGTACTCAAAGCCGCGTACGGATCCCTGCTCCTGCAATAGCCGCACAAATTCCTCCCACTGGCTGGGATCCACATAGAGCTGCCGCTTGCCCGCCTCTTTCGCTTCGCGCATCAATTCTTCGGGGGAGCTGTAGCCGCAGATCTGGGCCAGCATCGGGTTGGCGGAGAGATACCGACCTGCCGCATCGGTGAAAAAAATGCCCTCTACCGCATTCTCGAAAAAATTGCGATAGCGCTCCTCAGCCTGGCGCAGCTCCTCTTCCACTTGCCGGCGCTCCGAGATCTCGAGGGCCAGAGACACCAAATCCGCCAGGGATCCGGCGAAGTTTTGCTCTTCCAAGGTCCAGTGGCGAGGGGATCCAATGTGCTCGTGGCAGAGAACACCCACCATCCGTCCTTCCAGTCGAATGGGGGCATCCAGCATCGAGATCACTCCCATTGCTGTCAGGTAGGAATTGCCGAACTCGGCGGTGCGGGGATCCGCCACCACTTGGTCGGCAGCAATGGTGCGCTCTTGCTCCAGGGCTTGAAAATAACGGGGATAGTCTTTGGCCCAGATCTCCGCCCCTTGAGTATGGGATCCCTCGGGGTTGTCTGGGGTGATCTCGAATTGATTGATGCAGCGAATGCTGGAGCGCTCCGACGTGTAGAGCCAGACCCCCACCCGTGCCACCCCCAGGGTATGGGCGGCTGTAGTACAAATCTGTTGCAGAGCAGCTTGTAAGTCTCCTTGGCTGAGGGCTTTGTGCCGGGTGAGCTCCATCAGAGCCCGGTTGTGCTCCAACAGTTGCTTTTGGCTGCGCTGTAGCTGCCACTCCACTTGCTTGCGTGCTGTGATGTCCTGACAGGAGCCGACAATTCGGCTGATTGGCTTGTTCTCCTCAACTACTGGAGAAAGGGTAACGATTAGAACATGGGTCGACTCTGGGTCGGGAGCGGCAGAGGCCGTTAGGCTCAGCTCAAAGCTCACTTGCCGGCCATGGCTGAGGCAGTGTTCGGTGTGCAGTTGAATCTGCGCAGCCAGAGAAGGCGGTAGACAACTCTGGAGCTCTTCTCCCTCGATAGGTCGAGAGGAGAGAAAAAACATCCTGCGAAAGGCCGGGTTACCCACCAAAAACCGACAGCGCGGTTGAGGTGAGCCTCTTTCTGGCTCCGGGGGCAGACACTCAAGGACAAACAACCCATCGCTGACGCTCTCGAACATGGTGCGCAGCACAGCCCGTCCCCGAGCCTGTACCGGGCGCCCACGGTACATGACCTGGGGATTCCACAGATCGGCCCGCGTCAGCGCATCGTAAACGCTGCCAGCCTGGTCTGGCCCAGCAGTCCCCCTTTCAACCATAGGCTAGGAACACCCAGTAGACGCTCGGGCAACGGGGAGGGCAAGCCGAAAAAAACAGCTATGAATTCACGCTGTCTCTGCCATTCTACGGTCATCCTATGGAATTGTTGGGGGAGTTTGTGTGTCTCTCGATACAAAAGATCCCCGGGCTGGCACGGGCTTTCGGGTGCTCCGGAGGGGATATTCTTTGAAGCAACTCTTGAGGTTAATTAAAAGAATTATTAAAAAGCCTGTCCTGCCGACGTGAAGGGCTATGCGTCGCCGTTTTCAAGGTTAAACCGCTTCTGGCTCCCGAACTTGTTCTACCCGTACATCGACACGCTTGGGAAGGAACCAGGCTCCTATTAGTTAGAACTGCTCTCATTAGAAAGAACCTCAGCTAGCCCTGGAAAAGGGATCCCTGCCAGACCCAGGATGGCTAATTCCGCGGGCGTGGGATCCCCGATGCATCCAAGGCAAGAGAGGAAGACTGATGGATACAACTCCACCACTCAACCGAGTAACAGCATAGCTCTATTGAGATTAGCTTTCAATAGCGTGCCGGTAAAGTAGGGATCCTCTTTGATAAAGACTTGCATTAAGCTTGAGGAGTCTGGTAGAGTGCTTACCCAAGTAGCAATTGCTAAAGATTTGCAGTTAAGTCTTCTCAGGAGAACAAGCTGCGGAGTGGCAAGCATGGCATGGCAACAGGTTCAGGCGGGGGTGTGGTGTAGGCAGTTGGGGCAATTGGCGCCTCAGTGGTGGTTGGGCTGGAGTCTGGAGCAGGGCTTTCGGCTCTACCGCAAAGAAGTTTCCTCTGCTCTGCCTTCTCTCTCTGCTTTGAGGATTCGCTACCAAGAGCGAGATGGCTGGCTGGACGTGTTTCTGGGAGAAGCGGAGCAATGTAACCGACGACGGCGCAGCCTTTTGGATCCGGCAGCGCGGGTAGCCTTGCACTACATGCCGGAAGATTTAGCTCAGATTCAGTCCCTAAAGTGTCCTCACGAGCGCATTCCTCCGCAGCTTTGGCAGCGGCTAACCCAGCAGCCGGGTTGAGGACTGTTGAAGGTTAGAGGGCTATTTATTGTTATTGTTTCAGATGGATCCAGTCCGCTGCGGCAACCGATCCTGCCTCTTCTCGCCTTTCCAGTTCTTCTGGAGAGCGGTAGCCTGTTTTTTTCTTCCTCTAGGCAGGCTTAAGCTGGAGAACGAAGAGTAGCGGCTGCAGCCATGACTGTTTCTAAGCACCAACCCAAGCAGCGCTCCCAGCAGCAGGTCGAGGGGCTGACTTCTCGCCGCCTTTTGAAGGGATCCATCATCGGCGCCGGCCAGGTAGGCATGGCCTGTGCCTACTCGATGGTAATCCAGAACACTCTGGATGAGCTGGTCCTTCACGACATCGACCGCAACAAGCTGGAAGGGGAAGTGATGGATCTGGTGCACGGGATCCCCTTTGTGGAGCCGACGCGGATACGGGCAGGGGAACTGGCGGATTGCGCCGGGTCAGATGTAGTGATTTTAACGGCAGGAGCCAAGCAGCGGCCTGGAGAAACCCGTTTGGATTTGGTGCAGCGCAACGTCGAGATCTTCAAAGGCTTGATCCCGGCCTTGATGGCGCATTGCCCTGACACACTCCTTTTGGTGGTGAGCAATCCCGTTGACATCATGACTTACGTTTCCCTGAAGTTGTCGGGGTTGCCGGCAGGGCAGGTAATTGGGTCGGGGACGGTTTTGGACACAGCCCGCTTTCGCTATCTTTTGGCGGAGCGCCTGGGGGTGGATCCGCGTAGCCTGCACGCCTACATCATCGGCGAACATGGAGATAGCGAGGTGGCCGTTTGGAGCAAGGTGAACATCGCCGGCACCCCGATTGGGGAACTCTCGCCGGACTGGGATCCCGCCTATTTGGGGGATATCTTCGAGCAGGTGCGCAACGCTGCCTACGAGATCATCCGTCGCAAAGGGGCCACCAGCTACGCCATCGGGTTAGGGGTGACGCAAATTGTCCAAGCCCTGCTGCGGGATCAACACCGCGTTTTAACCGTGAGCAGCCTCACCCAAGGGGAGTACGATCTGCCAGAGGTCTGTCTCAGCTTGCCCAGAGTGGTCGGGCGGCAGGGGGTGGAACGCACGCTGGCCATGTCCCTCACCGAGAGCGAGCGCAAGCAGCTGCACCGCTCGGCCCAGATCTTGCGGCAAGTCATCGACAGCATCCGGTGGTAGCCTAGATCTCCTGGACTTTTGTCGCTCCCCTCCAAGCTGGGGGATCCCTTGGTCAGTGGGCGAGGGCCGCAGCTGGCGGCAGGAGGTGGTCTATGGAAGCAGAGGTGCAACAGGGGCAGCAATCGCCTGAGGGCCAACTGGAGAAGCGCCCCCCTTCTCCGCCTTGGGCCGGGATCCCCTTACAGAGGGGCCTCGGTCACCGGGTACGGCAGCACGTCAATCCCCTGCAGGCACAGTATCAGCAGCCCGCCCCCCCACCCCATTGGGAACGGGTATACCGGCGGCTGGGGCAGCCCTTTCATCTGGATATCGGCACAGGGAGCGGACGATTTCTGCTGCGCATTGCTCAGGAGCAGCCCGACTGGAACTTCCTGGGGGTAGAGATTCGGCAGGCGCTGGTGGAACGGGCCAATGCCTGGCGGGACGAGCTGGGGCTGGATAACGTCCATTTTCTGTTTGCCAACATCAATGTCTCTTTGCGGCATCTGTTTGCGCCGGGGGATCTCAGCCGGGTGACCATCCTATTTCCGGATCCCTGGTTCAAAAAGCGCCATCACAAACGGCGGATTGTCCAACCCCAACTGGTGGCAGATCTGGCTCTGCTGCTGCGACCGGGCAGCCCTGTCTTCCTGCAATCGGATATCCAAGAGGTGGCCGAAGAAATGGCAGCTCGATTTTTAGAGCATCCGCAGTTTTGGGATCCGCACCAGGGGCCTTTGGACTCCAATCCCCTCGGCATCCCCACGGAGCGGGAGTGGCAGTGTCTGCAATTGGATCTGCCCATCTATCGCTATTGGCTGGAGCGACGGTGACAACAGGACAAATCCGTAATGCAGTAATAACAACTCCATTCCGCCAAGACAATACAGAAGATAGGATATAACCCGCTTGAGTTGGATCCGTTGCCGCAATGTCTCACCCTGAAGCCACGGCCTTTGCCGACCCCTCCTCTGCTTGGTTTTCTGTTCGCCGTGGGATCCTCAACCTGCTGAGCCTACTGGCCATTTTGATTGTCGGGCTTTCTCTTTCCAGCAGTTGGTTTCAGCCGCCGCCCCAAACGCAGTTGGATTTGTTGCAAACCGATCTCGCCCTGCAGGCTTCCCGCACCCTCGATGATCCCCGCTATCAGGATCTGGCACGGGCACTTTTGGGCCAGGATGTGTTCAAGGTGGCCCAAAATCGCTATCAGCAGACTGCCGATAACTACACCGAACGCCTGAAACGTTTAAAACGGCTGGCCCGTTTAACTCCTGCTGGCGAATCTGAGGCGGCCAGCCCAGAACTGGCCCAATCTCCAGAGGTGGATCCTGCCCTTCTGGCCTCCATGCAAGATTTGCAGACGGAGCTGGATGCACTGTGGCTGCGCCTTGGCTTGCTCTATGCCTACCAAGAAGATCTGGAGGCCGCTCAGCAGCAATGGCAGCAGATCATCGACCTGGAACGTCCCGTGGAGCTGGAATCGAGTCAAAAGAGAGCAGCCCAGGTTCTACAGGGACTGTGGGGAACACCGCGGCGCATCTGGCCAGAAGCGGAAGTGCAGATCCGCAATCATCTGGATGGCTGGTTTGAGGCGGTGGCCCTGCAACAGCTTTACCGACTGCAGCAGCGCAGCGATAGCCTAAATGCCCTCAACCAACAGCAGGAAAAATTGGCCTTGGCGGCTCTGTTTCGACTGGCGGTGGTGGGTGGGATTCCCGTGCTGGGGGCGCTGCTGGGGTTGATGCTCTTGTTGGGCTGGCTGGGCTGGAGCCTTTGGCGCAAACGTCCGCTCCTGGGCCCTGCTTGGGAAGTGCCTTGGCCGGGGATCGGGGCGCAAGCGGTGTTGACCGGCTGGTTTTTGGGGTTTATTGCCCTCAACGCTTTGGTGCCTCGACTTTACATCATCATCCTCGGCCTGGGGGCACGGCAGCTCAGCCCTTGGCAGCAGGCGGTAGCCCTGTTTCTCACCTACAATTCCGGCGCTGTGCTGGGGGCAGGGTTATTGTACCGTCTCTTGCACACCTACCCCGGCTGGCAGAGGGTGCTGCAGGTGCGGTTGTGGGACCCTTGGCTGCTGTGGGGCCTGTGTGGCTACTGGGTGGCCTTGCCTTTGGTGGTGCTGGCAGCGGCACTCTCGCAATTGCTGCTGCCGCAGGCAGGGGGTGGGAATCCCATTTTGCCCCTGCTGCTGGATAGCCATGGTTGGGGGGCGCGGTTGGTGTTTTTGGCCGTGGTGTCTGTCTGTGCCCCTGTTTTTGAGGAGGTGCTGTTCCGGGGCTTTTGGCTGCCTACTCTAAGCCGCTACCTGCCTATGGGGGCCGCCATTGTGCTCGGCGCCTTTACCTTTGCCCTTGCCCACCTCAACCTCTCTGATCTGCTGCCTCTGACCATGCTGGGGGTGGTGCTGGGGGTGGTGTACAGCCACAGCCGCAACCTGCTGGCTCCCATCCTGCTGCACAGCCTCTGGAATACGGGATCCCTGGTGACGCTGCTGGTGCTAGGGGGTGCGCGTTAAGGGGGGCTCTGCCTACTTTTTCCTGCCGAAGAGGCGGCTCAAGAACCCGCCGTTGTCCTCCTTACGGGGAGGCGGCACCACTTTCTGAGCCTGTGACGTTTGACGGCTGGCCACTCGCGTTGGCGGGACGGAGTCCTTGGGGACGGGAACGGGCTGTTGAGTGGTGACTTGCTGCATCCAACGGCGCACTTCTGCCATCAACTCGGCGTTGGCAGGTTCTAGGCGACTGGCTTGCATAAAGTCTGCTTTGGCCATGCCAGCATTCCCCTGCTTCAGGTGAGCAATGCCCCGGTGCAGGTAGTAGCGGGCCACGTTGGGCTCAGCGCTGATGGCAAAGTTCAGATACTGCACCGCATCCCGGTATTGCTTGCGCTCGATCATGTCCAAGGCTTGGATAAAGCGGGTTTCCGCAGGGCTGAGCTTGGGAGCCGGAGGTGGGGTGGGAACGGGCTGAACAGGGGGACGGCTGGGCGGAGCAACGATGGGGGAGGCTGGGATCCCACCCACAGTGGTACGGCTGGGGGAAGGGGTTGGGATCCCTTGGTAGCCGGCCTTGAGCAACAAATAGGCCAGGTTCAGCTCGCTCAACTGCTCGGTTTTCTCGAGCAGGGTTTCCATGGAGCTGTATTGCTCTTTGGCCAGCTTCTCCACCCGTCTGACATACTCTTCCTGCCAATGGGGGTGCTCGGCCAAGCCCTTGACGGCTTCCCCAGAGGGCCAAAGATCCGGGGGGGGCGTCTCCAAAAGGCGTTTGATCCGCATTTTGAGCACAGTTTCGTATTCCCCTCGCTCCCGCTCTTTGGTCAGCACTTCGTTGGCCGGGTTGACCAGCTTGGCAAAGAGGATGTTGGCGCGCTCTGCACCTTCGGGATCCCCCACAAACCGATCCGGGTGGAGGGCCTTGGCCGCCTGCAGGTAGCCGCGCCGGATCCCCTTGGAGTCGGCGGTAAGGGGCACGCCTAAGATGGCGAAATGGTCAGTCTCGTAGCGGGCTAGTCCTCGGTTGAGGCGGGGGACATTAGAGTTGGATCCCATAGTTGCCACTTCTCTAAAATCTGCTGCAAGGTTCCGTTTTCGATCAGGCTGGAAATCGCCCCATCCACAGCTTCCTTCAGGGAAGGATGCTGAGAGGATACTACTCCCACCAGAGGCATGGGGAACAGGGGCGGCCCCACCAGGCGCAGCCGGGATCCAGCTTGGCGCAGGTTTAGGGCGGCAACGGGCTGATCGACCAGCACAGCATCCAACTGGCCAGCCTGTAGCTGAGCAAACAAGCGCTCAGGGTTACTGGTGGCAAAGAGACGAATGGCGTTGCCTCTCCTCTCGTTGTACGCCTCCAGCAGGGCTGCCCCCGTACTGTTAACTACAATGCCCACTTTGCGGCCAAATAATTGCGACAGTGCTTCAATGGCCGGTTCCTCTGGCCCAGAGGTGGGGAAGGGATCCCGTACCACCAAGCGCTGCGGGCTGAGATAGTAGGGCCGGGTGGCCAGAAACTGCTCCGGATCCAAGCCCAAAGCTTCCCGCGCTCCCCAGATCAAGTCCACCTCATCCGCTTGCAAGGCCGCCAACTGCTCGCTCCAGGCCACGTAGATGGGATCCACCTGCACCTGAAGGGTTTGGGCAAGCGCCTCCAGGATATCCCACTCGAAGCCGGCGTAGGTTTGTCGCTCCAAGTCGGTATAGAGATAGGCCGGCCCCAAACTGGGATCCAAGCCAACTCGAATGCGCCCCCGGGCCTGGATCTCGGCCCAACGGGAATCGAGGGGCTGTGCCCGCTCGGTGGGGGCGACTTTCCCTTGTGCCGGCTGAGGGTAACCGGGGCCAGCAGTGGCGACCCCAAGGGCCATTGCTCCCAAGAGGAGAGCCAGGCCGAACTGTGCCGCCCGGCAGCAATGTCGCTGTTTTCTGTGGAGCTTGCTAACCAATCTTCTACCTACCCTGCCCGACACGGATGTTTTGTAGTCTTCTTGATTATTCTTCAACTACTTCTGTCTCGAATTCAACTCTTTCAACCGGCAAGCTTTCCCGGTTTTTCTAGGTTGGGTGGGGATCCCGCCGCATGGGAAAGGAGACCGGCAAAGGCTGTACTTGGGCCAATTCTTCTTGCAGAGCAGCGTGTAACCAGCCATTGCTGGCCAACAGTCGGCCACTGTAAACGTCCACCGGGCTGCCATCATAAGCGGTCACCTTGCCGCCTGCCTCCCGCACCAGAACGATCCCTGCGGCAATGTCCCAAGGGGAGAGGCCCCGCTCCCAATAGCCATCCAACTGGCCGGTGGCCACATAGGCCAAATCCAGAGCTGCAGATCCGCCGCGCCGCACTCCTTGGGTGAGATGGGTAAAGTGGCAAAACTCGGCGTAGTTGTTGTCGGGGGTTTCGCGACGATCGTAGGCAAAGCCGGTAACCAGCAGGCTCCGAGACAATTCAGCCGTTGTGGAGACTCGAATGGGTTGACGGTTGCGGGTGGCCCCCATTCCTTGGACGGCGCGAAACAGATCCCCGCGAAAAACATCACAAACAACCCCCAAAACCGGCTCCCGCCCCTGCAGCAAACCAATGGAGACGGCGGCAAAAGGGTAGCCATGGGCAAAGTTGGTGGTGCCATCTAGGGGATCGATCATCCAAGCGTAGGCACCCTCCGGGGATCCCTGCTGGCCTGATTCCTCGGTCAAGATGACATCTTCGGGGAAGTGCCGCCTCAAGATTTTTAAGATGAGATCCTCGGAAGCGCGATCCGCCGCCGTCACCAAGTCGCCCGGACGTTTCTCCTCAATGGCAAGGGTGCCTCCCACATAACTGCGCAGCAAAGCCCCTGCCTCCAGGGCAGCTTCTGTGGCCACATCCAACCGACGCAGCAGGGCCTCTGTCACACCCTCACCTCAAGGTTAAAAACCTGCTACTCAGAATAGCCCGCCTGAGGCTGTGGCTCCCAAGGGATCCCTGAAAACCAAAATGGGCCCAACCTGAGCCCAAGCCCAGTTTCCGGGGAAAGGGGGTATCTCCAAGGCTGCCTATGGTGTATAGTACAGTACACTGGGGCTTGTGGGTTTTCCGGCAGCCCGCCAAGACCAGAGTTCCTTTGAAAGCAGTAGGGTTTTGGGGAACTATAGGTAAGACTTTGAATTTGGAAAGCCAAGCTGCTGTAGATGGCGTTGAGCGTTGAGGGGGGAAGGCCGTTGTCACATAGCTACGACGATTTTTTCACCTCCATCACAGAGGTTGGCGGGAAAAGTCCTCTTCCCAGCCAGGGCTTTGATCTGCCGGCGGATTTGTTCGATCAAGTCCCTGAACGGCCGGTGTCCCATCCGGAGTTCACCCTGTCCATCTGCCATCCTGTCCGGCCCTGCAGCTACATCCTGCGGGAGAGTATCTACACGGTTGGACGGGATCCCTCCAACGCCATCCAGATCGTCAATCGGTTTGTCTCGCGTCACCACGCTTACCTGGTGCGGGTGCCCACCAAGTCCAACCGGACAGGGTTTACCTATTGCCTGATCGACGGCAACCGCAAGGGCCAGTCCAGTACCAATGGGGTGTTTGTCAACGGCACGCGGGTGGCTACTCACTACCTGAGGAGCGGAGATGTCATCTATTTCGGGCCAGAGATCCGCGCCTATTTCTTCGAGGTGGCCCGCATTCTCCCTGTGAACCCCTTTGACATCGGCCCTGGCCTTGGCGAAGAGCTTCAGCTTCCCCACGCATAGGAGCTCACTGCAACTGTTGACAGACCCGAAGCTGCATCGCTAGATTAATTAAGCTGGTTAAGCAATGTGAATTGGGGCATCGCCAAGCGGTAAGGCAGCGGGTTTTGGTCCCGCCATTCGGTGGTTCGAATCCATCTGCCCCAGCTTAAAATCCAACCGAGAGCACAAAGGCGCAAGCCCCTGGGATCCCGTGCAGACCTGGGGTTTCGGCTCTTGGCATCAGCAGGGCGGTTAACTAGGGGATTGCAGAGTCGCTTTTGCCAACGGAGGCCCTGGCTTGGCAGGACTGGCCGCGGGGAGAATGGCAACAACCAGAAACCAAGGGCGAGGGATCCGGGGTGAGCTGTTCAGGTCGATCCTTGATGGTGGTGGGAACTTCTTCCCATGTGGGCAAAACCCTTTTGGTGACAGCCCTTTGTCGCATTCTCAAGAAAGCGGGAAAAAGGGTTGCCCCTTTCAAAGCTCAGAACATGTCCCTCAACGCCTATGTCACCCCAGACGGCAAAGAGATCGCCTACGCGCAGGCTCTGCAAGCTTGGGCTGCCGGGATCCCCCCTGCGGTGGAAATGAACCCGATTCTTCTGAAGCCCCAGGGCAACCTGACTTCCCAGATCGTCTTGAACGGAGTGGCGGTGGGCACCTACCGCGCCGGAGAGTATTACGAGCGCTGGTTTGCGCCGGCCTGGCAAGCGGTCAAAGAAGCCCTTGCTCGCCTGCAAAAGCAGTACGACTGGATCCTTTGCGAGGGGGCAGGTAGCCCAGCAGAGGTGAACCTCAAACATCGGGACTTGGCAAATATGCGGGTTGCCTTGCATTTGGGATCCCCCACTTGGCTGGTGGCGGACATCGACCGAGGTGGGGCGCTGGCCCATGTGGTGGGCACACTCCAACTGCTGGAACCCGAAGAACGGGCCCTGATCCGGGGCATTGTCATCAACAAGTTTCGGGGCTCGCGGGAACTGTTGCAGCCCGGCCTGGATTGGCTGGAAAACTACACCGGGATCCCAGTTGTCGGGGTCTTGCCTTGGGTGGACTGGGTTCTGCCCCAAGAGGATTCGATGGGAATTGCAGCCAACCCCCTGCTTTGGGAAGATCGCCGCGACCGAGCCGGTGGCCAAGCCCTGAGGGAAGGGCGCCTGGAGATTGCTGTGGTGCGTTTGCCCCAGGTGGCCAATTTCTCGGATTTTGACCCCTTGTTGGCGGAGCCCACCGTCCATCTGCGCTGGGTTCACCCCGGCCAAAGTTTGGGATCCCCGGATGTGGTCATCCTGCCCGGCAGCAAAACCACCCTCAACGATCTGTTCGCGTTGCAAAAGACCGGCTTGGCCGAGCAACTGCGCCAATACTCTGGCCATATCGTCGGCATTTGCGGCGGACTGCAAATGTTGGGAGAAACCATCGCCGATCCCGAAGGCTGGGAGGGGATCGCCGGCACCTACTCGGGGTTGGGCTTTCTCCCTTTGACCACCGTTTTACAGCCCACCAAGGTCACCCAGCAGGTACAGACCCAAAGCCGATGGCCTGCCCTGGCCCCCATCCAGGGGTACGAAATTCATCAGGGATCCACCCAGGCGGATCCCTCTGGCTGCCTGCCGCTGTTCGACCGGGAGAACCTGGGCTGGCGGGATCCCACGGGTCGGATTTGGGGCAGCTATCTGCATGGCCTGTTTGACAACCACCTGTGGCGGCGACAATGGCTGAACTGGCTGCGCCGACAAAAAGGCTGGGATCCCTTGCCGGAGCTGGAGGGCCACTATGCTCAGCAGCGGGAGCAATTGCTGGAGCGCCTGGCCGATCTGTGGCAGCCTCACCTGGACTTGGGCCTGTTGATGGAATAGCCGCTCCGAAAGACTTATGCAACGCTGAACAAAACAGAACTTTGCCCAGCATCGCTGCTTTCTTCCTGCTTCAGCGACCCATGACTGGCGGCAGAGTTCACCTCCACCGCCCCGCCAGAGGGATCTCCACAGGCGTTACTTCCCCGCGAGCTGCAGGTAGTTAGATACCACTGGGCTAGGTTGATGGCTGCATTCAAGTCGCGGTCTAGCTCCAGACCACAACACGGGCAGCGAAATACCCGCTCGCTGAGTGGCATCTTCTGTTTGTGGCCACACCCTGAACACAGTTGGCTGGACGGATAAAACCTATCCGCCACCACCACCTGACAGCCGTAGAGTTGGGCCTTGTACTCTAGCTGTCGCCGAAACTCGTAGAACCCACAGTCTGACAGCGCTCCTGCCAACTTGCGGTTCTTAAGCAGGTTCTTCACCTGCAAGCCCTCAATCACCACCACCCGATACTTCTTGGCCAGGTAAGTCGTTAGCTTGTGCAGATTGTCTTGCCGAATGTCTGCCACCCGCTTGTGGGCCCTGCCTAACTGCACCACCGCCTTCTTACGGTTAGCGGATCCCTTCTGCTTGCGACTCAGCCGCCGTTGCAGTTTGGTCAGACGCCTCCTCGCCTTACGGTAGGGCTTTGGATTCTCGAATACTTCCCCGTCGGAGCAGGTGGCCAAGTGATGGATCCCTAAGTCCACTCCCACAACTTCCCCGGTCTTCTCCACTTGAGGCGCTGGAGCTTCATATTTGAAGGAGATGTACCAGTGTCCGGCGCGAAGACTGATGACCACGTTCTTGGGTGTGGTCGCCGGAAGTAACTCTGCACAGCGCAGCCAACCGAAGATAGGCACCTTGATGCGGTCGCCAGAAATGCGGATGCTGCCTTCTAGGTAAAAGCTGTCTCGCACTCCCTTGCGTTTGAAGCGGGGGAACTTCCCCAACCCACCCCGCCAGCGCTTAAAGGCTTGCTCCAAGTTGCGTAATGCCTGCTGAGGAGCGCATTTGGAGACCTGGTAGTACCAGGGGTTTTCCTTCTTAACCTCGGCTACCAGGCGCTTGTGCAGGTCAATGGCGGTGGGGAGTTTCTGCCGGTTCTCCAGGGCTTGCCGACAGATGGCCAGGCCCCAGTTGTAGGCGTGACGGGCTACCCCAGCGTGCTGAGCGGCTAGGGTCTTCTGCCGGTTATTCAGCTCTAAGCGGGTGCGGAATCCAAGCAGCATTCAGATAGAAATTGCAGGAGCCCCGTACGGTACCCGTAGGGTCAGTGTCGGGAGGAATGCTATAATGGTACTGCGGGCACCAGAAACAGCTTTTAGGGCACTGGTAACGGTCGATTGGGGGTGCAGTAAACCACCCCAGAGGCTCGTGGTTGGCTTGCTAACTGCAGGGCTACTAAAAGCCCGCTCCGTACCGCCTAGCGGTTGGTGTCGGGTAGTTTACATAGCCGCGGCCAACATGCTTAGTTTAATGGCTATTTCGGTTCCGCAAAGTAACCAATTGTTCAGCAGATCGGGGACTAGAGGCAGCCCCTGTAGCTTGTTCGCGAAAGCGTCACGCAGCGGTAAGGGCGCGATCCAACAATTCCATCGGGTGATAGATGGGGATCCCGGCTTTGCCCTGTAGGCGCAGATGTTTCTGGATTTGTAGGCGGCAGCCGATATTGGCGGAGACGATCCCCTGGGCGCCAGTGTTGAGCAAGTTCGTCACCTTCTGGGATCCCAGCTCATCCGCCACCTGGGGTTGCAACAGGTTATAGACGCCGGAGCTACCACAGCAGAGGGCGGCATCGACGGGATCCCGCAGCTCCAGCCCTGGGATTTGCCGCAGCAGGTGTCGGGGTTCCTGGCTGAGCCGCTGCCCATGCAGCATGTGACAGGCATCCTGGTAGACCAGCACCAGGGGTTCCGGCTGTAGCGGATGTAGAGGAGCCGTTAACCCCACCTGAGCGAGAAACTCCTGAATGTCCTTGACCTGGGCGGCAAATCGGGCTGCCTTCTCTTTGTAGTCGGGATCCCTGGCCAATAGGTGGCCATAGTCTTTCAGGGTATGTCCGCAGCCGGAAGCGGTGATCAGAATGGCATCCAACTCGTAATCGGCAAAGGCATCGATCATCTGGCGGGCCAGGGTTTCCGCCTGCTGCAGTTGCCCTTGATGGTGGGGCAAGGCCGCACAACAGCCCTGGACAGGCGGGATCACCACCTCACAGCCGTTGTGGGTCAAGACGCGAATGCTGGCCTCATTTACCTGTGGGGCAAACAGGCGCTGCACGCAGCCCAAAATGAGTCCCACCCGAAAACGGCGTTCTCCCACCGCCGGGATCCGCTCAGGGTAACGCTTGGGCAGCAGTTGCTCCACCTCCAGGGGGGGCATCAGGGATTCCATGGCCGCCAAACGCGGGGAGACCTTTTCCAGACCCTTTCGGATCCAAGCGCCGATCCCCATTTTTTGGTACAGCCAGAGAGGCCACAGCAGCGGTTGCAGCCGCTCCGGGTAAGGAAACACCGAGAAGATGAACTGGCGGTAAAGCCGATCCCAAAAACTGCGGGAGTAGTTGCGCTCAATCTGCGGGCGGGTGGCGGCAATTAAGCGGTCATATTGCACCCCCGATGGACAGGCCGTAACACAGGCCAAACAGCCCAAGCAACTGTCGAAGTGGGAAACCACTGCCGCTGAGAGAGAGATTTGGCCCTGATTGAGGGCGTCCATCTGGTAGATGCGGCCCCGCGGCGAGTCCGTCTCTTTGCCGATTACACGGTAGCTGGGGCAGGTGGTCAGGCAAAACCCACAATGCACACAGGCATCGATCAGCTTCGGATCCGGGGGATCCACCCCATCAAAACCCGGCCCTTGCGATAAACTCATTGGCTTCGACCTATCGCGCTCTCAGCTCTACATGGCCATGCAGGGAGACAATTGGCAGCTTGCCATCCTGCCTGCAGTTTTTCTGCATCTTAATCCCAGAGTGAGGGGGTTGATTACATCCCACGGCAGAGCAAAGCTGCCAGGCCTGGCCAGAGCCTCCCAAAAAGGTCAGCTCCCGCCCTTGGGAGGCGGCACCCGGAAGCCACTTGGCAGCTTCTCGCCCTGGGCAGCCGCTTCCAGCGCCGCTAGGAGGAAGGCTTCGAATTGACGCACCGCCCCTAGGTCGAAGTACAGGTGCGTTTTGGCTGCTGCTACAGCCTTGCTGGCAAAAGCGAGGCAGCGTTCTTGGTCACGAGCAAAAGCAAGGGCTGTGGGCGCATAGTCCTCGATGGAGGGGGCAATAGGCGCAATCTCGGCGATCCCCATCTGCTCGTAGGCTGCTGCCACAAAACGCCCACGGGCAAAGCGCCCAGGCCAGGTGACAATTGGTTTGCCGTAAGCCATGGACTCGTAGAGAGTGTTGCCTGAGCCGAAATGAATGGGATCCAGCAAAACATTACAGTGGGCCACCAAAGCCATGAAGCGATCAAGCGGCTGGCGCGGCAGGAAGCAGACCCGTTCGTTGAGGATAGGGGCACTCTTTGCCCAGCGCGCCCTGAGCTGCTCGCTCCAAGCCTTGGCGGGGATCTCAAGCATGACAATGTGGCCCTCGGGGTCGCCCTCAGCAATGGCTGCTAGCACCGCGTCGAAGTCAGGGTGCAGCTTAAACAAAGCTTGAGGGCAGCCGTAGAGCCGGCCGTGCTCTGGCAGGCCCAGTTCTGTGCGGGAGGGAATTGACGTTGGCAAGCTGAAAAGTTGGTAGCAAAAGGGGAGGCGGGTAAAACGCACCAAGCACTCACTGTAGTAGGCTTCTGCTCCTTCCGGTTCCATCGGCGCATCTCCCCCTAGGAAGTAATCAACTGTATCGATGCCGGTGGTATCCGGATGGCCGTAACTAACCATCTGCACAGGCGCAAGCCGCGCATAGGCCAGAAAGTAGGTGGATGGCCACATGCCAATGTCGGGGTAGAAGAGGGCATCGAGTTCAAGGGCTGCAACTTGTGCTTGCCACTGGGGAAGTCGACCGCTGAGGGTCACCGTTCGGTCGCAAGCAGCTTCCAACCTAGCTCGCAGTTGGTCACGCTTGGCTTGTGGTGGGTAGATGAGGATGACCTCAAAGCGGGAACGGTCAAGCTGAACCAGAAGGCCCTGGTAGAGCTTGCCGATGGTGTGGTTGACAAGCAACTGGGAGCAAAAGCCAACCCGGATGCGCCGACCTGTAGGGAACTGCCAGCGGGCAACATGCGGCGCTTCAAAGTTCAACTGCGGCGCCTTAGCCCGAAAGAGCCGACAGAGACCTTCCATGAGCGCTCGGTCGTCGGCGTTGTGGTAGGCAAGGTAGAAGGAACGAGGGTCGCTGAAGTATTGGGTTGGGTCGGTCAAGGTTCCAGGCAGGTCCAGCAGAGCGTTAAGGCCCTCCCGATAGCGAGCTCGCCAGTGGGCAATGGCCGCTTGGGACTCGGGGATGGCTGGTAAGCGAAGCCGACCCGCAATCTGGGTGGCAAGGATCCGCTCGGCCGCATCGGAGGGCTGGGGTCTACATTGGCGGGCCGCCTGTAACACTTCCTCAGCTTCCCCATCCTTTCCTTGAGCTGCCAAAGCAAAGGCCAAAGCTAGATGGGCGTCGAAGTGGTGCGGCTTTTTCTGCAGGGCAAGGCGCGCACAGCTTTCTGCTTCTTGGAGTTGGTCAGAAAACCCGTAGACTTCTGCCTTTGCCAGGAGGCTCTCAACAAAGTGGGGACAAAGGGTTAGGGCTTTGTCAAAGTAATCCAGCGCCTTGGGAAAGTCATAGTTAGCTACGGCCAATCGTCCAAGGCAGTAGAGTGCTTCTACCCGCTGTGGGTTGAACTGCAGTGCCGCTTGGTAGGCGCTTGCAGCTCGCTCCCTTTCGCCACTTCCCAACAGCGCACTTCCATAGTTGACCCAAGCGTCGGCATAGGTTGGGTTAAGCTCAATTGCCCGCAAGGCAACCGCTTGCGCTTCAGGCCATTTGCCAATCTCTTGCAACAGAGCTGAAAAATTGCTGTATATCTCGGCATCCTCGGGATAAGCCAGCAGTGCCTGCCGGAAGAGAGCTTCATTTTCCTCATAGCGCTCTTGGGCATGAAGAGATAGGGCCAGGGCAAGCAGGGCCTCGCGCTGATTGGGCTCAATGGCAAGAGCCCGCCGAGCTGCCTCTTCCGCTGCCACTGCCTCCCCCTGTTTCCAGCGCACCTGGGCAATAATGGCCCAGGCCAGGGCAAGACCTGGGTTTTTGGCAAGTAGCCGCTGGGCTTTTTCCAAAACAAGGGCTAGGTTGCCACTGTTGTAGGCAGCTGCTGCTTCCTGTAGCTCGCTGGCTTCTTCCTCGGTGGGGGGCTGCGTTGCTGGCAGAGGGTCAGGAGAGGGAGCTTCTCCCTTCAGGGTGGCGGCCGCTAGCCGCGCAGTTAGCTCGACAACAGCGGGCCCTTCCAAACCGTGGGCGCACGCTTCGGCAAGAACCCGCTCGGCCTCCCCGTATTCACCACACTCCAGCAGGGCTTCAACCAAAGCTAGCCAATATTGACCAACCGTTGGATTGGCGCTGACTGCCGTCACCAAATGGGACAGTGCCGACCGGGGCTGCCCCCGCTGACGGGCAAGTTGGCCCAGAAGGTGGTGGGCGTAGTGGTGGCGGGGGGCAACCTGCAGGATGGCCCGATAGAGCCGCTCTGCTTCTTCCAGGTGCCCCTGCTGGTGGTGGTCAATAGCTTGCTGCAGAAGGTTGCTTAGCTCCATCATCGGCCCTCTAGTTTGGGCAAGGCATAGGGATGAGCAGAATGCCAGTAGTCGACTAGTTGCCCTTGGTGCTCGATAAGCACCTGCTTTGGCTCTATCCCAAGCCTAGCCATCTCGGCAACAATGTCAGCGGCGCGCCATTGGGTTGGGATGATGACCACGTCTGGGGTCTGCGTTTTCAGCTCCTCTGGGCTGACAATTTGCTGGCCAACGCCGGCAACATAGGTGCCAACTTTGTTTGGATCGGAATCGACAACCCAGGTAAGCCAATTGGTCTTAACCCCAAAGTGGTGCATGAAGGCTGCCCCTTTCCCCGTGCCTCCCCAGAGGGCAACTCGCAGGCCACTGTTAGCCAGCTCTTGAAGCTGGGCAGCAATTTTGCGGCGAGCCTTTTGGCTGCCTTGCTCAAATTTGGCTGCTGCTTCAGCCCGGAGCCGCCAGGCTAGCGGTAGCTGCAGCTCAACGATGGCCAACACCACTTCCCCATCGTAGGCGTGCCACAAGCTCACAATTGCACCGACGCGCTGTAGCAGGGCACGCAGCGACTCAGTGCTAAACTGCTGGGGGTGTTCGTAGTAAAAATCCACCAGTCGCCCTGTGGCAAAGACCCGGTCGATACAGGGCACTTCAGCAAGCAGGCGCACAGTCTTTTTACAGCAACCTGCAGCCCATGCCAACTGCTGTAGGAAGGCTGCTGGTTGGCTAAAGTGCTCCAGGACATGACGCATCACCACCAGATCCGGCTGGAGGTGCAGCAGATCTTCAACAGGGTCAAAAAGCCGCGCCTCAAATTGAAACTCACTGGGGAAGTCGTCCGGTTGGTGAGGGTCAAATCCAATGTACCGCCCTTGCCGGCGAGCAGCTAAAGACCGCAGAAAGTGACCACAACCGCAGCCAATCTCAACCACGGTTGGGTTCTCAGGTAGGCGGGTCAGCACCTCATCGACCAGTTGCGCCAGATGCCGGTTCCACAAGACCCCGGCGTTGAACATGAGGTTCGGCTGACTGCCGTACGGGACATCCTCATAGCGGAAGGCGCGATTCCAGACATGGCCACAGGCGAGGCACTGCACAAAGTCAAGCCGATAGGGGGGCATGGCCCGTGCCTCCTCTTCAGTACGTGGCCAGCCCAATGTGGCAAGTGGCGCAGCCCCTCCGTCAAAAAAAGGGTGAGCCACTGATTCGCCACAGGCAGGACAGGGATCCGTATAAAGAGGAGTCATGCTCTACACTTACTCGAGCACAGTATAAGACATGCTCGTCGCGTAAGGGAAGCGAAAGAGACGGAGATTGCGGAGGCCCAGCATCTCGATCGTTGCCAGTGTTTCACCCGGAAACTGACGCATGTTGAGCTCATCGAACAAGATCACAGCTCCCTTTGGCATGCGTGGCACAAGCAACTCCAGCGCTAGCTTTGTCTGCAAATTGCTCCTTGAGTCGCTTCATTTTCACCCTCGCTTATCGTAAAGTCTTCCAAGCCTCTGCTGCCTCCTGGGAGAGAGTGCCGGCATAGTAGCCCTGAATCGGAAAGCAAAACGGTTGATCTTCAGCAGGCTTGCGCAGAACACAGTAAAGCAAGGCGTTTTGGCCAATCTGGTTTTTAGTGACCAGTTCGAGGATATCCTCGCGTTTCCATAGCTGTACGAACTTCAGTGGATTATACTCGACGTAGAGATAGGCCATTATCGTGTAGCTGTTTGCCTGGGCTAGATCCCAGAAAAAGGTCGGCTGCACGTTGTAAAAACCGTGATCGAGCCAGCCGGTAAATGGCAGACCGTGGATCATTAGGCCACCAGGCAGCGTGTAGTCGTGTATGGTTTTCATCACCTGGGCAATATTGAAGATGTGCTCGGCTGTGCCAAGGTTAAAAACAGCATGGTAACGCTGAGGCAACTCGATAGGGAAATTGAGATCCAGCTTGAGAGCTGCCTCCGTGCCATGAAGATCCACCGCTGTCATCGAACGTGGCTGCCAGAAGGTGCGCCAAAAGACCTTGGCGATCTCGAACAGCATTCCAGGGCGCTTAGCCTGAGTAATTTCATCAAGTTGACGGAAGAGGGCAGTACGTTCTTCCTCTTTGGCAAAGCGATAAATGTCTTGGCCAAGCTGCTCGACAGCCACGTCGCCGTACCAGTTGGCCTCGCCCAGTTCCAAACAGTCGCCTCCAAGCGGAATAGCGTTTTGTTGCCGCATTTGGCTAAATAGAACGTATTCGATGGCAGTGATAGCCATGGATCTCTCCTTGTTTAAAGGAAGTTGCAGCGGCGGCATGGCTCTACCTGCAGACGGTTGTCCACCGTCGCGCGCAGTCGGCGATAGCTTGGGCTGTTGTAGATGTCGAGGACATGCTGCTCCCGAACGTTGCCTATGGGGTAGCGTGCCTGGCCATCGGCGCAACAGTGGGCTACCACACCCGTTGCCGTGATTGATATGTCAAACCAGCGAGTGCAGGCTATGGGCGGTGCCGTGGGAGGCGACACATCGACCTGGCCAAGCCAGTTCATGCGCGGAAAAATGCTAACTTCGAACAATGGATACGTTGTCCTTACCCAGGTAATGAAATCCTCATCAGCTGCTGTGCCGTCTCCAACACGGGATAGCACAATGCGCATTGGCAAGCGTCCCTCAGCTTTTGCTTTGTGAAGTCTGTCCAGGCTTTCGCGAGTCCGTCTGTAGGGCAACTTCATCGTTGCCTCGTATTCGTCTGGGCGGTGATCGTTGAAGCTAACCCACAAGTAACCAAGATTGGGAAACTGTGTTAATCGTTCCACAATCCGCTCGTTGATGAGGGAGCCATTGGTAGTCAAGGTGATGGTAGCGTGCGGTAGCTCAGACTGAAGATATGTAAGCAAATCGAAGATCCGTGTATCCAAAAATGGCTCATTAACCTTAAAAGGACTTAATTGAAAGCGATGAAGACGCGGAATGTCTTTGAGGTCATTGACAATTTTTTCTATTAGAGAATCATCCATCTTTGCTCCCTTTCTTTCCAGTGAAGAATAGGGACAAAAGTTGCAGGCAGCGTTGCAACGTGCCATCGTTTCCAGATGGACATGAGCTGGAAAGTCAATGTATGAACTCTCCCGCATCGCCAGAGCTCTGCGCTGATAGTCCAGCAAGTTCGGCGGAATTGTGCTCATCTCACTGTCCTCCTGCAGCATGCAATTGTCTACTCATTAAAACATTGCAACAGGCTCCCCCGTGTGGGCGCTTCGCACCCCTAGCAGGAACGCTGCTGCCTGCGGTAACTCTAACCTAGAGCATGACTCTAGTCAGTAATAAGCTCAACTATACTGAAAATAATGTATAATATGTTCAGTACGGATTACTACCAGTTGATCTTTCTGTTTACTTTCGAGTCTGCCAACATGGTAGCCAAAGCAAAGCAGAAAATTGGTAGTAAGACGACACGGAAACTGCGCTTTGGGTATTCTACTCAAAGCTTTGCGGGATACCGCCATTCTGTTTGGACTCCGTCCCGCTAACGCGAATGGAAACAAACAGAATGCTATCGCTGCATAGTTGAACAGTGATGTTCAGCAGTGTTCAGCGTAAATGTATCAGCCATGAACTGGCAACACCTCTTCACTCGCGCTTTTTGGGCGGCGACCCTCGCCAGCTTGTGCCTGCCGGGAGCGGTTCTGGCCCAGGCTAACCTGCGGGAACTCCCTCCAGACCTGGCAGAACAGCTAACCACAGAGCAAATTTTGCAAGCCTGCGCCGCCAACCAAGCCGATACCCTGCCCAGCCCCTTCCCGGACGTGGTGCCGACCGACTGGGCCTACAAGGCAGTGCTGACGCTCTACTACTGTGGGGCCTACCGGGGGGCTATCCCACCGGAGACCTTCCGGCGCTACCTGGAGCAACAACGGGGATCCCAAACCTAGAAGGCTGGCTCTACTTCAAAGATCGGTACATCTCCTCGATGAGGTGAGCGTAGCGCTCCGCCACAGGGTTGCGCTTAATTTTCAGCGTCTGGGTCATGAGGCCGTTTTCCACACTCAAGGGCTCCGGCAAGAAGCGAAAGTCGCTGACCTGCTCGTCGGGCCGGTAGCCAGGGCGTTCTTGGATGCGGCGGCGCACCTCCTGCAAAATCAAGGTGCGGGTCTGGGGCTGGGCCAGCAGCTCGGCATCCTCAGCCGGGATCCCTTGCTCAGCAGCCCAGGCTTTGAGGGCATCGAGGTTGGGGTAGATGAGGGCAGCCAATTTCTTTTGGTCTTGCCCGACGATCACGATTTGGCTGATGTAAGGAGACTGCAGACAAGCATCTTCCAGCGGCTGGGGCTCAATATTCTCCCCGTTGAGTAGGACGATGACATCCTTGGCTCTGCCGGTGATCACCAGTTGCCCATCGGGGGTGAGCCAGCCCAGATCCCCGGTTTCAAACCAGCCGTCGGAGCTGAGCACCTTGGCAGTGGCTTCCGGGTTGTTGTAGTAGCCCATCATCACCTGCGGGCCACGGGCCAGGATTAGTCCTTTTTCTCTAGGGGGCAGCGGCTGTCGAGTTTCAGGATCCACAATGCGAAACTCCGTCCCCGGCAGAGGGGGGCCAGCCGTACCGCGCACATTGTTGTCTGGACGCCGCGCGCACAACACCGGCGAAGTTTCGGTGAGGCCGTAGCCATTCAAGATGGAAATGCCCACCACCTCGTAGAACAGATCCAAGTAGGCAGGCAGGGATCCACCGCCGCTGATGGCATGTTGAAAATTGGGGCCCAACGCCTGTCGCACCTTGCGGTAGATGAGCGCATCGGCCAATCGGTGCAGGGGCCAGAGCAGCCAATGTTGCAGGCGAGCCTGCAGACGCACCCAGGGGCTGACTCCGTAATGCAAAATCGACTGGTTGCGAGCTATCCGTCCAGAGAGCACATGGCTCTCACTCACGGCCATCAGAGCGCGGATCAGCCGCTGCATCAGGGGGCTTTTCTCTTTGAATTGCCGTTGGATCCCTTCATAAACGGTTTCCCAAATCCGCGGCACTGCCACCAGAAAATGGGGGTGCTCCTGTTGGAAATCTTGTTTGATAAAGCGAGGGCTGGTATAGACCAGCATGCAGGCACGGCTGAGGAGAAAATACTCGCAAGCCCGCTCATAAGAGTGCCAAGTGGGCAGAATGGTCAACACCTTATTCCCCGGTTGTGGCTGTACGACCACGCCCAAGTTCTCCACCTGGTGCATCAGGTTGCCGTGGCTGAGCATCACCCCCTTGGGCCGACCGGAGGTGCCGGAGGTGTAGATGATGGTGGCCAGTTGGGATCGCTCCAGCTTTGGGGGTTGGTAGGTGTGTTCCCGACCCTTTTGCAGCCATTGGGAAAAGTTCAGCACCCCTGCTTCCTGCTCATCGGAAAGCAACAGCAGCCGTTCCAGGCCCAGCTCCTGCACATCCGGCCGGATCCGCCTCAGGGTCTTCAGATCCTGAGCAATCAGGGCCGTGCTACCGGAGTGGCGCAAGATGTAGCCCAGCTCACTGGGATCCGCCACAGCGCTGCGGGGCACATTCACAGCTCCCGTGAACATCGTGGCCAGATCGGCCATCAGCCAGCGGGGGGAGTTATCGGCAAAAATGGCCACCCGATCCCCCGGGCAAATGCCCAAAGCCTGCAGGCCAGCCGCCAGGGTTTGAATGCGGCGAAACAGCTCTCCATAAGACATCTCGAAAACTGGCTGCGCGTGGGGATCCCGTAGGGCAACTTGACCGGCAAACTCTTCCGCCAGCACTTGCCAAACGTTCAGCAGCGTCATCTCAGGGGCAGTGGGAGTAGCAGAAGCGGCAGCAGTTGTCATAGATCTGTACCGTAAATTACGTTTACAGTCTATTAAACCCAGCCTCTCTCCCCACGTGTCGCTAGGACAGTTCCCAGCCTGTCACCCCATTCACCATCTTCCCCTTGCGGGGAAAAGGTAAGGATCAACACTATAAAATCTTGCGCTGGCAGAACCAGGGTGGTGATTGCTCGCCCCGGCAGATTGCGCACAAAACTTTACAATTTTGATCAAACCGGATCCCATATCTCCCATGGGGATCCCGGCTGTAAGCTTCATCTGAAGTTCCAGAAGGCCACGCAGGATCAGGACAAAGGCTCCTAGGGATTTTGTTTCACTTTTTCCATCTTCCCATTCGGCAACAATCTCTTCATCAAGTGGTGAAGTCTTGCCAAAAGTAAGCCAGGATCAGCGTAGGGCTCCACAGGCATCTTTTCCCTCACCCTTAACCTCTCTTCCGATGAAAGAAATGGGGTCACGCCATCCTCGCAATAGGCAGCCATTGTCTTCGGCCCTGCCGACAAGGAGAAAAAGCAGGCGGGGATCCATAAGCCCATAAAGCAAACAGCTGCGGTGTTATCCACAGCTTGAGCAGAGTCCAGATCTGAGCAGCTCATCGTTTCTGGAGGTTGTGTATCGGTGATCAACCCATTCTCATCCTTCCGGTGGAGACATTCTTCTCGCTCTCCAGCTGGGATCCCAGAAGTTGAACCTCAGCCCCCAGACGCTTCCGATCCTTTTGCTTCCCAACGGGAGCAGATGGTCAAGAAACAGCTCATCAAACGAGGGATCCGAGATCCACGGGTACTGGAAGCCATGGGAAAAGTGCCGCGTCACCTTTTTGTCCCCTCTGATCTGCGGGATCGGGCCTACAGGGATTGCCCTCTGCCCATCGGCTATGGCCAGACCATTTCTCAGCCCTATATTGTTGCTTTTATGACAGAAGCTGCTCGCCTCACGCCTGAATCGGTGGTGTTGGAAATCGGCACCGGCTCCGGCTATCAGGCGGCTGTTTTGGCAGAGCTGGCCCGGCAAGTGTATAGCCTGGAGCGTCTGTCCCCATTGGCTGCTCAAGCTCAACAAACCCTCGCTGCCCTGGGCTATCGCAACGTGGAAGTGCGTCAGGGGGATGGCTACCAAGGTTGGCCAGAGCATGCTCCCTACGATGCCATTCTGGTGACGGCAGCGCCCCCAACTGTGCCCATGGTGCTGCTGGATCAACTGGCGGTGGGGGGCACCTTGGTGGTGCCGGTGGGAGAAAGCCCTTCGGACTCCGGTGCCCAGGGATCCCAGTCCTTGCTGATCCTCTGCAAAACAGCCCAAGGATGGGTTCAAAAAGGGGCTTTTCCAGTGCAGTTTGTGCCCATGGTCTAGGGTTTTGCCCCCTCTATTTCTGCCAAAAGGTGGGCGCGAATTTGCAAAGCCAATTGGGGACGGTCGGTAATCAACCCTTGAACAACGGGATTTTGTCCTACTGAGCCGGCAAATGGCTGCAAGCACAACTTCATCACTTCAGGATCGTTCACCGTCCAAACGTACAGAGGGATCCCGGCCTGTTCAGCTTCAGCCAAGAACTGCAAGTTCACCCAACTGTAGTGGGAGGCCAGAAAATCCGCTCCCAACTCCCGGCAACGGGTAAGTAAAGATCCCTTGGCTTGCTCCTCAGCCTTTGCCTCGATCAACAGGCCAACCTTGGGTTGCGGGGACAAAAGCGTTTTAACCCGCTGCACCACCTGAGGCAAAAAAGAGGTGATCACAAATTCTTCGGGGGTCAAAATATCGCTAACGAGGGCAAGGACTTGTTCCTCATAGCCTGCTTCTTTGAGTTCGATATCGAGGGTGATCTTGCCCTTGATATGTGACAGGGTCTCTTCAAGAGTGGGAATCGTGGGTTTGCGGGCCCGAATCTCGGCCCAAGTTAATGCGGCCAAAGGCTGTCCATCCAAATCGGCATCGTGAACAACCAGTGGGATCCCATCTCGGCTACAGCGCACATCCAGCTCAATTTGCTCGGCCCCCACTTCAACAGCAGCAGCAAAAGCGGCCAACGTGTTTTCCTCGGCGTGGGTGTGCTCCCCACGGTGGGCGACAATCTGGGTGTAGGGGAGCATGTCAGCACCTGTAAACTACCCGACACCAACCGCTAGGCGGTACGGAGCGGGCTTTTAGTAGCCCTGCAGTTAGCAAGCCAACCACGAGCCTCTGGGGTGGTTTACTGCACCCCCAATCGACCGTTACCAGTGCCCTAAACAACCGTTTCTGGTGTCCGCAGTATTATTATAGCATTCCTCCCGACACCGAACCTACGGGTACAGTGCGGGGCTCCTGCAATTTCTAGCTGAAGCGGGGTTGAGTGCCAGGTTGCGCAGCTCTATTATGATTGGCTCTCGGTGGTTCAGAAAGGGATCCCAGCAGGCGACACTCCCCCAGCGGAAGCGATAAGCTAGGAGAGTCAATTAGGTCTCTGAAGCTATGGACGCCGCCGAAATTGCCGCCTTGAAAGAGCGCATCAAGCTAATCCGCGAACGCCGGCCAGCGGTAGCCAAGCTGTTGGAAAAGCCAGACTTGGGCAGCTTGCGCGTGGATGTCAACCAAGCGCTGGAGGAGATCGACGAGTTGCTCCACGAGTTTGAGCAGACTTTTGGCCCGGAAAGCTAGAGGGCTAGTTCCTGATAAGCTGCTGCAACTGGGCCAGAACCTCAGCGCTGTGGCGGCTGGGGTTCACGATTGGGTCGATTTCTCGCAAAATCCCCTCCGGGTCGATCAAGAACGTATTGCGCAGGGCAACATCGCCCATCCAGGATCCGTAGGCTCGACTGACCGTGCCGTCGGGATCCGACAGCAAAGGAAACTGTAGCCCCTCTGCCGAGCAAAAGCGCCTGTGAGAGTCCACCGAGTCAGCGCTCACGCCCACAACCTGTGCCCCCATGGCCCGGAACTTGGGCAAATCTTGCTGAAAGCGGCGGGCCTCAATCGTACAGCCGGAAGTGAAGTCGCGGGGGTAAAAATACAACACCACCCACTCCCCCCGAAAATCCGCCAGCCGCCGTATTTGCCCGGATTGATCCGGCAATGCGAACTCCGGTGCCGGAGAACCTATTGGCGGGAGAGGAGTAGTTCCCCACTGGGCCCAGGCAGGCTGAGTCATCCCAAAGCCCACAAGCAGGCCCACAACCAATCCCATGAAAACCCTGCCCAATTCCCTCACTGCCCCTCCGAGACCTCTCTAGAACCCATCTCTAGTTTACATAACTTTATATGAGTCCAGGAACTCGCCTCACTGCGCAGAAGCAAGCCAGCGGGGTGGGAAGCATCTCCACTCTGCCAGCTCAATGTTGCCGCTTTGCCAATTCCTTTGCCAATTCAAGGTAACCACTTGCAGAGCAAAAGCTGCGGAGGGATCCCCAACCATCGCCAGAGTTGAGAGGTGCGTTCGATGGGGGTATAGCGCAGTTGAGCGTACAGTTGCCGCGCGGGGAGATTGTCTTCCAACACGTGCAGATGCAAACAGCGGTAGCCCCACCCTTTCGCCACCCCTTCAGCACTGAGCAAAAGCAGACGAGCAATTCCTCGCCGCCGCCAGCCGGGCAGCACCGCCAAGTTGGAGAGGTAGGGATACTTCCCGTAGGCTGTGACCCGCAAAGAGATCTCGGCAGTGCCCACCACTTCGGATCCCACCGCAGCTGCCAGACAGCAGTAGTGGGGATCCCTTGCGGCCAGCCTGAGGCGCAACTCTTCGCGAATGCCCAGCTTGCGAATTGGGTAGATCCAGCGTTGCAGGCCTGAGGGGGGATGAAAAACCTGGGCTAGAACTTCGGCCAAGGGATCCAGATCATTCGATGTAGCTGGGTAAACTACGGGGGAAGGCAACACAGGTTGAGATAGGGCAACCGCAAGCATTCTCCTTATTTTCCCAAACAACTTGCAAACAACAAAACAATAAGTGGTGACCCCCACGGGGAGCCACCACTGAACCGGTAGAACTTGGCCACAGGGAGGAAAACCACCCCTGCCGACGCGGACTAACCGCATCCAAGACTTAACTAAGACTTATTCAGTTGTCTTAACTTGTTTCCAATTTCTAGGCCAGCGCCAGTGGCCGCTCCGACACCAGAATCCGACTCTGAGGTTTACGATGAGATCTCCAGATCGCTAAAACGGCAGGCTGAGCCGTTGATGCGATAGATATCATCCGTGATGGGCTGGTAACCCACTTCCACCAGATCGGACTTGGCAGGAGCAAATATGCGGATAATTGCTCTAGCAATCTTTGAGAGAAAGGTAAACATAGCAACCTCCTGAAAGTGAGAGTGAAACTATGAACTGAGAGAACCTCGAATTGCTAAAGCCCGCAGTCCTTGTCCCACTGAGCGCTGGTTCCGACTCGCAGAGCTTGCAGGTTGAGAGCACCTGAACCTGATCACCGATTTTCCCACCCTGACTCGCTCATGAATGGAGACTCAAAATAGCCGGCTGAGCTTGTTGATCTGGCAAAACCACTTTTATTTGAGAATTATTTGAGGAACACCTAGAGCGCTCTCTCACTTTCCCAGTGGCTTGTGCAGCAAGCCCAACTGCTATCTGCTTAACTCCCTTGTTCTGCTTTGAGGAAAACCTGTCGTAGGTACCAGGTGCTCTGCTGAGCGAGACAACCACTTCTCAGGAGAGTCTGCCGAAGCAACGGATCGGAAGCTTGGATCAAAGCGTTGACCGACAGAGAATTTTGGACTTGAATTTTGGATTTGATTCAATCGAGAAGCGGTGCCTCGCGTTTGGGATGGGGATGAGATATTATCCTCCTCGCCTGAATCACCACATCCATAATCTAACCTATAGCCGATCTCTCCACCAAGGGCGGCAACCATTCTTAACAGGCTGGATCATTCCTTTAACTTGGTCTTTTCATCTCTTTTTGGTTCAGGTCAATGAGGGATCCCAGCATTCTGGATTCGGATTCCTCAGCCTCTTTCCGTCACAGGACACCTGATTTTTTGGGGAAACAAGCTGGCTCGGCGCGAGCCTTGAGCTAAACAGAAATAAACGCAAAAAAACAACGACCAACCCCTGCTTCGGGCTTAATCGCCGGAAGGAACTCATTCCCTATCCTAGAAAACTCATTCCAGCTGTAGCTCGTTTTCCAGGTTAAGAGAATCTTGATTTCGGGGCCGAGAACGCAGGATCAGCAGGGAAAAGTAGGGGGGCCGGTAGTCGGCCAGTCCTTCCAGGGTGGGGAAGAGGGTTTGCTGAGGCCAGCCGGCCCAGACCACCAAGCTGGCCTGTTGCAGCCAACCTCTTTCGGCCAGCCACTGCCAAACCTGAGGGTAGACAGAGGCCACTTTCATGAGGACGACTACCTCAGCCCAGGCACAAGCCTGCTCCAGTTCCGAGAGGGCAAACAGAGCCGGTAAAATCGCCAATTTCTCGGAGCCGAGCACCAAGGGGGATCCCAGGGCAGCAGCAGCGGCTAAGGGAGAGCACACCCCCGGTATGGCCTGGATGGGCAAGGCGGGGATCCGCTGCCGCAGGGCTTGGGCCACGTAGGCAAAGGTGCTGTAGAGGCCCACGTCTCCCTCACAGATGAAGGCGACATCTTCTCCCCTTTCTAGGAGTGGGGCCAGTTGCTGGGCAGCCGCTTGCCAGGCAGCTTGCAGGACTTCCGACCGGGTGACAAAGGGCAGGCGAAGCGGCAAGAGGGTTTGTTCCGGTCGCAGCCAAGGGCGCACAATCTGATAGGCCAGGCCCGGCTGGCCGGCGGCATTTTGGGGACAGGCCACCCAGTTGACCGTGCTGAGGATGCGGGCTGCTTTGACCGTGATCCAGTCGGGATCCCCTGCTCCAGCACTGATCCCCCAAAAGGTTCCCAGACCCATACTTATTACGTATCAGGCGGTCTCTGTACTGCCCGTACTTCCTTCCTTCAGGCGATCCAAGGCTTCCTGCAAGGAGTTGCGCAAAGATAGGAACTTCTCCAGGCGCACCAGTTTCACCGTTTGGGTAATGCGGGGGTTGCTCACCACCTGAAAGATACCTGCGCGGCCCTGCACCAGCTTGGCCAATTGCACCAGGGCGCCGACGCCAGAGCTGTCGATGAAGTCGATCCCTGTCAAATCCAGGATCAGGTTAGGGGATCCCTCTTCCAGGTATTTGGTGACCACCTTAACAAAGACCGGCTCGGAAAAGGCATCCAGAAGGCCAGTCAGGTGAAAGACCTGGCAGTTTTCCAGCGCCTCGCGGCTGCCGCGCAAGCTGACCGTCAGAGATAGGGGTTCCGGAATGGCTCTTCTCCTTTCAACCATCTCGACAGAAGGGAACACCTGAGAGAGGCCCCAGGGTGGGTTCAATCTCGGGTGTGGAGATAGCTTAGCATCCCCGTTCTCCGCGGGAGACGGTATTTTTCCGCGGGGTCTTCGGGGGAATTACGCCTGGGAGCAGGGATCTCTTCTTTCTGTTCCCTCGTGGCAAGCCAGGAGTCCTTGGGTAGGATGGGGGCAACTGTGCCGGCAAGGTCGGCCCGCAGTGCACGAATGGCTTTTGGGAGCCTGTCAGGTTTTTAAGGGGTAGGCGGTTGGGAGAGGATCACCGAGATCCAAAGATGCAGCAGCAACGATTCAACCTTTCCCCCATCACTCTAGCTGGGGTGGGTTTGGGCTTGACGGCTGCCGCCTTTGGTGCCGCCTGGGGAACAGGGATCTACCTTCAAGATCACGTGCTGCCGCAGGTGGAAGCAACCCTCTCGCAAGCGATGCGCCGGCGCGTGGAATTGGGGGAGGTGAGGTTTCTGGCCCCCTGGCAGGTGAGCTTGGGAGAAAGCCGCGTTGAACATCTGGCCAGTATCGGCTCCATCGACCTCAGCCCTGATTTCTGGACTTGGCTGCAGACGGGTCAGTGGGTGCTGAATGTTACCCTAAACCAGCCGCAACTGCTGCTGATGGAAACGCTGGATCGCGGCTGGGCGGATGTGCAGTTTCAACTGCCCGAAGGGGAGGGATCCCTGCCCTTGCATGGGCTGAACATCCGTTTGCGCCAGGGATCCCTGACGGCCATCCCTTTGGTGGGGGAGCGACGCCAGTTTGATCGGCTGCAGGGCCAGGTGCAGGTGTGGCTGACTCACAATGCCCCGCCAGGAGAGGAGGATCTTTTCGGGGGGCGGGCCAGTTTCCAGGCGACGGCACGGTTGCTCCCTCGGGAGGGGGAGGGGGGGTACCCCCTGCAGCTCAGGGGGGTGGCGGATTTTGCCCAGGCTTCCGGTTCGGTGACGCTTTCTGCAGCTCGTCTGCCTTTGGATCTCTTGCCCAGTGTGGTGCCGGCGGCCCCTTTTGCGGAGGTGCAGGGGGAAACTGGCTTGGATCTCCAGGTGCTCTGGCGGCGGGATCAACCGCTGGAGTTGACGGGGCAGGCCCAGGTTCAACAGGCTCGGCTGGATCTGGAGAGGTTGCCCCATCCTTTTGAAGAGGTGAAGGGCTCCGTTCGCTTTACCTTGCAGGGGTTGGAGCTGGAGGGGGTGAGCGGTCGCTTTGGTCAGCTTTCCTTTGCCGAGCTAAAAGGCCCGGTGGTCTGGGAGCAAGGACAGGGGTTTGGTTTGCAGGCGGAAGTAGCGCCGGCCCGCCTGCAGCAGATCCAAGAGACGTTTGCCTTTGGCCTGCCGGTGGCGGTGGAGGGGGTGGTAGGGGGATCCGTAGCGGTCACCGGAGCCTTGGATCAGCCGCAGATCCGGGGACAGTTGCGGGGGCTTTCGCCGGGGCAGGTGGATCGCCTGCCGGTGTCGGAGTATGCCTTTGGCTTCCGCTTTGCGGATCAAACCTTGGCCTTGGAAGCAATTGACCTCAAGACTGCAGGGGGTCGCATCCAAGGCTCCGGCCAGCTGCAATGGGCTGCCGGCTTGGCAGGCCAGTTCGATCTTCAAGTCAGCGGAGCCGACGTGGAGCAGGTGCTGGCCCTTTACGGCCTCAACCTGCCCCGCCGGGGCGCTCTTCCTTGGGTGGGGCCGGTTTCCGCTCAAGTGCAGGTGGCGCTGACGGGATCCCAACCGCGGGCGGAGGCCACCTGGGCAACCCAAGGGGGAGAGATCGCCGGAAGAGGGCAGCTCCAGCTCTTGCCAGAGGCTGACGGTTGGGTGGTGGAGGTGCCTCAGGCAGTCTTGGCTGTAGAAGGAGGGCAGGCGCAGGTGGCGGGGCGGTGGGCAGGAGGGCAAGTGCAAGCCCAGGTGAGCCCCCAGAATGTGCCGCTGGCTTTCTTTAACCCCCAATGGACGGGATCCCTCTCTGGCGAGCTGACGGCGCAGCTGGACAGGGCGGCGGCAGCAGAAGTGGGCTTCCTGGGGGCGTTGCGGGCGCAAGGGTCGCTGGCTTTGTTGCAGCCTTTGGGAGCGAGGGGACGGCAGTGGGTTGAGGGCATCCGCGGCCAGGTGACTTGGGAGGGATCCGGACTGCATATCCAGGAGGCGGAGGTGTTGGCAGGTGGCACTCGCCTGGCCAGGGTCGAAGGGCAGATCCCCTTGGATCCCCAGACGCTGCAGGTGGGATCCCTGGATCTGAGCTTTACCACCGATGGGATTGCGCTGGCAGAAGTACCCGGCCTGCCGCCGCTGGTGAAAGGAGTGCTGCAGGGATCCGGCCAGATCCGCGGACCTCTGGACACCTTGCAGGTGACTGGCAAGGCGCAGTTGCGGGGCTTGCAGGTGGGAGATGTGGCCTTTGAAGACTTGGCCGGGCCCTTTCAGGGGTCTGTTCAGGGGACGGAAGTGGATCTGCGGGGGAAGCGGGATCGACTGGCGCTGCAGTTGGATCCCCAGTTTCAGCCTTTGCAGTTTCAGGTGCAGCGGGGCGAGGCGGAAATTCGCGGCCAACGCCGGCAAGAGGAGCTCCAGGTGGCAGTGAACCAGTTGCCTCTGGCTTTGCTGGGGGGGGTGGCTGCCGGGCCGTGGGCCAGTCTGCAGGGAACCCTCGAGGGGGAGGTGGCAGTTGACCTGGCAAGCGGCGCCGCCCAAGGACGGGCTGCGGTGGCGGATCTGCAGTTGGGAGGGATCGAAGTACGGGGCTTTTCGGTGGATTTCGACTACCAGACTGCGGGCGACTCCGGCTCTCCCCGGCTGACCATTGCTCAAGCCCAACTGGATTTGTTTGAGAGCACCTACACCGCTAGCGGCACCCTGGAGCTGCCGGCGGATCCCCTCCAGGGCGGTTTGGAGTCTACTCCAGAGGTTTCCGTTCCTCAAATTAACCTAGAGATCAGCACCCGCCAGGGCCGCCTGGAAGACATCGTCTCTGCCTTTAAGTGGCGGCAGTGGCAAGACATCACCACTCGCGGCTTCCGGCGGCCCCCCTTGGGCCCTGCCTCGGCGTTAAAGACCGACCCGGTTGGTTTGCCCAACCATCCTCTCCTGGAGCAGCTGGAGTACTATGCCCAGATCTTGGCCGTCCACCTGGAGACCTTGGCCAGCCGCATGGATCCGCTGTTCGCGTCAGCGGTGCGGAGCACTTTCCCGCCGCCCACAAGTCTGCGAGGGGAATTCCAAGCCAGCGTTAGCCTGGTCGGCAGCCTCAACCGGCCTAGCGTCAGCTTTTACCTTGAGGGCCAGAATTGGCAGGCAGAGGAGTTTGGCATCGAAAGCCTTACTGCCAGGGGCAGCCTGGCTGGAGATGCAGTGGTGTTGGAGCCGCTGCGGTTGCGCAGTGGCGAACGTCAAGCCCTTTTTGTGGGCAAGCTGGGCCTAGAGGAACAGTCGGGATCCTTGCAAATCCAAGGATTGCCTCTGGCTTTGCTGGACCGCTTCCTGCCAGAGGAGCTGGAGCTGCAGGGGGATCTCAACCTGGACGTGGAGCTGGCCGGCAACCTGCGGGATCCCCATGCCCGCGGATCCCTGACAGTGGTCAACGCCCAGATCAACCAGGTGCCGCTGCGGGAGGTGGGAGGACAATTTGACTACCAGCGGGGGCAGCTGCGCCTGGACGGTGCCCTGCTGGCCAATGGTGACGAACCCATTCGCCTCTTTGGCCTAGTGCCCTACACCCTGCCCTTTGCCGAGGTGCGGGCCGAATCCGACCAGATCGACCTCACCCTGCAAGCCAAGCATGGCGGTCTGCGCCTGATCAACCTCTTCACCGACCAGGTGCGCTGGGAAGGCGGCCAAAGCCAACTGGAGCTGGCCATCCGCGGCACCTTGCGAGAGCCCAGCCTGCAGGGGAACTTGAGCGTCAACTCGGGGATCCTCAAGCTGGCAGCCCTGCCGGAGCCCATTACCGACCTCACAGGCCAGATCGCCTTTAACCTCAATCAGCTGCAAGTCCAGGAGCTGCGGGGACAGTTGGGGGGTGGATCCCTTTTGGCTGAAGGCTTTTTGCCCGTCAACTCTCGCGGTGCCCTGCAGATGGACGAAACCTCGCCACCCTTAACTCTGCAACTCCAAGGGATCCAGCTCAACCTGCCCAACCTCTACACTGGCCATCTGGACGGCGAGGTGGCTGTCAGAGGGCTGCTTCTGCAACCTTTGCTCGAGGGGCGGCTGGAGGTTTCTCAAGGGATCGTGGATGTCAGCCCCCGCCGGGCAGAACCTGAGGCCGCAACAGCTGCCGCCGGCTCGACTTCGCCGGATCCCTTCTGGCAGCCGCGGCTCAACGGACTGGAGCTGGTCTTGGGGCCAGGGATCCGCGTGCAGCGTCCCAATCTGTTTGAATTCAATGCTGCCGGCACCTTGCGCCTGTTTGGCACTCCCCAGGATCTGCGCCCAGCGGGCACCATTGCCCTAGAGCGAGGCCGCGTCAACCTGCCCCTTGCCAACTTTCGCCTGGATCGCTCCCGCTCCAATACCGCCACTTTTGACCTAGACAACCCCTTCGATCCCTTCCTGAACCTGCGCTTGATGACCCAGGCCATCGAGGTCTATCGCTTTCCCCAAGAGCTCTCCCCCTTTGACACCAACCGCAACCTGCCGGGATCCCAGCAGAGCATCGAGATTTTCGCCACGGTCAACGGGCGGGCCAGCCAGCTGGCTGAGGCGGATCCCCGCAACGGGGTTCTGGCCCTTTCCAGCAGCCCCAGCCGCTCCCCCGAAGAGATCGTCGCCCTCCTGGGAGGCACAGCTCTGGCCCGCCTCAACCCCGAAGCGGGAGTGGCCGGCCTGGCCGGAACTGCCTTGCTCAACGATGTGCTGGACACGCTGCGGGACACCCTGGGCCTAGACGAGGTGCGCATTAGCCCCGTCCCCCAGGTCGATACCCGCGCTGCCAACCGCTCCTCGATAGGGCTAGCGCTGGAGGTGGCCCGCGATCTGGGGCCAGCCACTTCCATCTCGGTGCAGCGCAACCTAACGGATCCCTTTCAGCCCACCCGCTACAGCGCCCGCTACCGCCTCAACAAGCAAACCCTCACCCGCGCCAGCACCGACCTCGAGGGCAACAATGTCATTTCCATCGAGTTTGAGACCCGCTTCTAATGGGATCCGCTCCGGAGTTTGGCAGCAGGCTTTGGATGGCCAGGGATCCCTTGAAAAAAGATTTAGTGGAAAAAGCTGCCTTACAGGTAACGGCTAATGTCTTCTCCTCGCTCCGCCAAAAACGACAAGGCCCGGAAGCGCAGCCCTGCCACCTGGTCGTAGAGGGGGTTGAGCTTACACATGGGCGGAATGTGCATCACCTTATGGCCAAACAGCACCACATCTCGCTCAAAGGGGCAGCGGGCCGGGATCCACTGGCAAAGGAAATGGGCCAAGCGTGGATCGCGGATGCTAAAGTTATCCATAGCCGATTGAATGGGACGCAACGGAGCCTGCAACCAGTCGCGCAGGCGACCCGTGGACTTGAAAAGCACAGAAGTCATGGAACCAGGCAGCTCCTGAGGAGCTTTGCGAGCACGTTGCCAAGAAATCGTTGTGGAACCCATAAGCTTTCACCTCAACCTTTGAAGAAGCAGCAGCCTTTGGTCGGTTACGGCGCGCAAAATTACTAGCCATCGACAATTCTCTGTGTCGAGCTTGTATTCAGGGAAACATTAGCCATCTCTCTTCCCTCTGTTAGTCTGCCTTCTCCAACGGAAAGCTTGCTTCTGTAAACAAGAATCTCTGCTCAACGTTGTAGAGCTACATGTTTTGTCTCCAAAAGTTAACATGTAACGAAAAATACAAAAACTCCTCTGCTCTTGTCTGCTAGCCGATTCACCTGTCAGGATCCCTGAGGTTCCTCAGCTTGAACTTTGGGGCCAGATGGGTATCCATCGCTCCTATTTCTAGGATGGAACAAGCCCTTTGGGCGGAGTAGGGGGATCCCCGTAATCACACTTGCCTTGGCAGGGTTGTTTTTCTTTTGATCGAGTTTGGCTTGGGAGCGTCTCGGTTGGGAGTTACGGAGGATAACAGCCAAGGGATGCCGGCTGCTGGGCGTTCTACAATGCCAGGAGAGATTCCCAGCGGGTGCACATCCGGCGGTGGGTTGGGATCACCGATCTTGTCCTTGTCTTTTTTTATTTGATGAGAGGCTGCCCATGAAATTGGCCTATTGGATGTACGCTGGCCCTGCCCATATCGGCACGCTGCGGGTGGCCAGCTCCTTCAAAAACGTTCACAGCATCATGCACGCTCCTCTGGGAGACGACTATTTCAACGTGATGCGTTCCATGTTGGAGCGAGAGCGGGATTTTACTCCGGTAACCACCAGCGTCGTTGACCGGCAGGTGTTGGCGCGGGGATCCGACGAAAAGGTGATTCGCAACATCGTCCGCAAAGACGGCGAGGAGCAGCCGGATCTGATCGTCGTCACCCCCACCTGCACCTCTAGCATTTTGCAGGAAGATCTGCATCACTTTGTCCGGCAGGCCCAGTTGGCCAGTCGCTGCGATGTGGTGCTGGCAGATGTCAACCACTACCGGGTTAACGAATTGCAGGCAGCGGATCGCACCCTGCAGCAGATTGTGGAGTTCTATATCACCAAAGCTCGCAAAAGCGGTGAGTTAGACGGCCTGCCCCAAAAGACGGAGCGGCCTTCCTGTAACATCCTTGGCATTTCCAGCCTAGGGTTTCACAATGCCCATGATCTGCGGGAGCTGAAGGCGCTGCTGCGAGATCTGGATATCGATCTCAATCTGGTGATCCCCCAGGGAGCCAGCGTCCACGATCTCAAACACCTGGGGCGGGCTTGGTTTAATGTGGTGCCCTACCGGGAGCTGGGGCCGATGACAGCTCGCTATCTGCAGCAGGAATTCGGCATGCCTTACATTGAGATCACCCCGATGGGGGTGGTGGAAACGGCTCGCTTCATCCGCCAGATCCAGCAGATCCTAAACGAGCAAGGGATCCCTGTCGATTATGAAGCCTACATCCAGGAGCAAACGCTGCACATTTCCCAAGCGGCCTGGTTTTCCCGCTCCATCGACTGCCAAAACCTAACCGGCAAAAAAGCGGTGGTCTTCGGGGATTCCACCCACGCGGCGGCCATCACCAAAATCCTGGCCCGCGAGATGGGGATCCACGTGGTGTGGGCGGGCAGCTATTGCACCTACGATGGAGAGTGGTTCCAGGCAGAGGTGGGGGAATATTGCGATCAGATCTTGATGACGGAGGATCACACCCGCGTGGCGGACGCCATTGCCCAGGCGGAACCTGCCGCGATTTTCGGCACCCAGATGGAGCGGCATGTGGGCAAACGGCTGCGGATCCCTTGTGGGGTCATCTCGGCCCCCATCCACGTGCAGGATTTCCCTATCGGCTACCGGCCCTTTTTGGGCTACGAGGGCGCCAACCAAATTGTGGACTTGATCTACAACTCCTTTACCCTGGGCATGGAAGATCACCTGTTGGAGATCTTCGGTGGCCACGACACCAAGGAGGTGATTCACAAGAGCCTGAGCGCCGATTCCGACCTCATCTGGACGCGGGAAGCCCAGGCGGAGCTGGACAAGGTGCCCGGCTTTGTGCGCGGCAAGGTTAAACGCAACACCGAAAAATTTGCCCGCGAACGAGGCTTGACCGAGATCAGTGTGGAGGTCATGTACGCCGCCAAAGAAGCTTTTGGAGCTTGAAGGGATCCCGTCGGCAGCCTTTATCCTGGGTGGGATCTTCCATCTGACGTTTGCCTATGCGTCTCCTGGTTACCGGCGGGGCGGGCTACATCGGCAGCCACACCTGCAAAGCTCTGGCGGCCTCTGGCCATCTGCCCATCACTTACGACAACTTGGTTTACGGGCACCCCTGGGCAGTTCGCTGGGGGCCGTTGGAGATTGGGGATCTCGCCGACCGCCAGCGGCTTGATCAAGTCATCCAACACTATCGCCCGGAAGGGGTGATCCACTTTGCTGCCTATGCCTATGTGGGCGAGTCGGTCAAGGATCCCGGCAAATACTACCGCAACAATGTGGCCGGATCCCTGAGTTTGTTGGAGGCCATGCGGGATCACGGGATCCCTTACATAGTGTTCTCCAGCACCTGTGCCACTTATGGGGTGCCAGAGCGGATTCCTATTCCCGAAAGTCATCCGCAACGTCCCATCAACCCCTACGGCCAGAGCAAGCTGATGGTGGAGCAGATCTTGCAAGATTTCCAGGTTGCCCACGGGATCCGATCCATTAGCCTGCGCTACTTCAATGCCGCCGGAGCCGATCCCGATGGCGAAATTGGGGAGGCCCACGACCCGGAAACCCACCTGATCCCCTTGGTGTTGGAGGTCGCCGGCGGCCAACGTCTTCACATCACGGTTTTTGGAGATGACTACGATACCCCCGATGGCACCTGTATCCGAGACTACATCCATGTCACCGACCTGGCGCAAGCCCACGTGTTGGCAATAGAAGCGCTGGCCTCTGGCCGGCCCATACAACCAGCCTACAACCTGGGCAATGGCCGAGGCTTTTCCGTCAAAGAGGTCATTGCCACCGCAGCAGCCGTGACCGGAAAGCGGATCCCGGTGCAAATGGGAGCACGTCGACCTGGGGATCCCCCGCGCTTGGTGGGCGATGCCGGTGCCATCTTTCGGGATCTCAACTGGAAACCTCTCTACACCGACCTGGCCGAGATCATTCAAACTGCCTGGCGCTGGCACCAGAAGCGACCCTATTTCGGCAAATCTAGGCCCCCGTTGAGCTAGGAGCGTCTAGCTTGGCGGGCGATAGGATAGGGAGGAACCGCTTGGTTAACCACTGCCCCGCATGGACGATAAGACCACACCCGATACCCTCGCGGTTGTCATGACCACGGTGGGATCCGAAGCCGAGGCCCATCGCTTGGCCCATACCCTGGTGGCCGAACGTTATGTGGCCTGTGCCCAGGTCTTGCCCGGGATCACGTCCTACTATCGTTGGCAGGGATCCCTGCAGACCGATGCCGAGTTCCTCATCCTGCTCAAATTGCCCGCAACTGCCTACCCCCGCCTGGAACAACGGCTGCGAGAGCTGCACCCCTACGCTGAGCCCGAGATCCTGGCTCTGGCAGCCACTCAAGTGAGCACAACCTATTTGGCTTGGGCCCGAGACCAGGTAGGGTGAGGAATAGCACGAGGTTGGCCATGATCGCCCTCTACCCCGGCAGCTTTGACCCCATTACCCTTGGACATCTCGATGTTATCGAGCGGGCCAGTCGTCTCTTTTCTAAGGTGATTGTCGCCGTCTTGAAAAACCCCAACAAAACCCCTCTGTTCAGCCCCGAGCAGCGGCAGGCCCAGATTAGCCTGTCTACAGCCCATCTCAAAAATGTTGAAGTTGATACGTTTTCAGGTCTGACGGTGGCCTACGCCCGTCAACGGGGGGCAAAGGTGATCGTGCGCGGCTTGCGAGTTTTGTCGGACTTCGATGTGGAGCTGCAAATGGCCCACACCAACAAGCTGCTGGCTCCCGAACTGGAAACCTTGTTCCTTGCCACCGCCAGCGAGCACAGTTTTGTCAGCAGCAGCCTGGTGAAGGAAGTCGCCAAGCTGGGCGGCCCCATCGATCATCTGGTGCCCGCTCCGGTGATTCGAGATTTGCGGGAGCGCTTTCCCTTGGCCTGAGGGCTCAGGGATCCCCTCTCCTTCCCCAATCAAAATTCAAAGGGCTGCATCCCTGCCGTCACCGGATCAAACCCCACCGGGAAGCAGGTGCTGTGATTGTAGAGGGATCCCCTCAAATTGGCCCCTTCCAAGCAGGCTCCCTCAAGGTCGGCATAGCGCAGGTCGGCACAGCGCAGATCAGCCTTCGCCAGATTGCTGCCCCGCAGGTTGGCGTAGCGCAGGTTAGCCCCATGCAAATCGGATCCCTCGAGATTGGCCCCTCGCAGATCGGCCCCCCTCAAGAAGGCATACTCCAAGCAGGACTGGGGAAAATGGCGCTCTCCCCGCTGGTAGCGGCTGAGCAACTCTGAGGCCCCTTGTAGAGCACACTGGGCAATGGTTTGAGTCATGGTACTGCTCCCAAATCAGACTGGATGCCTTATTTCTATCCTCATCCCTATCATCGGGTTGACCAGGTTTTGATCATCCCTGCTTAACAAATAATTTCAGTTTTTGAGTGGATTGTTGCCCCCAAGTTTTTTTGGAAAGATCTATCCTCAGAGATATAGAAGTCTTTCCCAATCGGCAGCTTGTGCGGCAATGTTTCTTAATTCTTTTTGTGAAGAATACTTAACGGCTGGGCTTGATCGCCAACCCCAAACCCCACCGGGAACGCAAGCTGACCTGATCTTGCTGGGTTGTATGGATCCCTCAATTTCTTCTTTTTCAGCACTCCCCCAACCAGAAGGTGTTTCTCCAGAGCTGATTGAACCAAGATAATTGGGATAATGATCGACTGGATCACATCCGTAGTTTGCGATTGAGTAGGGATTCTCTGCAAGCGATATAGACCCTTATCTCTGTTCAGGATGTTCACCTTTCTTTAACTAGAGCTCTATGCCCAAACGTAAGCGAATCGGGATCCTCACCAGCGGCGGCGATTGTGGCGGCCTCAACGCCGTGATTCGAGCGGTGGTGCGGCGGGCCCGCGACTACGACATGGAAGTTTATGGCATCAAAGATGCGACGGCAGGGCTCATGGCTCGACCGGTGGAGGCGGAGCTGCTGGATGTGAAGCGGGTTTCCGGCATTTTGCGCTACGGCGGCACCATCTTGGGTACCGTGAACAAAGGCAACCCCTTCGCCTACCCTATGCCCGATGGCAGCTTGGTGGATCGCTCGGCAGAGGTGATCACCGGCTACCACCGGCTTGGGTTGGATGCGCTGATCGGGGTGGGGGGGGATGGCAGCTTGGCCATTCTCCGGCAACTGGCCCTGCAGGGGGATTGGAACTTTGTCGGGATCCCCAAGACCATCGACAACGATGTCGGTGCCACCGAGTATTCGGTGGGGTTCAACACAGCTCTGAGCGTGGCTGTGGAAGCTCTAGATCAGCTCACCTACACGGCCATCAGCCACAGCCGAGTCATGGTCATGGAAGTCATGGGGCGGGATGCCGGTCACATTGCCATCAGCGCCGGCATTGCCGGGGGGGCGCATGTGATTTTGATCCCGGAAATTCCCTACAAGCTGGAGAATGTCTGCAAAAGAATCCGCGACCGCAAAGAGCGGGGCAATAACTTCAGCATCGTGGTGGTGGCGGAGGCAGTTCGCACCGAGTCGGGGGAGCCGGTGACCTACACCAACAGCCTGGGGCAGTCTCTCTACGGCGGCATCGGCCATTACATCAGCAATGAGATCGCCCTGCGCACCGGCATCGAAACCCGGGTTATGGTTTTGGGCCACCTGCAGCGGGGAGGTACGCCTTCTCCTCTGGATCGCCTGCTGGGAGCAGCCTTTGGGGTGGCTGCTGTGGACTTGATCGCCCAAGGCAAATACGACCGCATGGTGGCCTGGCAAAATCGGCGGGTGGTGGATGTGCCCCTGGCAGAGGCCATCTCCCAGTATCGGCGGGTGGAGGTGGACGGGGCTTTGATCGCCACGGCCATTGGGCTGAATACCTACGTGGGCGAGGTGGATCCCCAGCTTTTGCGCAGCATTTCCCCCTGATCTTCCGGCAAAAACGACACGTGGGCAGAGACAATCTTCCAGCCGATATCGGGGAACCTGTACCACATCTGGCTTTGGCGGCCCAAGCGAGGGATCCCGTTCACCGGACGGCGAAACTCTAGGGTGACCGAGCCGCAATCTTCCCCAAAGGTGACCACCTGCAAACGCAGCATCTCGCGGGCCAAATTCGTGGGAGGGCGCTGTTGGCGAAAAGCCTTGATCTCCTCTCCCCCGTAGAGATTTTCCCCCACCCCAAAGCGCACCACCTGGGGGCCATCCCAAAACAGGCGGGTTAGGGTGGGCACATCATTGCTCGTCAGGGCAGCTTCGTACTGATGGTAGAGTTCGGTTAGCTCTGCCACCACCTCGGGGCGATTCACCACACTCATGGGCCGGGCTCTCGTGCAATCGAAATGGGATCCTATCGGCTCCAGGAGCAGCAGGAGGTTCTAAAAGAACAGCGGGATCCCCCACCTTGCTCTGTCAGACAGCAGACAGCGGCAAGACATCTCCGAGTAGTCGGATCCAAGTCTAGGGGCTGAGAACGGCTTGCAAAGACCACACATCGCAGTAGTACACCTGATGGCGGTGGGCATACCCCTTCAGCTCCACAGCCTGATGGGAGAAGCAGGCGGCTGCCTGCCCCAGCTGTTTGGCCAAGCAGGTATAGGTGTCCTGGCTGATCGCCAGGTCGGCGTTGAGGGTGCGGGTAGCGCTCTCGATGCGAAAGGCCAAATTCACCGTATCTCCCAGAGCCGTATATTCTTGGCGGGTGTTGTTGCCCACCTGGCGCACGATTGCCGAGCCTGTGTTGACCCCTGCCCCCAGACGAATGGGAGAAGGCAGCGGAAACTCACCGTTCAGCTGCTCGGTCATTTGAAACAGCTTCGCTATGGCCTGCAAAACCGACTTCACATCGAGGTGAATTCCCGGCGCTTCCGTGCCCAGAGAAGCAGTGTTGGCTTGGGGCACATGGAACCAAACGGCCATAATCGCATCGCCAATGTATTTATCGACAGTGCCCCCGTACTGCTGAATGATATCCCCACCCCGCCGGAACCAATCGCCCATCACCTGGGAAAGCAGGCGCTCGTCCAGTTGTTGAGTCAGTTGTCCGTAACCTCGCACATCCACCACCGCCACCGAGATCAGCCAGCGGGTTTGTAAAACCAGGGTGTCCGAAGGTTTGGCCGCAGGGCTGGGTTCCGAGCTGGCCAGGGATCCGCTGTGGAACTCCAGCTGGGATTGTCCAAGGGTGAGGTGATCCCCATCCTGCAGCAGGGTGGGAATGCTGACGCGGCGATTGTTGACAAACGAGCCGTTGCGGCTGCCCAGATCGATGAGATAGATGCTGTTGTTGTCGAGGTATTGCAGCAGGGCATGTTGGCGGGAAACGCTGGGATCGCTCAAGACGATGGCGTTGTCCTCATCACGGCCTAGGGTCCAAGCGGTCGCTCCCGAGAGAACGTGTTTTCTTTGGCTGCCATCCGGCTCTTTTAAGACTACATAGGGTGCGGCAGTGGCGGCAGATTCGCTCGTGACGCTCATGATGGGATAAGTTGTAGACGCGACCACACTTTAATAAATACGATACCCCGCTCCCCTTCGGTTGATCGGGAAGATGCCTGGGCTGGATTTCTAGGCTGTCTTCGTCGAGAGATGGAGGTCTGAGGATGGGCTTGGCGGGGGGCCAACCCGACCGATATCATTTTGTGTAGATACGTTAAGGTCTATGCTGGATCCCTCCCATCCCATTCCCGCTGAGCAACAGCCGCTCCGGCAATATGCAGAGCTGAGGGAAGCCTTTCCTTTTTCCTGGCCTGCTTTGGGGTGGATCCCTTACTTAAAACGAATCTTTGGGGTTTGGGGAGCTGTTGTGCTGGCGGTTTCCCCGCTGGTTTGGAGCAGCTTTGCCGGAGATTGGGGCCACTTTGTCTCTGGGTCGGTGCTGGGGGCCAATGTCTTGCTCGGCCTGGTGTTGCTCCATCTCTACTTGGGATGGGCTTATGTGCGGCGGCGCTTGGTACAAGCCCAGATTCCCTATGAAGAAAGTGGCTGGTACGATGGGGCGATGTATGCCAAGTCAGAAGAGGAGCTGGCTCAGCATCGGCTGATTGTCAGGTATCAGATTGATCCTGTGTTGCAGCGCCTGCGACGGAGCTTGTGGGGCGTAGTGGGCTTGAGTGGGTTGGTGGCCCTGCTGTGGCCTCTGGGGTAGGCAGTTGGTTGGCTGTTTTTAGGATCCCGAACAGTGCACATCACTTCTGATCTGGCTCAAACCTTGCGACCCACCGCTGTGGCCATCGGGAACTTCGATGGCTTGCATCTGGGCCATCAGAAGGTGCTGCAGCCGATTCGAGATTCTCTTCAGGGGGTACGTACTGTCCTCACCTTTCATCCCCATCCCCAGGAAGTCTTGACGAGGCGGCCTCAGCTGTTGCTCACTCCCCCTGCCGAAAAGCTGGATCTGTTGGCGCAAATGGGCTTTGAGCAGGTGGTACTGCTCCCCTTCACCCCTGCATTTGCCTGCCAGCCCCCCCAAGAGTTTATCCAAACGGTACTTGAACAGGGCCTGCGCGTTCGCCATCTCAGCGTCGGTTGGGATTTTTGCTTTGGTCACCGTCGCTCCGGCAACGCCCAAACGCTCCAGGCTTGGGGATCCGAGCGCTGCATTCCGGTGGAGGTAATCCCGGAGACGAAACTCAACGGGGAACGGGTGAGCAGCTCTCGCATTCGAGCTGCCTTGGCGACTGGGGAGGTGTCCACCGCCGAAGCGCTCTTGGGTCGTCCTTACCGGCTAACGGGAGAAGTGGTGCAAGGGGATCAGCGGGGCCGACAACTGGGCTTTCCCACCGCCAACCTCCGCTTGCCTCCGGAGAAGTTTTTGCCCCGCGATGGGGTGTACAGCGTTTGGGTGGATGTGCCTGCTGCTGCGGCAGCTCTACCTGGGGTGATGAACATTGGCCATCGGCCCACCTTTGCCGGTTTACAGCACACCGTCGAGGTGCATCTATTGGATTGGACAGGAGATCTCTACAGGCAAGAGGTGCGGGTGGCGCTACGGGGCTTTATCCGCCCAGAGCGGAGATTTCCCACGGTGGCAGATTTGATTCAGCAAATTCAGCAAGATTGCCAAACAGCCCGCCAGCAATTGGGTTTGGCTGAGCAAGTGGGTATGGTGTAGGGGGATCTATGCCGAAGAGAGCTCGCAAGCGCCAAGGCTCACCCAGGCGCTGGTGCCATCTCGCCAGTATTCTTTTTTCCAGATGGGGGCGTTGTGCTTGAGGGTGTCGATGGCAAATTGGCAGGCAGCAAACCCTTCGGCCCGATGAGGGGTGCCCACCGCCACCAAGACGCTGATCTCGCCAATGCGCAGCTTGCCGATGCGGTGGTGGATGACCACACTGTTGGCATCTGGCCAGCGCTGCTGAATTTGTCGGGCAATATCGGCGAAGACCTTCAGGGCCATGGGCTCATAGGCTTGGTATTCCAGGTAATCGACAGGGCGGCCATTGGTGTTGTCTCGAACGGTACCGCTCATCACCACCACGGCCCCATTGCCCGGATGGTAGGCCTCTTGGTGGACACGGTCGATGGACAGGGGAGCCAGGGTAATCTGGAAGGAAGTCTTCAGGACGGTCAGGAGCATGACTCTAGTCAATAATAAGCTCAACTATACTGAAAATAATGTATAATATGTTCAGTACGGATTACTACCAGTTGATCTTTCTGTTTACTTTCGAGTCTGCCAACATGGTAGCCAAAGCAAAGCAGAAAATTGGTAGTAAGACGACACGGAAACTGCGCTTTGGGTATTCTACTCAAAGCTTTGCGGGATACCGCCATTCTGTTTGGACTCCGTCCCGCTAACGCGAATGGAAACAAACAGAATGCTATCGCTGCATAGTTGAACAGTGATGTTCAGCAGTGTTCAGCGTAAATGTATCAGATTCATGATGGCCCAATAAGGGATCCCCACAGCAATGCTATCGCTTCTGACCATTCCACCGTAGCTCCGTAGGTATCGCCCGTGTGTCCTCCCAACTGGCGGTAGATCCAGTAGCCCACGGCCCAAGCCCCCAGGGCGGATCCCAGCGTCCAGAGCAGCAAAGGGGGCCAAGCCAAGATCCCAGCCCAGCCCAACCCCCCGGTGATGGCCAGCACAAGCAGAGTGCCCGGCCACAGGGATCCCGGCAGGGAAGTGGAGTCTTTGAGGAAGCGGGCGGATCCCTGCTCTCGCAGATAGGGGTACAGGGCAATGGCGAGCAACTGGCCCCAACGCCCCCAGGCGGGCACCAGCAGCAAGAGGGGCCAAGCTCGAACGCTGCTCAGGGCAGCAAATTTCAGCAGCAGCAGCAGCACCAAGGCCAGTACCCCATAGGCCCCGGTGTGGCTATCGCTCATCACCTGCAGACGGCGACGGGATCCCTGCAAGTCAGATTTTTGTCCATCCTCAGTTGACCGTTCCGGATCCCCTTTGTAAGGATTCTTGTGGACATTGATCGCCAAGCCATCGGCAGTATCGGCCACCCCGTCCAGGTGTAGCCCACCGGTCAAGAGAACCCACAGGGCCAAGAGCAAAGCGGCCCGCACCGGATTGGGGAAAATCTGCAGCAGGATCCCAGCCAGGGAGAGGATCCCGCCCAGCAACACACCTACCCCTGGCAGCCAGGCGGCAATGCCCTCAAACGGCAAGTCTCCGACCCACCCCAGAGGCAGGGCCGTGTAGAAAGTCAAGGCTGCCCAGAAGCGCCGCAATCGCTCAGTCCTTGAGTCTGTGTAAAGGGATCCGCCAATCCAGCCCTCTGGGAGAGAAAATAGGAATCCTTGCGAACGGTGCGCCCCACCACAATGGTGAGCTTGACAATGGTGAGCTTGGCCACCAAAGCTCCGATGGCGCCCACCGCGGCCAACACCAGAAAGAGGGCTGCTTTTTCAGAAAGACTGGGATCCGCGGAGTCTGGTTCGAGTTCATGCTGAAGATCCTCCATCGCGCGGGTTGGCAGTTCCAACTCAGTCTGCCTTAGGGGGCCGGGAACTCTCTTGGATCCCTTGCCCCGGCTCTCCCTGAGAGCTAGAAGGAATGGGCCCCAGAGTCACCGGATGTATTCCTTCAACACGCTGTTGCGGTTGGGGTGGCGCAACTTGCGCAGAGCCTTAGCCTCGATCTGCCGGATTCGCTCACGGGTGACATTAAAGATCTGGCCGATTTCCTCCAGAGTTTTCATGCGGCCATCATCCAAGCCGTAGCGCAACTTCAACACATCCCGTTCGCGGGCGGTGAGGGTTTCCAAAACGCTTTCCAGATCTTCTCTGAGCAAGACTTTGGCCACCCGATCCTCCGGCGTCTCCCCATCCGACTCGATAAAGTCTCCCAGCCGAGAATCCTCTTCCTTGCCGATGGGGGTTTCCAAAGAGATGGGAAGCTGGGCCGACTTGGCGATAAAGCGCAACTTCTCGATGGTGATCTCCATGCGGGTGGCGATCTCCTCTTCGGTGGGCTTGCGGCCCAATTCCTGGGAAAGCAACTTGGTTACCTTTTTGATGCGGGAGATCGTCTCGTAGAGGTGGACAGGCAGGCGAATGGTGCGGGATTGGTCGGCAATGGCGCGGGTGATGGCCTGTCGAATCCACCACGTCGCATAGGTGGAGAACTTGTAGCCCTTCTCGTGGTCGAATTTCTCGGCTGCCCGAATCAGGCCCAGGGATCCCTCCTGAATCAAATCCTGAAAAGACAGGCCCCGGTTCATGTACTTTTTGGCGATGGACACCACCAAACGCAGATTAGACTGCACCATCTTTTCTTTGGCCCGCCGCCCCCGATGCAACCGCCGCCGAAATTCCGGCAAGGACATCTTGACCTCTTCTGCCCAGAGGGTGTCCGGCACCTCTTCTGGGTCTGACCAGAGGCCCATACGCTGAAAAACGGCCTCGCGAGCGCGCTCTAGCTCCAGCAGATCGGCAATTTTTCGGGCTAGCTCGATTTCTTCATCGGCCCGCAGCAGCCGGATACGCCCAATTTCTTGCAAATAGACCCGGATAGAGTCATCGGTGTAGGGCTTTTTCTTACTGGCCGCCTTGCGCTTTGAGCGACCTTTGGCACCGGCGGCGGCAGTCTCTCCATCCTCCTCTGCTGCCTCTTCGTCGTCGTCATCCTCATCAAAAGCATCAGTGTCACCGGTATCCAGTTCGCTCTCGAGGGTATCTGTCTCCGTGTCCAACTCCAGGGTGCCAGAAGGTGGATTTTCCAGATCCGATTCGAGAAGAGCTGTTTTACCCGATTTCACCAATTCCTTTGCTTGAGCCATGCTGAGTTCCTCGTGATCCTAATCACAGACAACTAAAGGTGACTAAGGGAGCTTAGACGCCAAAGGGAGAGGAGCAAGTTGCAGCCCTGCTGCATCCCACAACGCCAGAGTGAGGGAGCCGATATCCGCAAGCCAAAGCCTGAGTTGCCCTAGGCAAGCCTGCCCGCTTCTGGATAACCGATTGCTCGGGTCAATCTGGAAGCAGATATCGCTCATGGGGCTCAACTGAACTGGCGCAAGACCCGTCATCTTGGTGGGCGGAACCTCTCAAGATGGCGAGAGGTGGATCTTTCTCTTCGCCAATCCTGCGACGGGGTGCGAGGCACTTCACTGGGGGGGCGGAACATTCAGCACCTCAACCACTCCAACCTGCGAGGAGAAGATCGCTCTACAGCAGGCGGCAAGTGACCCTGGGAGGAACACTTGCGAGCAACTGTAGCCGTTCACACCAAAACGTCTTCCCTAAATTAGCCCGACCTGGGGGAAACAGCAACGGGGCAGGCAAAGAAAATGTTAAATTCGCCTCAACAATGGCCAGAATGGAAGCCCTGGCCAGGGATCCATCCTTCGGCCTAGTCCGGGCAAATGGCTCGATGCTAACTTAAATCAGACTCTAGGTCGATGACACCCTGCCTGACTTTGACTTCTATGACCCATCCCTTCCTGCAGCATCTCCAGGAACGTGTGATTGTCTTTGATGGGGCGATGGGATCCTCCCTCCAGGCCCAGAACCTGACGGCAGCGGATTTTGGTGGGCCGGAGCTGGAGGGTTGCAACGAGATGCTGGTGCTGACCAAGCCGGAGGCGGTGGAGCGGGTACACCGCGGCTTTCTGGAAGTGGGGGCCGACGTTGTTGAGACCAATACCTTTGGGGCTACCTCCATCGTTTTGGCCGAGTACGGGATCCCGGAAAAAGCCTACGAGCTGAACGTGGCGGCGGCGCGACTGGCCAAGCGGGTAGCAGCCGAGTTTGCGACGCCGGAAAAGCCCCGTTTTGTGGCCGGCTCCATTGGCCCCACCACCAAGCTGCCCACCCTGGGGCACATCAGCTTTGATGAGATGCGGGCTGCCTACGAGGAGCAGGTGCAGGGGCTAGTTGACGGTGGGGCGGATCTGCTGATCATCGAGACCTGCCAGGACATTTTGCAGACCAAGGCGGCCCTGGTGGCCGTGCAGCAGGAGTTTGCCCGACGCGGGATCCGCCTGCCGGTGGTGGTGTCCCTCACCTTTGAGGTGCAGGGGACAATGCTGGTGGGCACGGAGATCGGGGCGGCCCTGGCCATCCTGGAGCCCTATCCCATCGATGTGCTGGGCCTCAACTGCGCCACCGGCCCAGACAAGATGGTCGAACACATCCGCTATCTGTCCCGCCATTCTCCTTTCCCCATCTCCTGCATCCCCAACGCTGGCCTGCCGGAAAACATCGGCGGCAAAGCCCACTACAAGCTCACCCCGGAGCAGTTGCGCTTCCACCTGGAGCATTTTGTGCGGGATCTGGGGGTAGCGGTGGTGGGAGGGTGTTGCGGCACCCGTCCCGAGCACATCGCCGCCTTGGTGGAAGCCGTGCAGGGGTTGCGGCCCAAACGTCGTAGCATCGAACGGATCCAGGCTGCTGCCTCGATCTACACGCCCCAGCCCTACCTGCAGGACAACTCGTTTTTAATCATCGGCGAGCGCCTCAACGCCAGCGGCTCCAAAAAGATGCGGGAGCTGCTCAACGCCGAAGACTGGGACGGCCTGGTGGCCCTAGCGCGGGAGCAGGTGCGGGAGGGAGCCCACATCCTGGACGTGAATGTGGACTACGTGGGCCGGGATGGCGTGCGGGATATGCGGGAGCTGGTCTCGCGGCTGGTCACCCAAATCCAAATCCCCCTGATGCTGGACTCCACCGATTGGCAAAAGATGGAGGCGGGCCTCAAGGTGGCGGGAGGCAAATGTCTGCTCAACTCCACCAACTACGAGGATGGGGAAGAACGTTTCCTAAAGGTGCTGGAGCTGGCCAAAACCTACGGCGCCGGGGTGGTCATCGGCACCATCGACGAAGAGGGCATGGCCCGCACCGCCGACAAGAAGTTCCAGATTGCCGAGCGCGCCTATCGCCAGGCGGTTGAGTACGGGATCCCGCCCTACGAGATTTTCTTTGACCCTTTGGCCTTGCCCATTTCCACCGGCATCGAGGAAGACCGGGCCAACGGGGCAGCCACCCTGGAGGCCATCCGCCGTATCCGCCAGGCTTTCCCGGAGACCCACATTCTCTTGGGCATTTCCAACATCTCCTTTGGGCTCTCGCCGGCAGCCCGCGTGGTCTTGAACTCGGTGTTTTTGCACGAGTGCCGTGAAGCTGGGCTGGATGCCGCTATCGTCAGTGCCGCCAAGATCCTGCCCCTGAACAAGATCCCCGCAGAGCAGCAGCAGGTGTGTCGGGATCTGATCTGGGATCGGCGGCAGTTTAACGCCGTTCGCGTTAGCGGGACGGAGTCCTCGGGCATTTGCACCTACGATCCTCTGGCGCGGCTGACGGAGCTGTTTGCGGGCGTTTCCGGGAAGGAACTGCGCTCTGGCGGATCTTTTGCAGATTTACCCCTGGAGGAGCGGCTGCGGCGGCACATCATCGACGGCGAGCGGATTGGCCTGGAAGAAACCTTGGCAGAGGCGCTGCAGAACTATCCCCCCCTGGAGATCATCAACACCTTTTTGCTGGATGGCATGAAAGAGGTGGGGGAGCTGTTCGGTGCCGGCAAGATGCAACTGCCCTTTGTGCTGCAATCGGCAGAAACCATGAAAGCGGCGGTGAAATACCTGGAGCCCTTCATGGAAAAGGTGGGAGGGGAAGTGTGCAAAGGCACTCTTTTGATTGCCACCGTCAAGGGGGATGTCCACGATATTGGCAAAAACTTGGTGGACATCATCCTCACCAACAACGGCTACAGGGTAATTAACTTGGGCATCAAGCAGCCGGTGGAGAACATCATCGAAGCCTATGAAAAGAGCAAGGCCGACTGCATTGCCATGAGCGGCCTGTTGGTAAAATCCACCGCCTTTATGAAGGAGAACTTGGAGGTGTTTAACGAGCGGGGCATCACGGTTCCCGTCATTTTGGGAGGGGCTGCCCTCACCCGCCGCTTTGTGGAAGAAGACTGCCGCCAGACCTACAAAGGCCAGGTGATCTATGGCCGCGACGCCTTCGTCGATCTCCACTTTATGGATCGGCTGATGCAGGCCAAGGCTGCTGGCCGCTGGGATGACCGGCTGGGTTTTCTGGACGACCTAGAGCTGGGATCCCCCTCTGCCAACGGCCAGAAAGAGGCTTCTTGGGTTCCAGAGGAAACGGATCCCAGCCTGCCCCCTGCGGAGACCACCGTGGGAGCTGCTCCCGCCCTCACCCTCTCCGAGTCCCAAGACACCCGCCGCTCTGAAGCCGTTGCCCTGGAGACCGAGCGACCCATCCCGCCTTTCTGGGGATCCCAGGTTCTCACCTCAGATCAGATCCCCTGGCCAGAGGTCTTCTTCTACATCGACAAGCAAGCCCTGGTGGCCGGACAATGGCAGATTCGCAAGCCCCGCGACCAGTCGGCGGAGGAGTTTGCCGAGTTTATCGCCACCCAGGTGGAGCCGGTGATCGAGCGCTGGAAAGAGCGGATCCTGGCAGAAGATCTGCTGCACCCCCAGATTGTCTACGGCTATTTCCCGGCCCAGGCAGAGGGGAACACTTTGATCCTCTTCGACCCGGCCAGCTTCCCCGAGCTGTTTTCCCTGGAGCCAGGCTCCACCACCTATTTCCAACTGCCCACGGTGGAGCGCCCGCAACTCTCTCCAGGGGTGCGGGAATTGGCCCGCTTCACCTTCCCCCGCCAAAAAACCGGCCACCGCTACTGTATCGCCGACTTCTTCGCCGCTCGCTCCACTGGCCTAGTAGATGTCTTCCCCATGCAGGCGGTCACGGTAGGGGCAGAAGCCACCGCCTATGCCCAGCGCCTCTTTGCCGAGGGCCAGTACACCGACTACCTGTATTTCCACGGCCTGGCTGTGACCCTGGCGGAAGCCCTGGCGGAATGGTGCCATGCGCGCATCCGGCGGGAGCTGGGGTTTGGCCACGAAGATAGCCCCGACATCCGCAAGATCCTGCATCAGGGCTATCGGGGATCCCGCTACAGCTTCGGCTATCCCGCCTGCCCCAACATCGCCGACCAACGGGTTCTGCTGCAGGTGCTCCAGGCCGAGCGCATTGGCCTCACCATGGACGAAAGCGATCAATTGGATCCGGAACAGTCCACCACCGCCATCGTTGCTTACCATCCGGCAGCCCGCTACTTCAACACTTAGGCTTAGCTTGTCGGGGTGTGGGGGTAGCTAAGCCCCGCACTGTACTCGTAGAGTCAGTGTCGGGATACAGATACCCCCACATGGTGTATGATGGGAGTACTTGCACAAAACGGCTTTTGCCGGAATCTGGTGCAACTACGCGGTAGGGCATTCCGTGTCTGCTCGTGGAGGGTTCTTGCGTAGGCTCCCCGTTCGCGTCAGCGGTGCGTAGCACTTTGAAGCGAGAAGCCCACGCTGTACCCGTAGGGTCAGCGATGGGAGTATGTCACGCCCTCATCTCCAACCTCTCTCAGGGGGAGAGGGGGAACTGTCGAGAACGGCTAGCGGGATCCCAGGCGGGAGCGGCTGTTCGCGTCAGCGGTGCGGAGCACTCCGCAGGGGGAAGCCCACGACCAAGATCAAGGTAACCAGAATGATCAAGGTGGAGAGGGCATTGATTTCCGGGGTAACTCCTCGTCGCGCCGTGCTGTAGATCAAAATTGGCAAGGTCAGGCTCTCCGGCCCACTGGTAAAAAAGGAGATGACAAAATCATCTATCGAAAGGGTAAAAGCCAGCAAAGCGGCAGCTTGGATCCCTGGCATGGCCAAGGGCAAGGTGACATAGCGTAGCTTTTGCCAGGTGTTTGCATAGAGGTCATAGGCTGCTTCTTCCAGGGCGGGATCCAAAAGTTGGAGACGGCTGCGCACCACAATAGCCACAAAAGCAATCTGAAACGTAATGTGGGCCAAGATCATCGTCCCCAAGCCCAGCTCAAAGAGGCCCGTGTAAAAGCGCACAAACTGGTAGAATAGCAGCAGCGCGATGGCCATCACAATATCGGGGACGATCACCGGCAACAGCATCAGCCCCTGCAGGATCTTTTTACCGGGGAAGCGATAGCGATACAGCCCATAGCCCAGCAGGGATCCCAGCAGCGTGCTGACCAGCGTGCTGACCAACGCCAGGACGAGGGTATTTTGCGTGGCCTGCCAGACCAGGGCATTCTGAAACAGGGAAAGGTACCAATCGAAGGTAAAACCTGTCCACGCCAGGCCAAAGCGGGCTCGGTTAAAGGAGTAGACGGCGATCAGCAGAATTGGCAGGTAGAGAAAGCCATAGATGGCATAGCTGACTCCCCGCAGCCAGGTGGGTATCCTTGCCAACATTCGCGTGTGCTATCTCAGTTGCGTCTATCCCACTGTAGAGCAGGCTGCCAAAATTGCAGCAACTCCCTAGGCTTTATACATCAGCCTGCAACCCTGTCTATCACGCCAAAGTCCGTTATCAATGGGATATCAATGTGAGGTTATCTGTGGCTGGATTTGTTGAATTGATGATGGGATCCCTGAAGCTGTAAAGACGGCAATCAAAGAACGTGAGCCAAACGAAATGTTTTGCTGTTCGCGTTAGGGGGACGGAGTCCTTGCCTTATTCGGGCAACCCGATACCTGTGACTGGGAAATTGGCAGCACAGGCATTCCCCAACGCCGGCAGTGGGCACTTCCGCGAGGATTGCTAAACTTAGGCTCGGAGTGGTGTGAAAAAGCTGCAACCCATGCCCAAAAGCAGTTCTGGTCGTCTTCGAGAAAAACAAAATCCAGAGGAACCGCACGCGAAAACCAAGGGTATGTCTCGGCCTGTCGGTCGCGTCAGCGGGACGGAGTCCAAACCGTTGCGGTGGGGCAATACGGCCTACCGGGAGGCGGTTGGGTTGATGTTGCTAGGGATCCTGCTGATCGTCTATCGCTGGCGGGGCACCCTGCTGATGTTGATCAATCCCGGCTACGTGAATGTGGCGCTGTTGGCCGGGCTGTGTCTGTTGGGCTTGGGGATTGGCCGTTGGCGAGGAGCCAAAGTTGCCTCTTCTGAAGTCCATGCCTCACTATTGGGGCCGCGGCTGGGCGCAGGACTGTTGATCCTGACGGCCCTGCTGGGGTTTTGGGTCGAGCCACGCCCGCTCTCCAGCCAAACTGCCCTCAACCGAGGGGTATCTCCCTATCTGGGAGCATCTCGTAGCCAGCCGCAGGCTTTTCGCCCCAAGCTCGACCCGCGTCAGCGTACTCTGCTGGACTGGGTGCGCACCTTGGATGTTTACCCGGATCCCTACACCTATGAAGACCAGCCGGTGCGGGTGCAGGGGTTCGTCATTCCCGACAAGCAACCCGACCACTTTGTTATTGCCCGGTTTTTGGTTAGCTGCTGTGCTGCCGATGCTTACCCCGTGGGCTTGCCGGTGCGCTGGCCAGAGGCAGAGCAGTTAACTGCCGACAGTTGGCTGCGTCTGGAGGGGCGCATGGCCGTGGAGCAGCGGGATGGCCAATCTCAGTTGGTAATCGCTGCCGAGCAGGTGGAGCCGATACCGGTGCCGCCAAACCCCTATGCCGACGAATAAGAGCAGGCGCTTAGATATCGGTTTAGATATCGGTTTCGCTCAGCTTAGCGCTCAGGTAATCGAAGGGCTCGGCCACAAAGCTATAGTCTTCGCCGGAGCCAAGCAGCTCCAGGGTGCGGGTTTTCATGTTTTGAATGCCAATCACCGTCGGGGCGATGGGCACACCGAGGGAGTTGTAGGTCTCCCGTAAGCCGGCCAAGACTCGCTCATCCAAAATGCTGTTGTCGGCAGCCACCAGCGCGTAGGAAGCGTAGCGCAAGAAGTAGTCCATATCCCGCAAACAGGTGGCGTAGCGGCGGGTGGTGTAGGCGTTGCCTCCCGGACGGATGAGATCTGGCACCTGGGCGAACATGGCCGCAGCAGCCGTTTTGACGATATCCACTGAGTTGAGATTGATCACGTTCACGGCCTTGATGCGCCGCAGCCCCGAGTCATAAAAAGCCTTGAGCGCATCCATTGCCTCCCGATCCAAGTAGCGGCCCGTCAGGTCGTAGGTTTTGATCAGCGTGGTTACGGCATCCCGCATATCCCCAGCTCCATTCTTGTGACTTTATTTTGTAAAGTAGCTTGAGATGAAAAAATGAGAAGAGATTTTGCCGGACAACATCCAAAGGTCAACCTTGGAAAATCGAGCCAGAGCCCGGCAACGGCGACGCTTCAGGCTCCCCTTCGCCCTCAGAAGTTTAGCATGCGAGGGTTTCTTTCCCGCTTCCCCCTGAGACAATGGCAAATGTTGTTACGAAAATGTAACTTTTCTGCAACACTCTAGGGATCCGGCGACAACACCCGCAGCGGCTTGAGCTGACCTGCCTGACCGTACCCCAAGCCCAAAAACTTGCCCTCCTCATCCAGCACCCGCAAAGTAGGGGCACCGATAATGGGCCGGTCGAGGAGAATGGCCCGACCCTGCAGCCACTGCTTCGCTTCGGCGGAAGAGAGCTGTACCGCACCCCAATCGGCAAATCCCCACTCGATGGGCAGCAGGGCAGCAGCGGGATCCGCGGATCCCCGCCATTTCTCCAGGGGCAGGCTTTCTGCGATGCGAAAGGGGCCACTTTGCAGCCGTCGCAGCCGGCTCATCAGCCCTCCACAGCCCAATTTTTCCCCCACATCGCGGGCAAGGGCACGAATGTAGGTGCCGGGGCCACAGGCAACTTCCAGATCCACTTCCGGAAAGTCTCCGGCTCGCCAGCCCAGGATGCGCAGTTGCCGAATGACCACCCGCCGCGGCTCCAACTGGAGTTCCGCAGCCTCCACGCCGGCACGGGCCAACTGGTAGAGCTTTTTCCCCTGGCGCTTAAGGGCGCTGTAGAGGGGCGGCACCTGCCAGATCTCGCCGGTAAACTCCCGCAAGCACTGCTCTACCTGCTCGCGACTCAACCCAGGACAAGGGGATCCCAACCGGATCTGCCCTTCAGCATCGTCGGTGTCGCTACGCTGTCCAAATCGGAAGGTTGCTTGATACACCTTATCTCCCGACAAAAACGACAAAAAGCGTGTTGCCCGTCCCACCGCAATCGGCAAAACCCCCGTTGCCGCCGGATCCAAGGTGCCCCCATGCCCCACCTTGCGGGTGCGCAAGACCCGCCGCACCACTGCCACACAGTCGTGGGAGGTGAGCCCCGCCGGCTTGTCCAGGTTGAGAAAGCCCTCCAGGGATCCCATGCCAGGCATAATATGCATCAACAGTTAAGATTTGTAACTGAGCTGCCCCAGCGCTTAACATGGGGTTAACTTCCGTCTCCAAGTTTGAAGCACCTATGGCTCAGTCTGACCTGTTCTTTCAGCCTATCTGGCAACGCCTCCTGATGATTGCCCCCTTTTTCCTGTGGGGCTCAGCAATGGTGGTGATGCGAGACGCCCTCTCCGAGACCACCCCCCTCTTTATTGCCATTCTGCGGTTGCTGCCGGCAGGGATCCTGGTTCTGGCCTTTCGGCTCTGGCAGGGGCGGGGCTCTGCGGCCTCTCACGCCTGGCATCCCAGAGGGCTGCGCGGCTGGCTATGGGTGTTGGCGTTTGCGCTGGTGGACGGCACTTGTTTTCAGGGATTTTTGGCCCAAGGGCTGAAAGAGACAGGGGCAGGCCTGGGATCCGTGCTCATTGACTCGCAGCCGCTGGCGGTGGCTTTGATGGCCACCTGGTTTTACCGCGAGCGGATGGGATCCCTGGGCTGGCTGAGCCTGGGGCTGGGAGTTTTCGGCATTGGCCTCATCGGCCTATCCGGTGGGGGATCCCTGCAGTTGGGGGCCGGCGTCGTTTGGATGTTGATGGCCTCCCTGTCGATGGCCATCGGCACCGTGATGATGCCCAAGGTGGCGGAGGTGGCGGATCCGGTGCTGGCGACGGGCTGGCACATGGTGTTGGGCAGCCTGCCCTTGATCCTGCTGTCGGGACTGACGGAGACTCAGCAATGGCAACACCTGAGCGGAACCCACTGGCTGGGCCTTCTCTACGCTTCGGTGATGGGGAGCGCCTTGGCCTATGCCCTCTTCTTCTATTTCGCCTCTCAGGAAAACCTCACCGAGTTCAGTTCCCTGACCTTCCTCACCCCCATCTTTGCCCTGCTGTTTGGCAGCACCTTTCTGGGGGAATCGCTGACGCGGCTGCAATGGCTGGGAGTGGGCATCACTCTGGTCTGTGTGTACTTGATTAACCACCGGCAAGAATGGCAGGAGCGCCTGCGCCTGGGCTGGAAAGGGATCCTCTCAGAGCTGGGTTTAGACTGGCTGGTGAGCGCCTTGAGCACCGTCGAGATCCGCGATGGCAACCCCGACTGATCCCATCAAAGCTTGGGCAGGGATCCCTCAGGGGGGTAAGAACCCCATAGCCTCTCTCACCGTTTTTAGCGTTTGCTCGGCGATGGCACGGGCCTTAGCGGCATTCTCCCGTATCAGAACGAGCAGGTGGTCGGGGTTGCTCCACAGTTCCCGGTAGCGCTGCTGAATGGGCTCCAGGGCAGCGATGATGCTGTCGGCAAGGAGGGGCTTGAACTGCCCCCACCCCATCTCGGCACACTCAGCCGCCACCACCTCCTTGCTTTTGCCGGAGGTGAGCATGTAAATCGTCAACAAATTGTGGGCTTCGGGACGAGCCGGATCGTCAAAGGCAATGCCCCGAATGGGATCGGTCTTGCATTTTTGGATCTTCTTGCGGATGGTATCTGGGTCATCCAGCAGATGAATACGGCTGAAATCCGAGGGATCCGACTTGGACATCTTGCGCGTACCATCGGTCAAGCTCATTACCCGCGCCCCCTCCGGACGAATCAGGGCCTCCGGGATCAGAAACACCTCTCCAAAACGGTCATTGAAGCGGCGGGCAATATCCCGACACAGCTCAATATGCTGCCGCTGATCCTCCCCCACCGGCACATACTTGGGCTGGTAGAGCAAAATATCTGCCGCCTGCAAAATCGGGTAGCTGAACAAGCCAACGCTGGTCTCCTCCCCCTGTTTTTCCTTCTTCTCCTTGTATTGGATCATGCGCTCCGCCCAGTTCATGGGGGTGATGGTGTTGAACAGCCAGGCCAGCTCCGTATGGGCAGGCACGTGGGACTGGACGAATAGCACGCAATGCTCCAGGCTGAGACCGCAGGCCAAATAAAGGGCAAACAGCGAACGGGTACGCTCCCTCAGCAGCTTGGGATCCTGAGGGACGGTGATGGCGTGTTGATCGACGATGCAAAAAAAGTTCTCGTAGTGCTCCTGCTCGGCCACCCAATTCTTAATCGCCCCCAAGTAATTGCCCAAATGCAGTTCGCCAGAGGGCTGAATGCCAGAAAGGGTGCGCGGCTTGGCCATAGGGAAAGCAGATCTCAAACGCCAACAAGACGGAGGACAAGAGCAAGGAAAGTCTTTTTCAGGATATCAAGAGAGGCGCAACCCGTTGGTTCATGATGGAAAAAAGACGCCCAACCCCACACCATGTTAGACTCAGAACCCGAACTGTTACGTGCTGCCAACCACTATGTGCTGCTGATCCCGGGCTTGCCGGAGCAATTTCTCAGCCCTGAGGAATTGCAGGAGTTTCTCGTGCGGCTGTTGCAGGAACATCCCCACCTGGTGGATGCAGATCTGGCCCGCTATCCCACCCCTCAAGCGCAGGCACAGCGGCTGATCGACACCGCCTGTGAGATCGAAGTTTCCCCCGGCGAAACCGTGCAGTGGCATCCTGTGCGCCTGAGCAAGCGCTCCTCGACACAGTCTTGACAGGTCGGAAGTTCGTTGACAAGGCCGTTTGTGGCCTCGTTGCAGCAGCGTTGCAGTTCCCCTGCCGTAGCCTGAGACAGAGCCCTCATGGAGTTGTGTTTCGGATCCCGCCTTGGGCGTGATACAACGCAAGAGTAGAGATCCTTAGTCCTAAACTTAAAAGGGGTCAGCCATGCCGCGCAGCATGAAGAACGACAACTTCATTGACAAGACCTTCACCGTCATGGCCGATCTGATCCTGAAACTGCTGCCAGGGGTGAGTTCCGAGCAAAAGAAAGCCTTTGCCTACTACCGGGATGGCATGGCCGCTCAGAGCGAAGGAGAATATGCCGAGGCCCTAGAAAACTACAGAGAAGCCCTCGCCCTGGAGCAAGGGGAAGAAGACCGCAGCTACATCCTCTACAACATGGGCCTGATCTACCAGAGCAACGGCGAACTGGACAAGGCTCTGGAGTACTATCACCAAGCTCTGGAGTTGAACCCAAGACTTTGCTCTGCTCTGAACAACATTGCCGTGCTGCTGCACCACAAGGGCGAGCTGAGCCTGCAAGCCGGGGATGAGGAAACAGCAGAGGCCCTGTTCAACGAGGCTGCCCAGTACTGGATTCGGGCCATTCGCATTGCGCCCAACAACTACATCGAGGCCCAAAACTGGCTGAAAACCACCGGGCGCGCCAACCTGGAGGTGTACTGAGCTTTCCTGCAGAAGGACTCCGTTCCGTTAACGCGAACGGTTGATCTCGGCTACCCTGGGCTAAGTCAAGTCGATAATCTGGGAGCCGGAGGAGAGGATGCTGAAACGGGAAGAAGTCCAACATGTTGCTCACTTGGCTCGTCTGGAGCTAACCGAAGAGGAGGAGATCCAGTTCACAGAGCAGCTAACAGACATCTTGGCCTACGTGGAGCAACTGAAGGAGCTGGACACGGAGGGGGTAGAGCCCACCTTTCACGTCCTGGACATGGAACTGCCCACCCGCCCCGATGAAGTCGAGCCCTACCCCGATATCGAAGGGATCCTGGCCAACGCCCCTGACCGGGCAGACATGTTCTTCAAGGTGCCCCGCATTTTGGAAGGGGAAGACTGACATGGGTCGGCAGGGATTCGAACCCTGGGCCAATCGGTTAAAAGCCGAGTGCTCTACCGCTGAGCTACCGACCCAAGTTTGCAGCTTTGTCATATTAGCAAAGCTTCTGTCACATTCGCAAAGGTTCTGGCCGTATCCCCAAAAATCTTGCTATGCTGGACTCAAGTCAACCCTGGGGCTGTAACGGTTTCGACGGGGTGGCGAACATGGGTTCATGAGGCAGGTCGGGATTGAGCTTATCCCGTTACCACCAGGCTCAAAACAGTACGTGCGAACAACGTCGTACCCTTTGCTCGTAAAGCAGCTGCTTTGGCTGCCTAAGGCTCAGTAACCGAAAACTTACTCTGAGCTCGAGGATCTGCTCACGACCCCGTTAAGTGGGCGGATCACAACCCCAACGGGTGCAGCTCTCTACTCCGGCTCCGTCGAGGGAGAGCCTAAGATTAGGCGGAGAACTCCCATCGCTGGGATCCAAACGGCGATCCCCGCCTCGAGGGTCAAAGAGGCTAAACCTGTGAATGAGTGATCCCTCAGTACCCATCTCGGACACGGGTTCGACTCCCGTCAGCTCCATCTCCCAGCAGTTAACTACGAGCCAAAAACTGCCAGCTTTCAGCCATGCCCTAGGAGCAGATCCTGCTCAGTTTCTAAAGGTTTTACGGAGCGTGGGCGAGTTTGATGACAAGGTGCCGGTTTTTGTCCACCGCAACCCAGCCCTGCTGGCGAAAGCGGTTTAGGAGACGGGTAATGGTGACCCGGGTAGTGCCGATGGCATTGGCCAAGTCCTGGTGGGTAAGGCGCACTTGCAGGCGCACCCCTGTTGCAACCGGGGATCCCAGCTCCACAGCCAAAAGGGAGAGCAACTGGCGCAGCCGATCCTCTACCCGCCGCCGTCCGGCCAAGGCGAGCAATGCTTCGGTTTGGCGCAGCCGACGCACCACCTGCTTGAGCAGCCCTTGACTCAGGATCTCTGAGGCTTCCACCTCTGCTGCCGGCAGCCGCAGCACATCAACTGCCGTCAAAGCCTTAGCTTGGTAGGGATCCAGCATCGTCAGCGGGGATCCCAGGGGCATGGAGGGGCCGGCAAACCCCAACAACGCCTCACCGCCATTGGGATAGAGGGTGGTCAACTGTACCACGCCCCGACAGACGATCACCCATTCCTCAGGAAACAGAGGGATAACCTGGCCAGGAGTGTAGGGGGATAAACTGCGGCTGCGGTAGAGGTCTTCCAGCAGTTGGCGCTCCCGTGTGGACAGGCCGGCAGCAAAATGGCTAGGCATCGCTTCAGGCATAGGCTGGCTCCGCTAGGAAAACTGGGCGCACCAGTCGTTGGGCTCCCCCTTGCAAACCAACAGCAATGGGCTGGCCGTCAATGCTGAGGTTGGGGCATGAGATAAGTGTTCCCGACAACACCTTAGCGCTTGCCTCCCAGTCTGAAGTAAAGGCAAGGTTATGTCCAGGTTAAGTGTAGCTGCCCCGAGAGAATAAAGACAAAAGGGGAACCAGGCAAAGCTGCAGGGATCCTAATCCGCTAGGATCGAAACCAGGGTGCTCCGCACCGTCGACGCGAAAGTGCTCAAGCTTTCAGGAGATCTGTCGTGACGCTGATGGTTCGTGTGATTACCCCCGACCGCACGGTTTGGGATGCCCCCAGCGAGGAAGTGATCCTCCCTGCCACTTCGGGCCAATTGGGCATTCTCACTGGGCACGCCCCCCTCTTGACCGCCATCGGCAATGGCGTTATGCGGGTCAAAGCCGATGGAAAGTGGTTGGCCATTGCGGTCATGGGCGGATTTGCAGAAGTCGAAAATAACGAGGTAACCGTCCTGGTCAACCGAGCAGAGCGGGGTGAAAAAGTGGATAAGGCAGCGGCTCAGGCCCTCTTGGACGAAGCAAGCAAAGTTTTGAATACCAGCAGCGACAAGCAAGAGCGCTTGCAAGCCAAGTTGGATCAACAGCGAGCCAGGGCCTTGATCCAAGCTGCCGAGATGGGCAGCAAGACTGGAAGCTGACCCTGTCCCGGCGCGGGATCTGCAGATGGAGCTCAAGCTGCAGGAGAGATGGAGGGGCTGAGGCGCAGCCAGGGGGCCATTTTCGATCTTTGGGGATTGGCTTTGTTAGCTAGACCGGCGGGAAGCCCCGCCTTCTGTTAGTGACTAGTGGCTGGTCACTATCCACTCACCACTATCCAGGGTAAGGGTCGGGATAAAAGGCGAGGACACGATGCTGTTCGGATAATTCAGCACCGTCCTTTGCCTGAGGGCTTTGTGATTAAGACCGCTGCCATCAGCCGCAAGGCAGACGGGTGGTATGTGACCTTGAGCCTGCAAGATTCGTCCGTCCCTGAGTTTACTCCTGAGTCTGCAACGCTGGAAAACACTACAGGGATCGACGTGGGACTGGACTCCTTTTTGGTGACCGACGCGGGGGAGTCTGTTCCAGTTCCCCAGTATTACCGCAGAGCCCAAAAGCGGTTAAAGAGACTGCAGCGGGCAGTGTCTCGCGAGAAGAAGGGGTCAAACCGCCTATGGCTAGTGACTAGTGGATAGTGACCAGTAGATAGTGAATAGTGACTATCCACTAACCACTATCCACTAACCACTATCTCAGCGCAAAGATTTTCATGACAAAACAGCGAACTGGCTGGTAAGCAAGGGCAAGCATATTGGGTACGAAGCCCTGAATATCAAAGGTATTGCGAGGACGAAGCTAGCAAAATCCACCTATGATGCTGGGTGGGGACAATTTCTGCAAATGCTGGCAGTCAAGGCTGAAAGAGCTGGGCTGAGGGCGATTGCAGTGAATCCCAACGGCAGCAGTCAAAACTGCTCTCGGTGTGGTCAAAGAGTACCGAAAGCGATTCAAGACAGATGGCATTCTTGTTCCCATTGTGGGCTAGAACTAGGGCGCGACCACCATGCGGCCATCAACATCAAGCACAGGGCGGTGGGGCATCCCGTTCTTTTCGCGTCAGCGGGACGTAGTCCTCAAGCGCAGGAAATGTCCTTTTCGCGCTAGCGGCGCGGAGCGCTTTGCATCAGCATGAGTGCGGGAGTATGTCACAACAGCTCAAGTTGGAATAGAACTGTTTCGTCGCGGTATCCATAGCACCCCTCTCCTTTTGGAAGAAGGGCTGGGAGTGAGGGAGAAAGGCTCAAGTCAAAGGCTGCCAATGGCCCGTTTCAGTTGTACCAGGGCGCGATTGTAGGCGATTACAGCATTGGAAAGGTTGCCACGGGCAGTGGTGAGGGCAGCTTCAGCATTGATCACCTCCGTTTGGGTGCCCACCCCCGCTTGCAGGCGCAGCCGGGCCAAGCGCAGGCTCTCTTCTGCTGAGGCAATTGCCACTTTGGCCGAGTCGATCTGTTCGCGGCTGGAGCTGAGGGTCAGGAAGGCTTCTTCCACCCCCCGCTGGATTTCATTGCGGGTGCCGACGAAGTTGCTCACGGCCACCTGTCCATCGATCTGGGCTTGGCGGGCTTGGGCAGCCGCTTCTCCTCCATCGAACCAAGTCAAGCTGAAATTGGCTCCCACCGAATAGCCAACATCAAAACTGTTGCGGCTGGCGTTGAAATCGTTAACGGCATCGAGGCTGGCGAATAAGCCAATTCGGGGGCCATTGCGGGCCTGTGCCAGGCGCAGGCGGCTTTGGGCCTGCTCCAATTCTCGGCGTCGGCGCTCCAATTCCTGTCGTTGGGCAAAGGCAGCAATGATGGTCTCTTCCAGGCTGAGATCCCACTCTCCCATCGGCTCAATGCGGTCGCTGGCCAACACGTCGGTGGGGCTGGGAAAATTCAGCAGTTCGGCCAGGCGGCGGCGATTCAGTTGCTGGGTGTTCTGGGCCACCAGCAAGGTTTGTCGATTGTTGGCCAATTCCGTCTCTGCCTGGAGAATCTCAAAGCGGGTACCCAGCCCGGCCCGTTCTCGGGCTTGAGCATCCCGCAGGGTGGCTTCGGAACTTTCGACGGCAGCTTGGCTGATGGCAACCCTGGCATCTGCGCTTTGCAGATCGTAGTAGGCATTGGCCACAGCTTGTTTGACCGTCTGCAGCGTTTGCTCCAGCTGCAGTTGGGCGATGCGCAGCGCTTCTTGGGCCAGCTTCAGGTTTTGCTCCCTGAGGCCACTGTCAAAAGCGGTATACTCCACCCGCACCACACTGGCCGAGAGGGTATGGGATTCGCGCCTTGGCCCACCACCCGGAGAGGGAGCCTCACTGTACTGGTAGTTGGCACGGCTGGAGAGGGTGGGAGCAAAGGCAGCTTGAGCCAGGGCTACCCCGGCCTCGGCCCGCTCGACGGCCAGTCTGGCCTGCTGCACAGCCGGGTTCTGGGCAACGGCGATCTCCAGAGCTTCTTCCAAAGACAAGCCCTCCCTGCGCTCAATGCGCACCTGCAAGGGGGATTGGGGCACCACCAATTCTTCAGCCGTCAAAGCCCCCTTTAGAGTCAGGTCAGCCGCAGGGGTGGAGTCAGCAGGGTTGGGGGGAATCGATAGGGTGGGGGGGGGTGGGGGGGTGAGGATTTCGCGGCTGTTGGGCAGAGCAGAGGCAGCGGAGCTGGGAGCTTCTGGCTGAGCAAGAGCAGGGACAGCCCAGAGCAGGCTCAACAGTAGGCCACAGGGGGCAGAACAGGCAAGGTTCAACTGGGATCCCGCCGAGTTTGTCTGCCGTTGAGGAAGTTGAAGCGGATCCCTGGCTCCATTTTGCATCGCCATCGTGCGGTCATTCTCAACATCACCCCTAGCAGTATCGCAAAATGAAGGACAAAGATAAGACGGTTTTCCGCAGGCTCGCTGGCTGCCCTGTTCGGGCCAGTGGAAGCGAGTCCTCGCATTTGCCCCTGCAACGATGAGGCCGACCTGCGTCTGCCAGGAGCTCCGAGCACGGGCGGGACTCCTCTACACTCAGCAGAGACGCTTGGATTGAGACCGAGTCGATTTAGATTTAGACTCAGTTTAGAATGGTGGGGCCATCTGTCCGTGATGGCGGGGGTGGGTGTTGTGGGTGATGAAAGGGGGCAAGGTGGCAGACTCTCAGAGCACGCCCAAGCAAGGGGAGACCTCTTCCGGTCGGGATCGGGCCTCGCGGCCGAAAAAAAGTAAGCCAAGCCCTTCTGCCCAGTCCGGGGATTTGGGAACCTCAGAAGCAAGAGCGCGGCCAAAACAGGCCGATAGCACTCCGCGCCGTGCGGAGCAGCAGGAGATTTTACAAGATCACCCTTCTGGCTTGAACCCGCCCAAAAATCTCTCTATACTGCAGGGAACTTTATCATTTGCTCCCGCTTCTTCATCTCTCCTTCAATCTATGCGTGCTCCTTCCTCAGGCGACTTGGATCCCATCCTTTCAGAGACTCATGCGGGCTGTTCAGCATCCGAGCCGGATCCCAGCACGGAGCGCCATTTGGCCCTGAGGCAGCAACAGCCCTTGGAGAGCCGTCTGCTCAAAGCCGAAGCCGAGCTCCAAGAGCGGCGAGTTCTTCAGGAACAACTGCGGGCTTTGCACCAGAAGGTGGCCGAACAAGAGAAGGCGCTGCAGGAGCGGGAGCATCTCTTGCAACAGTTGCAGCAGACTTTGGCGGCTCAGAAAGTCCAGATCTCGGATCAGGAAGCTCAGCTTGCTGCTCGGCAACGCTTAAATGAACGGCAGCGGCAGGATATCGAGGCCCTGCAGGAGCAGATTGAGCAGCTACGCTTGGCCCACGCTCAGGAGCGCCGTCAATGGGAACAGCGCCAGCAGGAGCTGCAGGCCTCTCTGCTGGAAGCCCAGGATGTGGCGGAAAAGCGGGTGGAAATGCTGCAACGCTTTAAGGCAGAGCTTTCTCTGGCCCGCACTCAAATTGCCGAAACTCAGGCGGAGCTGAGCAGCCTGCGGGCTTTGTACAGCGACCAACAGGCAGCCTGGCAGGAGCAACGGGAACACCTCGAGGCCCGTTTGGCGGGCTATGCCGAGACGGAAGCCGAGGCCGAGCAGCGCTGGCGGGAACAACGGCAAGAGCTAGAAGCAGCCCTGGCCGAAGCCCAAGCTCAATTGGCGGCTTTGCAAGCTCAGCAGGAGCATCTGCGCCAGGGATCCCTGGCGCAGCAACAGCTTCAACAGCAGTGGCAGGCCCAGGCCGAAGCGCTGCAAGTGGCCCTCTCTCAAGCCCAGGCGGAAGTTACCCGTTGGCAGCAAGAGCACCGCCATCTGCAGGAACAGTACGCCCAAGCCCAGCAGCATCTCTCCGCCATGGAGCGGCAGTTGCAGGCTGCCTTGGAGCAGTTGGCCGCCCAACCCGACTGGCAGCCACAGTTGCGCTCTGCGCAGGCAACCATTCTCCATCTGCAAGAAGAAATTGCAACCTTGTCCACGCAACTGGAGAAGCAAGCAGAGCAGATCAAAGCCCTGCAAGGGGAGCGTGCTGCCCTGTGGGAAGAAAACCGCTCTCTCCGAGAAAAATACGAGCAGCAGCAGATGCATGTGCTGAGCTTGAAGGCGGCTTTGGAACGCAAAGGCTTGGATGTCCCACCTCGGGCCGATACCTCCAGCGCCCTCACGCGAACAGAGTCCCTTGGCCAGGCTCTGTCTCCAACCCCTGCTGCCAAGCCTACAATTCAGCCCCTGGCCCAACCTCTACCGTCTCGGGCAAGCAAGCGGGCGGTCGATCTGCCGAGGTTTCTGCCCCGTCCGTGAGGGATCCCGTGTTGCAGCCTGTTCCTCCCCGCTGGCTGGAAGTGTGGGTGGATCATCCCCATTTGGGGGGTTGCTTTACCTATCGTGTGCCAGAGGGATCCGCGCCAGAAGCGGGCGACCTGCTCAGCGTGCCCTTTGGTCGGCAAATGGCGGGGGCGGTGGCCTTGGGTTGGCGCTCCGAGCTGCCGGCAGGGGTGGATCCGCAGTCGGTGCGGGAGATCGAGGCGGTGGTGGCCAAAGGGATCCTGCCCAAAGAATTCTGGCCCCTGCTGCAGCGGGTGGCCGACTATTACCTCACCCCTCTGGCTCAGGTGGTGCGCACGGTATTGCCCCCCGGCTTGCTCAGCCGTTCTCAGCGGCGTGTCCGCTTGCTCAGGCTCCCTGCCGAAGGGGAGGAATGTTCGCCGGCTGCCCAAACCCTGCTGCAGCTGCTTCAGGCCAAAGGGGGAGAGCTGTCTTGGCGCTATGTGCAACAGCAGGTGCCCACTGCCGCCCTCGCCCTGCGGGAACTGCAGCGACGGGGTTGGGTGGAGAGCTTTTGGCAGGAGCAACAGGGGGGCAGGGTGAGGACCCAACTGGCCGCCAGTCTGGCCGACGACTCCCCAGAGGGGCTGAGCCTCCCTCAGCAGAAGGCGCTGCAGATCCTCAAGCAGAAGGGGGGAGAGCTGCTGCTCGCCGAGTGGGAGCGCCTGGCAGGAGTGAGCCGAGCGGTTCTGCAGGGGTTGGCCCGCAAAGGCCGTGTCCACCTCTACGAGCGCCCACTGCTGCGGCTGGGAGATGCCAGCCTGCCGGGGTGGCGGGATCCGCCCAGGCCCTTGACGGCCGCCCAGGCCCAGGCGGTAGAGGCGATCCGGCAAGCTTTGGGCCGGTTCCAGCGGTTTTTACTGCACGGGGTCACCGGTTCTGGGAAAACGGAAGTGTACCTGCAGGTGATCGCCCAGGTGCTGCAGCAAGGACGGTCGGCGCTGGTGCTGGTGCCCGAGATCGGCCTTACCCCGCAACTGATGGATCGGTTTCGGGCGCGGCTGCGATCCCAGGTGTGGGCCTACCACAGCGGCCTCTCGGAAGGCGAGCGCTACGACACCTGGCGGCAGATGCTGTCCTCCACCCCCCAAGTGGTGATCGGCACCCGCTCGGCGGTGTTTGCCCCCTTGTCCAAGCTGGGCCTGATCGTCTTGGACGAAGAGCACGACGACAGCTTCAAGCAGGATCAGCCCCAGCCCTGCTACCACGCCCGTCAGGTGGCCGAGTGGCGGGCCGAGCTGGCCGGTTGTCCCCTGGTCCTGGGCAGTGCAACCCCAGCGGTGGAAACCTATGCCGCCCATCTGCAGGATCCGCAGCGGTGGATCCGGCTGGCCCTGCCGCAGCGCATCCCCCAAGCTGGGATCCCGGCCACCCTGCCCCAACTGGAGCTGGTGGACATGCGCCAGGAGCTCCAAGCCGGCAACCGCAGCATCCTCAGCCGCCGTCTACACCAGGCCCTGCAGCAGACGCTGGACAGAGGGGAACAGGCCATTCTCTTTGTCCCCCGCCGCGGCCACAGCACCTTCGTCTTGTGCCGTAGCTGCGGGTTTGTCCTCACCTGCGAGCATTGTGATGTTTCTCTCACCTTTCACCTGGCCCATCTCGGCGGACAAGAACTGCGCTGCCACTACTGCGGCGCCCGCCAACCCCATCCGCAGCGCTGCCCCGCCTGTGGATCCCCCTACCTGAAGCACTTCGGCACCGGCACCCAAAAAGTGGTGGAAGTGTTGCACCAGCATTGGCCGCAGCTCTCGATTTTGCGCTACGACAGCGACGCCACCCGCCGCAAGGGATCCCATCGCGATTTGCTGGAGCAGTTTCGCAGCGGCAAGGCCCAGGTGCTGGTGGGCACGCAAATGCTCACCAAAGGGCTGGACATACCCCAGGTAACCTTGGTGGGCGTGATGGCCGCCGATGGGCTGTTGCACCAAGCCGACTATCGCGCCGGCGAGCGCAGCTTTCAACTGCTCACCCAGGTGGCAGGGCGCTCGGGCCGGGGATCCCTGCCAGGACAGGCGATTATCCAGACCTATCTGCCGGAGCACCCGATTTTGAGGGCGGTACTGGCCCAAAATTACGAGGGCTTCTTGCAGGCAGAACTGCAACAACGGCGAGAGGGGGGCTATCCTCCCCACCGAGCTTTGATTTTGATCCGCTTGAGCAGCACCCGCCTGGAAGCCCTGGAGCGTTATTGCCATCGGGTGGCCGAACGCCTACAGGGGATCCCAGCAGAGGTGTTGGGGCCGGGGCCGGCCCAGGTGGAGCGGGTTGCCGGACGCTACCGCTGGCAGATCCTGTTGAAGCAGCTTCCCGACCAAGGTTGGGATCGCCCGAAGCTGGCTGCGCAGATCCAGGCCGCCATTGGCCATCCCCCCCAAGGGATCCGCGTCAGCATAGATGTGGATCCCCTGCGGATTCTCTAGGAACAGTTGACCCGGCGCGCGGCAAGCCCGCCGATCCCGCGAGATCTTCCCGCGAGATCTTAAGGTAGTCTGGTTTCGGGGCCACCCGTATCCAACTCAACTCTGGCAAAGCATGGCTGAAAACCGGACTGGCGCGTTTATTGGTGGGCTGTTGCTGGGAACTGCTGTGGGCACCGCCATTGGCCTGCTCTTGGCTCCCCGCAGCGGACGGGAGACGCGGCGACTGCTGAAGAAATCGGCAGAGGCCCTGCCAGAGGTGGCAGAAGATGTGACCAGCAGTCTGCAATATCAATCGGAAAAGTTGTTCGACGCTGCCCAACGCAGTTTGGATGAGGCTCTGCTGCGGCTGCAGCAGGCAGTGGCGGTGGGCAAAGAAGCCATGTTGCAGAAGCGAAGGGAGCTGCTCCAAGCCCAGAACTCGCGTCCCTTTGGCGGGGAAGAAGCTGACCTAGAAGCTCGGGATGGGGAGGAGGCGGCGGGATGAACGACCCGGTCTTTTGGCTCGGCCTCTCGGTAGGCCTGGTAGCAGTGGGCATTTTGGCAGTGATCCTGACCCTACTACCTGCCGTCATTCAACTGGGTCGAGCTGCCCAGAGCGTGGAGCGCTTTTTCGACACGCTGCTGCGGGAATTGCCGCCCACGCTGGAGGCCCTGCGCCTGACCAGCCTGGAAGTGAGCGAGATTGCCGACAGCCTCGACGAAGGGGTGAAAGGGGCTGGGCAAGTGGTGAAGCAGGTCAACCGCTCCATCGAAGGAGCACGCACCCAAGCCCAGGGCGCCCAAGTCAATATCCGCAGCTTTTGGGCAGGGGTACGGGCAGCCTGGCAGACGCTGTCCGGCGAAGTGCCCCCCACCACTGGCGCGATTCACAACCCGCGGCTGCGCCCATCCGACCCATCCAACCGTTCTTTCTCCGCTGCTTCATCAACACTTCCCCTGGGAGGTGACCGCCCTTTTGCCGGCGGAGCCACACCAGAGGGATCCCAAGCCGCTGCCCAATCTTCCCGACCGGACATCGCCAATCCCTAGGCGTTCCTCAGGATCTTCTGAAAGACAGGCGTAGGAGGCTGGGGCTCTTGCCCGGGGGGAAGCTGGCCCCAAGTCGCATCGGGATCCCAGCGCAGTTGCAGGGTGTCGGCGAGGGAGAACCCCAGCTGCTGCAGGATCTTGAGGCTGAGAGCGGGAATGAGGGGGGAGAGCAGGACTGCCACCCAGCGCACACTTTCCAAAACGGCGTAGAGAATCTGGGCCACCCGTTCGTTTTGCCCTTGCTTGTGCAGCGTCCAAGGAGCCTGCTCATCAAGGTATTTGTTGCTGGCCTGGGCTAAGCTGAGGGCTTTGCGGGCAGCAGAGCTGGGATCCAGCCGCTCGTAGGCGTCGGCCACTGCCGGGGCAAGGCGCTCGGCCAGGGTTTTGAGGGGGTGATCTGCAGGGATCCCGACGGCGGGAACGCGGTAGTCGGATTGATATTTCCTGAGCATGTTGAGGGTGCGGTTGAGCAGATTGCCCAGGTCGTTGGCCAGATCGGCGTTGAGCACGTCAACGAAGCGGCCCTCGCTGAAATCGCCATCCTTGCCCAGCTCGATTTCCGTCAGAAAGTAGTAGCGCACGGCATCGGCGCCGTATTGCTGCACCAGCTCAAAGGGATCCACCGTGTTCCCCAAGCTTTTGCTCATCTTGAGGCCATCTTTGGTGAGAAAGCCGTGGCCAAACACCTGCTTGGGCAGGGGCAGACCTGCGGACATGAGCATGGCCGGCCAGTAAATGGCGTGGAAGCGGACAATATCCTTGCCCACCAGGTGGACATCCGCAGGCCAGTAGCGGCGTAGGGCATTTGCCAAGGTGGGCTCGTCGTCAGGATCCAGAGCGGCACTGATGTAGTTGATCAGGGCGTCAAACCAGACGTAGAGGGTTTGGCCGGGATCCGCCGGAAAAGGGATCCCCCAGGAGACACTAGGGCGAGAGATGGAAAAGTCCCGCAGGCCCTGCTTGACAAAGTTAATCACCTCATTGCGGCGGCTTTCTGGTTGGATAAACTCCGGGTGCTCCGCATACAGGGCCTCCAGCTTTTCTTGGTAGCGGGAGAGGCGAAAGAAGTAGTTTTCCTCGTCTTTCCACTCCACCTTCTTGGTGGGGTGCAGGGGGCAAAATCCTCCCTCCAGCAGCTCGGCCTCGTCTTTGAACTCTTCGCAGGCCACACAGTACCAACCCTGCTGCCGGCCAATGAAAATATCTCCCTGATCCCAGACCCGCTGAAAAAACTCCCGCACAATGGCTTTGTGGCGAGGGTTGGTGGTGCGGATAAAGCGGTCGTAGCGGATGTCTAGCAACTGCCAAAGCTGGGCAAACTGAGCCGCAATCTCGTCACAGTGCTGCTGAGGGGGAATGCCGCGCTCTTCGGCGGTACGCTGGATCTTCTGGCCGTGCTCGTCGGTTCCCGTCACCATCAGCACATCCTTGCCCCGCAGGCGGTGGTAACGGGCGATGGCATCCGCCACTAGGGTGGTGTAGGCGCTGCCAATATGGGGGGCAGCGTTGACGTAGTAGATGGGGGTGGTGATGACAAAGGTGGAATCCGGCATGAGCATCCGCAAGGCTTTCTCCCATGATAGAGGTTGCCGGAAAGTCCAAAAGGCCAAGCCAGAGCGTGGGTGGGGAGAGGCTCATTCGATGAAACTTCAGGTTAACCTTCCGGGGTGGAGCAGGGTAGCCTTGGGAGCAGGGATCCTGGGCGCCGGAGCGGCTCTGGCCCAGCCCTTGCCGGAAACCCGCATCCCCTGTGAGATCTTCATTGCCGGGGGTGGGCTGGGGGGGGTGGCGGCGGCCTATGACGCGCTGCAACTGGGCCGGCAGGTGTGCATGACGGAGATCACCGATTGGATCGGGGGGCAGGTGAGCGCCCAGGGAGTCTCCGCTTTGGACGAGCGACCCCTGCAACGAGAAAATGACATCTTCCCCAAAGGCTACAGCGAGTTTCGCCGGCGGGTACGGGAAAAATACGGCGGGGATCCCAATCCGGGCAAATGCTGGGTGAGCGTGCTCTGCTTTTCCCCGCAGGTGGGCCACCAGGTGATTCGGGAGATGTTGGATCCCTATCTGCAGTCGGGGCAGTTGCGGCTATTTACGGAGACGGTGGTCAAAGACTTGGAGATTGCGGATTACCAAATCCGCAGCGTGCAGGCCATCCGCAACATCCCCAAACACGCCAGCGTCCAGCCAGAGAATCGAGGGGATCTCTCCAGCTACTTTCTCGATTTTTATCGTCTAGAACCCACCGAGGACTGGGACAAGGAGATCCTGCGCTTTGAGCCGCCGCCAGAACGCCAAGACAAAACCCTGCCCTGGGTGGTGATCGACGCTACTGAAACCGGCGAGCTGCTGCCCTTGGCGCGGGTGCCCTACCGCCTGGGAACTGATGGCCAAAGCCGCTGGGAACCCAGCTCCAAGCCCTACGTGGATCCCTACTGTACCCAGGGCTTCACCTACACCTTTGTCCTGGAGCGCTCTGCTGTGCCGCAGGTGCCGGTCAAGCCGGAGTTCTACAACGATCCCCTGCACGGCCCCTACTACAGTTACGAACACCCTCGCTTCAACTTTGCGCTGATCTTCACCTACCGCCGCATCCGGGGGCAGGTGTTCGGCTTTGGGGAAGAGGCCATTCGGGTGGGGGATCAGTCAATGCAGAACTGGACCTGGGGCAATGACTGGCGCATCACAGGGCCGGATAAGAATTTCATCCTCACCCACGAGCAGTTGCAGGCTTCAGGCCAGTTGGATCCCGGCGACTGGATGGGGGGCCTGCGGGTGGAAGCCCTGCGGCGAGCTGAGCAGCATGCTAAGGGCTTTTTCTACTGGCTGGTGGCGGGAAGGACGGATTTTCTCCTGCAGCAGGAGGATCCCAACTTTCAAAAAGACTTCTACTTGCGCTATGCCTACCTACGGGGGCCCAATACCCCCATGGGAACTGCCAGCGGCCTCTCCAAGTACCCTTATATCCGCGAGTCGCGGCGCATCATTGGTCGGCCCAGCCTCTCCTACCCAGAAGGATTTACCATCTACGAGTCGGATATCACCACGCGGGAATCGGAGTTGAATCGTGGTCGCCCCTTTATCTTCTACGACTCAGTGGGGGTGGGCCAGTACCCCATCGACTTTCACGACTGCCTGCTGCCGGATTTTTCGCTGCCTCCCAGCAACAACAAAGACGCGCAGGCCCCCAGCTACCCTTACCAGATCCCCCTGCGGGCTCTGATCCCCCAGCGCATCGACAACCTTTTGGCCGGCAACAAAAACATCGCCACCAGCCGCATTGCCAGTGCCTCCTACCGGGTGCATCCGGTGGAATGGGCCATTGGCACCGCCGCCGGCCACACGGCCCACTTTGCCCTAGAACGGGATCTGATCCCGGCGGAGATCGTGGAGGAGCCGCTTTTGGATTTGCGGCTGTTGCCAGCTCTCCAGGCCCAAATCCAGAGCTTGGGCAACCCCATTCAATTTCCTGGCACCACCATTACCGCCACCGATTGGGCCCAATCCCGCTAGCCTAGAAAGGCAGGGTTGGGAGTTGACCGGTGGATCCCGTTGGGGTTGGACTTGTGGGCTGGGAGATGCTTCGCCCCTCTTTATGGGCCGCCACGGCTCTGTGGGGCTTGGGACTGATGTGGGGGTTTTCGCCGCTGCATCAAAAGCTGCAGGAGAGCTGGGAAAAGCAATTGCTATGGGATCCCAGTGGAGCTTTGGCTTCCTTGCTGAGCACCCTTCCCTTTTTGCTGGCAGCAGGCTTGGTGGTAGCCCTGACGGAGATCTCCTTGGGCAAAAGCTGGGCCGTCTCCTGCGGCCTGATCGCCTGCGTCGGCGGAGGCCTCTATGAACTGGGCCGGCGGGACAATGCCAGGTAACTCAAGCGCTCCGTGTTGTTAACGCAACTACCCCCAGTCTCCTCCCCTAGGGAGCGGATAAGCAACGCCAAGTTAGAGCGGCTTCAAGCGATGACCCCCCTCCAAGAAGCAGCAGAAGCAGCGGCCAAGCTGCTGGTATTCCGGGACATCTGCACCCACCCCCTAGCCCTAGCCTGGCAGGAGCTAATCCAGCAGTTGATGAGTGGGGATCCCCTGCCGTGCTGGAGGGCCTACGGGCGCTGGTTTGAGCTTTTGGCCCGGCAGGGCCTGAGCTGGCGGCAATGGCTGATCCGGGAGATCCGCTGGGCCGATAACCCCTTTGCCCGTGCAGCGCTGCAGCCCCAAGGGATCCCAGAGCCTCTTATGCAGGCGGCCCGCCACGACCTGCGCTGTCTGCAAACCCTAGCGGACAGTCAGGAGACCATTGCCGAGCAGATGCAGGCGTTGGGGTTGGGGATCCCCTGGCCCGATGGGGAAACCGATAGCGCTGGCTGGGATCCCCGCTCTTTTGCCGATTGGGGCCAGAGCTTGGAGACCTTAATTGCCCACTACCGCCAAAGGGGGGTAGGGCTCTGTGGTCGCTACTGGGCCTTTCGCTGGGGGCCAGCAGGGCTAGAAGGGATCCCTGCTCCCGATCTGTCTGACTGGGAGGAGATCTACGGCTACGAACGGCAGAAACAGCAGTTGGCGGCCAACACCGAAGCCCTGCTGCGGGGGGATCCGGCTTTGCATGTGTTGCTCTACGGGGCGCGGGGCACCGGCAAGTCTTCTCTGGTGAAGGCCTTGTTGCGCCGCTACGGCCTGCAGGGGCTGCGCCTATTGGAGCTGAGGCGAACAGACTTGATTCAGTTGCCGGAGATTTTGGCAGAGCTGCGGGCGCAGGTGTTGCCTTTCATCTTGTTTGTGGACGATCTCTCCTTTGAGGCAGAGGAAACCGAGTTCAAGCAGCTCAAGGTGCTCCTGGAGGGGGATCTCGTTGCGCCGCCCCCCAACGTGCGCCTTTATGCCACCAGCAACCGCCGCCATCTCATCCGCGAGTTTTTTGGCGATCGTCCCAATCCCCAAGATCAAGAAGTCCACGCCTGGGATACGGTCCAGGAAAAGCTGTCGCTGCGGGATCGCTTCGGCCTCACCCTCACCTTCACCCCCTTCACCCAGGGAGATTACCTGGCAACCGTAGAACACTTGGCCCAGCGGCTGGGTTTCACCCAATCTCTGGATGCCCTGCGCCGCCAGGCCTTAATCTGGGCCCAACAGCAAAACGGCTTTTCCGGTCGCACTGCCCGCCAGTTCTTGGATGCCGTTCGGGCAGGGCTGGTGAAAGGCAACGATGGACTTCCGAGCTAGAGGTGGTGACTATTCCAAACTGATACATTTACGCTGAACACTGCTGAACATCACTGTTCAACTATGCAGCGATAGCATTCTGTTTGTTTCCATTCGCGTTAGCGGGACGGAGTCCAAACAGAATGGCGGTATCCCGCAAAGCTTTGAGTAGAATACCCAAAGCGCAGTTTCCGTGTCGTCTTACTACCAATTTTCTGCTTTGCTTTGGCTACCATGTTGGCAGACTCGAAAGTAAACAGAAAGATCAACTGGTAGTAATCCGTACTGAACATATTATACATTATTTTCAGTATAGTTGAGCTTATTATTGACTAGAGTCATGCTCCAAAAAAGACAGAAGTTGCTGAGCTACACTCGCTACACGAAGGGGCGCCGGTCAGCCTGTCTCTGCCGTTACAAAAGCCAGGCGTCATAGCCATAGTCCGACCAAGGGCTGGCCCCAGAAGAAGGCAAAAGAAATGCACGATGGAAGCCATGGTCGCATCAGCGTTGGGTAGCAACCTCGATCCGGCCAATCTGGATCAGACGGAAGCAAGCCGCAGCTTGGCCCGCCTGGGGATCGATGTGGGGGGCACCTTTACTGATCTGGTGCTCTTGCAGGATGGCCAGATGCAGACGGCGAAGGTGCTGTCTACCCCCAGCCCTGAGGAGGGGGTCTTTGCGGCGCTGGACAAGCTGGGGGTGCTCTGGGTTGACCTCTTCTGTCATGGCATGACGGTAGCCACCAACGCGCTGCTGGAGCGCAAGGGATCCCCCACCCTGTTTTTGACCACGGCGGGCTTTCGGGATGTGCTGGCCATTGCCCGTCAAAACCGCCCCTCTCTGTATGACCTGACACAGCCCAAGCCGGAGCCGGTGGTGCCCCGCCACCATTGCCTGGAGGTGAAGGAGCGCTGCAGCGTGGGTGGAGTGTTGGAGCCGCTCACCGATGCCGAAATCCGGCGGGTGGTGCAGGAGGTGGGGGAACGGGTGCAGCGGGATGGGATCCGCGCTATTGGGGTGGGGTTTTTGTTTTCTTTTCTCTACCCGGAGCACGAACAGCGGCTGGGAATGGCCTTGCGACAGGCTTTCCCGGAGCTACACCTTTCCCTGTCTTGCGAGGTGGCGCCGGAGTTCCGAGAATACGAGCGCTTCAGCACCACCGCCATCGATGCCTACCTCAGCCCGGCATTGGCGGGCTACCTGCACCGCTTGGCCCAAGGATGTCGGGAGCGAGGGATCCCCCAACCGTTGATCATGCAGTCTTCCGGCGGCGTGACCTCCATCCCTCAGGCGGCGGCCCATGCTTCGGTGGCTTTGCTCTCAGGGCCGGCAGGCGGGGTTTATGGGGCGGCCTATCTGGGTCGCCTGAGTGGCTACCCCCACTTGCTCAGCTTCGATATGGGGGGAACCAGCACGGATGTGGCCTTGATCCAAGATGGGATCCCCCAGGTTACTCCCGCAGCGGTGGTGTGCGGCTTGCCCGTGCAACAGCCCCAAATTGATATCCACACCGTCAGTGCCGGCGGCGGATCCCTGGCCCATTTGCTGCCCGGCGGTGGGCTTCAGGTGGGGCCAGAGAGTGCCGGATCCAACCCCGGGCCGGCCTGCTACGGTCGGGGGGGAAGGGCTCCGACGGTTACCGATGCCAACCTCTGGCTGGGGTACCTGCCGGATGGCGGGCGGCTGGGCAACTCGGTGCAGCTACGGCGGGAGCTGGCGGAACAGGCTATTGCCACGCTGGCGGATCCCTTGGGTTTGAGCTTGCAGGAAACTGCCGTTGGCATTCGCACCTTGGCCAACGTCGCTATGTCGCGGGCCTTGCGGGTGATCAGCGTGGAGCGGGGTTTGGATCCCGCCGATTTTGCCCTGTTGGCCTTCGGCGGAGCCGGGCCCATGCATGCCTGTGCTTTGGCAGAAGAGCTGGGCATCCGCACGATCTTGATCCCGGCTGCCTGTGGGGTGCTCTCGGCGCTGGGAATGGCTCTGGCAGATCTGCGGCGAGACTATCGGCGGGCCATCCTCCAACCTCTGCGGCAGCTCACGTCCGCTTCAGGGGGATCCCTGCTGGCCCAATGGGCAGAACCCCTGATCCGCCAGGCGAGAGCCGATCTGCAGGAGCCGGCGCTGCACTTCAGCTTGGACTTGCGCTATCGCGGCCAGTCTTTTGAGTTGGAGATCCCGGTGCAGTTGTCAGATCCGATTCCTCATCTGGAGCAACAGTTTCACCAGGCCCACCGACAACGCTATGGATGGCAGGATTTGGCCCAGCCGGTGGAGGTGATTCAGTTGCGTCTACAGGCGGTGCAGGCCCTACCCACCGTGCCTTTGACCGCACCCCCCCCCTTGCCAGGGGATCCCCTCAAGGATCGGCGAGAGGCATGGTTTGGGGGCAGGATGTGCTCGGTGCCGGTCTACGATCGGCAGCGCATGGATGTGGGGTTTCAACTGCGCGGGCCGGCAATTGTCGAGATGCCGGAGGCAACGGCGGTGATCGAAGCCGGTTGGACAGGTGTCATTGACGAAGTGGGAACCCTAATCTTGAGCTGTGTTCGCGATAGCGGGACAAAGTCCTGGTGAGTCCATCCGCAAGCAGAGCGTCATGGTCATTTCGATTCAAACTAGGATACTGTGCCCACACCCAAAACGTTGCTCGCGTCGGCGTTGCGGAGCAATAATGCAGGGGGCCAGAAGCTCACCCTAACCTGAAAGACCACAGCAGAGCTTGTTTTGAGAGGGAGAGGCAGGTGCTCCAGATCACCTTGACGAATACCTTCACGATTTTTGCGTCCAGATAGGGTGTTGTCTGTTTTCGTTTGTCAGGGTCTAGATAGATGGACTGGCCTCTGCAGCCCTTGCCCTGACTGGATTTTCGCGATTTCCCTCAAGGGCGGACGATGGGACTCGAACCCACGAATGGAGGATCCACAATCCTCTGCCTTAACCGCTTGGCTACGCCCGCCGTGATTCCGGCTATCTAGCTTAGCATGGGAAAAACGGGACTGAACCACAGAGGTCGAAGCACCCCAAATGCTACCCAGAGCCGATTTGTTGCGAGGGGCAGAGCATCGAGAAACCTTGGCACGGGTCTTGGATTTGGGAGAGCAAGCCCTCAAGACCTGGCAAGTGGTCTGGAGCGACTTCCTCTCGCCACCGGAAATAGCAGAGGTGCAAGCTCGGCTGTGCAACTTGACCGAACTGCAAGTGTGGGCTTGGGGAGGGTACCCTCAAGCAGAGCGCCAGCGCTTGGCCCTAGCTCGCTCTGAGGTGGGTCTGGATGTCCGGGATCCAAAGTCCGACCCAGAAGGGATCCCATTGGCCGCCATTCAGATTCAGGGCAACTTTCTCTTCGACCCGGCCACCCACCGCGATTTTCTGGGAGCCCTTTTGGGAGCCGGCATCGCCCGCGAGAAAGTGGGAGACATCCTCCTGTTGGGGGACTCAGGCGCCCAGGCCATCGTTGTGCCCGAAATGGTGGATTACCTCACCCTAAACCTGACGCAGGTGCGCACAGTGCCTGTCAAAGTAGGCCGGATCCCCCTGAGCCAGTTGAACATTCAACCCCCCCGCGTCAAATCCATCACTAGCGTGGAAGCCTCTTTGCGCCTGGATGCGGTAGCCTCAGCCGGGTTTGGCATCTCCCGCAGCAAAATGGTGGAAGAAATCCAACGGGGGGAAGTGCGGGTCAATTGGAAGCCCATTACCCAAGCCAGCTACACCGTTGGCCCTCAGGATTGGATTGCCATTCGCGGTCGGGGTCGGCTGCAAATCGAAGAGGTAGCCGAAACGAAAAAAGGCCGCTTTCGAGTGCAAATGAGGCGGTATCTCTAGATTTTTTCCTGTCTGAGTTTGGGGAGATCGTTACCTCCAGGAAAATGCTCTAGAAAAAAGAGAAAAAGGCCCAAGGGTAAAGCAAATACTCCAAGTAAAACAACTTCCAGATCAGTTGATAATAGCCAACAATCGCCTCCCGATGGCTGAGATCCAGATGGACACCATAGCCCAAGAGGATCCCCAGCCCCAACACATGGCTCACCAACAGCCAGAGGCCGTTGCCCGCAAGGAGAAAAGAGATCCCCACCCCGATAAATCCCAGATAGCACAAGGCCAAAATGCTAATGCAAAACCTTGAGATCCGCCCTGGCCCAAAGCGCAGCGAGAAGGTGGCAATGGCAAACTGGCGATCCCCTTCCATGTCGGGAATATCTTTGAAAAGGGCGATCACCAACCCAAAAATCGACATAAACCCCGTCAGCCAAACAATTGGGGCTGAAAGCTCGACCCTTCCCTGCATCACCTGCTGAAAATGGCTGTAAAGGCCCAAATTGACGATCAAACCCCGCACGCTGTAGATGCAAGCCGAGGCCGCCAGCGGAAAACGCTTCAACCGCAAGGGGGGCAGCGAATAGGCCGTGCCGATCCCATTGCTCAAAAGCACCGTCAGCAGCAGGTAGGGGATCCCGGCCATGGCCAGCAGGACGGACGCCGCTCCACAACCCACGACGATCCCCACCCCCTGTCGCCAACTCAGGGATCCAGCAGCCAAGGGCAAATGGGGTTTGTTGATGCGGTCGATTTCAACATCCGTCAGTTGATTCAAGCCGACGATGTAGACATTGGCCGCCAGACAGGCCGCCCAAGCCCAGACCAACTGGGGCAGCGCCGAGAGAACCGGTTGCAGGGATCCGGCAGCCACAAACCCCGCCAACAGGTAGAGGCCCACCACGCTGGCGCTGGTGCCGTAGACGGTGTGGGGTCGAGCAAAACGCCAGAGAACTTGTGGGCGCAACATCAAAAAAGCTAGGGAGAGTCTTCCAGGAGAGAAGCTAGGGCTGCCCAGCGGGGATCCGCCGTTGGTGCTGTAGCTTCCACCGCAATGCCCGGACAGTCGGGACGGCAGGGCAACTGGCGGGGCATCTCCAAATGCAGGTGCTGGTACATCCAGTCTTCGACATCCAGCTCACCATTGGGGGGCAGGCTTTCCAGCAGATCTTCTTCGTCTTGCAGTTCCAGCTCCAAGGGGAGAGGTTCGGGATCCCGAATCAAAATGATCTCCTCAACTTCCAGGTGCAGCCGGTGGTTGAACTGCTGGAGGCAGCGGTGGCAGGTGAGGGTGACAATGGTACGAGCTTCAGCACTCACTTCGAGAAAATGGCCCCGATGGCTGACTTCCAGGGATCCCTCCACAGGGGTCAAACTCTCAAAGCCCGAAAAAAACTGCCTAAACTGCAATTCTTGGGTTTGATCCGGCATCTGCCGCAGATCGGATAGACGAATTGGCCTTAACATTGCGCCCCCTTTCGCACGTTTTGGATAGCCGGGATCCCTGTCGTCACCGTAGCAAGAGGGCCAACTTGTTCCCAGCCCTCTGCCCACTCTCAAGATGGGGAAGCTGCCCGACGGATAACCAAGCGCCGGTCAGGCTCTTTGCCACGGCTGAAAGTTTCCAGATCGGCATAGGCAGGGTCATTCAAGAGAGTATGAATTTGCCGACGCTCGGCAGCCGAGAGATCGGGAAACTCGTATTCCCGGCCAGTGGCCCTCACCTTTTCCACAGCAGCGGCAACCAAAACCTTCAGCTCCTGCAAACGCCGCTGCCGATAGCCGTCCAAATCCAAAATGTAGGGCTGCTGCTGGTCTTCCGGCTGGTTCAGGTTGAGAAGGGTGTTGGCCAGGTACTGCAACGCATCCAGCACCACAGGGGAGCGATCCTCCTCTTGAGGGGAATCTCTGGAAGATGGAGAGGGCAAGGGGGGGGCTTTCGCCAACAGCAGTTGCTTCTGAGCTGGGGTCAAAGAAGACGCCTCGATTTCCAGCACCTCCCCCACCACCCGCACCGCCGCTGGGATCCCCATAGCCGCCAGCACCTGCTGTAACCACTGCCTGGCTCGCTCTTGATTGGCCGCAAAGGTGGACTTGTTTGGCGAAGGGGCAACGGTTCCCTCAGATTTCTTAGCAGCAGATCCCGTAGAAGACTTAGGACGGCTCATCCTGGGCAGCTTCCAACTTTGAAGAGCATGACTCTAGTCAATAATAAGCTCAACTATACTGAAAATAATGTATAATATGTTCAGTACGGATTACTACCAGTTGATCTTTCTGTTTACTTTCGAGTCTGCCAACATGGTAGCCAAAGCAAAGCAGAAAATTGGTAGTAAGACGACACGGAAACTGCGCTTTGGGTATTCTACTCAAAGCTTTGCGGGATACCGCCATTCTGTTTGGAAACAAACAGAATGCTATCGCTGCATAGTTGAACAGTGATGTTCAGCAGTGTTCAGCGTAAATGTATCAGGTATCAACACTCCACCACAAGTCCACCCCAACAGCGAGGATCCCCTAGGGCTCAAAGGGCAAGGATTCCCGTCCCTCCTTGGCTGCTCTGGGCTTGGTCGATTTTTCCACTTCCTTGGCCTCCACCGTGATCGCCTGGGCAGCCCGACGACGCTCCTCTTCCACCAACTGCTGTAAGTTCTCCGGCAACGGCTCCCGCGAGAGCAGGAAAGTCTGCACCGTTTGGAAGATATTAGAGACAAGGATGTAGAGCAAAACCCCTGCCGGCAGAGGGAAGAACAGGAACATCGCCGAGAACAGCACAGGGGTGATGCGAGCCATGGAACTTTGGCTGGGATCCTCTTTGCCGGTATCCTGTCCGGCATTGGTTAGGTACTGGTTCAGGTAAATGGACACCCCAAAGATGACGATCATGGCGATGATATCCCAGTGGATGGTGCCATCCTCGTCGAAGGCTCCCACACGGCCCAACTTGTCGATGAACAGAAAGCCAGTCTCAGAGGCCAAACCGGGAATAGACACCTGCACGGTCACATCCCCCGGCTGCAGAGCCAGCAAGGTGCCATCCGGCTTTATCTGGGCACGATCTTCTCCTTTGGTGATCTTCCAGGTGGGCTGTAACAGATTGGGATCCCCACCCGCTTCGGCCACCAACTGCTCAAAAGGCTTGCCCCCCGGCCCTTGAAGCAGAAATTGCACCTCCTCCCCAACGGCAACCTTGGTGCCTTTGGGTTCCACCAGCACCACCGGCTTGTGGAGAGAGTCGGTGACAAAAATGTTCTTGCTGGGGCTGACGTAGGGGGCGGGCACCACCTCAGCCGCCATTTCCGCCGGCAGGATCTGCAAGTTGACATCGTAGGTCACCGCTGCAAAGGGGGAGCCCCGCAGGGTGGCAAACAGGGCAAACAGCACTGGCATTTGAATGAGCAGTGGCAGGCAGCCCCCCAAGGGATTGGCCCCCAGCTCGCTGTAAAGCTTGGCCTGGGCTTCCCGAAGCTTCTGCGGGTCGTCTCGGTATTTCTCCTGGAGTTCTCGCATCCGCCGCTGCATCACCGGGCTGATCACCTTCATGCGCCGCATGTTGCGGATGGATCCCACATTGAGCGGGTAGAGGGCAAAGCGGATCACCAACGTCAGGAAGATAATGGCCAGTCCATAGCTGGGCACGATCCCATAGAAAAAATCCAGGATCGGCAGCATGACGTTGTTGGAGAGAAATCCGACTCCGAAGTCCATGAGGGGCGCTGGCAAATGTCCGTAACCATTGTAATGGCTTCCGTTCGGTTGACGAGGGCGTTTTCAGGGTTTGTCCCCTGGATCCGTCAGATAGACCTGAGAAAGGCGAGCAATTGAGCAAAATCAAGCCCGCTCCACTGAGCAGGGATCCCAAGGCCAAACCAGAACCCCTCATCGGCAGTTGCCTAGCAGTCCTTTTTTCCCCTATGATGAGAAACGCTTGATCCTCGGTAGCTCAGCGGTAGAGCGGTCGGCTGTTAACCGATTGGTCGCAAGTTCGAATCTTGCCCGGGGAGTATGTCTGAGCCAATCAAGGAAGCCGGATCCGGAACCCTATCCTTCCAGGCGGCTCTGGGCCTGCTGAGGGAAAGGGGGAGAGAAAACCCAGTCTCCCATCTCGTCGAGGAAGATGCGACGCTAAGCCAGACGTGGAGAAAATAATGTGAAGCAATGTGAAGGCGGCTAAGGGTTTCGTCCCGCCTGTTCCCGGCAAGTGTCAAGAGTCTCTGTCCTTTGGGGCAAGGAGTATGTCAGAATACCCTCTGGCTGTCTATTCCCAATCCGAGGGTGCTTGCTGTGATCGACCTGTCGCGGATCCCTGCCCAACCCAAGCCCGGCCTGCTCAACATCTTGATTGAGATTCCCGGCGGCAGCAAAAACAAGTATGAGTTCGACAAAGACATGGGAGCAATGGCGCTGGATCGGGTGCTCTATTCCTCGGTGCAGTACCCTTACGACTACGGCTTTGTGCCCAACACGCTGGCCGGGGATGGGGATCCCTTGGATGGCTTGGTGATCATGGATCAGCCCACTTTCCCAGGGTGTGTGGTCACGGTGCGACCCTTGGGCATGTTGCAGATGATCGATGGCGGGGATCCGGATGAGAAGCTGCTGTGTGTGCCTGCCAAGGATCCCCGCTATGCTGCAGTGACCAAGCTAGAAGACATCGCCCAGCACCGCCTGGATGAGATCGCGGAGTTTTTCGCCACCTACAAGCGCTTGGAAAAGAAAGAAACCCAGATCTTGGGCTGGAAAGGTTTGGCCGAAACCGAGGCGGTCATTGCCAGCAGCATTGCGGCCTGCAAACAACCCCAATAGACATCTCTAAGGGATGCGAACAGAAAGAGCTTCCTGGCGATGTTGCAACAGTCGCTCTGGGGTGAGGGGCCCTTCGATGTGTTGCCAAGGCAAGGGATCCCCTGGATCCCAGTGGCTGTGCACGTAGTAATCCAGAGGCGGCAGTTGCCCTTTAAGCGCTTTGAAAGCGCGCCGGTAGCTCCCCAAAGATTCGCCAAAGTCCCGCGCCAACTGCAAGACCTTTCCCACCCGCCGATCCCCTCGCGAGATGAGGGCTTGGATCACCGACCAGCTATAGCTTTCCGGGCGCAACTCCACCCCCAAGGGACGCAGGTGTTTCTGGAAAAACTGCAGTTTTTTCTCGGCTTTGGGATCCACCCCGTGCCACTGAAAAGGGGTGTGGGCTTTGGGCACAAAGGTGCTGCAACCCAGCGTTAGGCGCAGGCCGGGAGCCGCTTTTTTGAGCTCTTGGAAAAGATCCACTGTGGCCTCCAAATCCGCCTGGGTTTCCGCCGGGATCCCTACCATGCCGTAGAACTTAATGCCCTTCAGACCTCCAGCCTGGGCGTGGGCTGCTGCTGCCAAGATTTCCGGGTTGCTTAACTTCTTGTTGATGATCTGGCGCAGTTGTTCTGAGCCACTTTCGATGGCCACCGTAATGGACTGGCTGCCCCGGCGGGAGAGTACCTGCGCCAGACGTGGGGTTACGGTAGCGGTGCGCACCGAGGCCAAACTGAGACGCACCTGCTCGAAGCGATCCTGGGCCAAGTGCTCCAGCAACTGCTCAAATTGGGGGTGCTGGGTTACAGAAGCCCCCAGCAACCCAATCCGCTGAGTGACCTGCAGCCCCCGCTCTACCGCCGGGATCAAATGCCCCTCCACATCCGCCACCCGGAAAGGCAGGGTGAGATAGCTGGCCAGGCAAAACCGACACATCTCCGGGCAGCTGCGCACCACCTCCACCATGTAGATGCTCTCCCAAGCCGCTTTGGGGGTAACCACCGTAGAAACCGAGAGGGTGTTGCCGCGGAAGGTGTGTTTGCGGATGGAGCTAGGGATCCCGGCCACTTTGGGGAGCACCTTCTCCACTGGGCCGTCGGGCTCCCGGTATTGGGGTTCATACAAGCCGGGCACATAGATCCCTGGCACCTGCGCTAGCGCCTGCAATTTCTCAGCCCGGGATCCCTGGCGCACCTCCCGATAGACCTCGATCATCTTCTCCAGAAGACCTTCCCCATCCCCCAACAAGATCAGGTCAAAGAACTCAGCAAAAGGCTCGGGGTTGGCCGTCAGTACCGGGCCGCCGCCAAAGACCAAGGGGTGGGCTTCTTCCCGCTCCTCAGATCTGGGAGGGATCCCGTGCCGTTCCAGCAGAGCCAGGATATGGACATAATCCAGCTCCCAGGATAGGGAAAAGCCGAACAGCTCCGGCTCCCGGGGCAGGGGTTCAGCCAGATCCGTAAAGAGGCGGGAGACGGCCACATCCCGGCGGCTGGCCAGCAGACTCCAGATGACTTGATAGCCCAAGCTGGTGATCCCCACTGCGTAGGTGTTGGGGAAGGCGTAGATTACCCGCACTGCGTCGGGGTCAGGCGTGGCCGGGGCAAAGAGCAACTGCTCCAGGGCAAACTCTGAACTAGCCAAGGGATCCCGCTGTGTTGGATTGAGGTTTGGGTTCTGGCTCGGAAGAGTTTTGATTTGCCTGCCGAACTTTTTTGGCTCCTGCATGCTAACAAAAGCTAGCATCTTTCACCAATGCAGATTGCCGGAACAGGGAAGTTCTGCCCAAGCAGGCAGGAAAACCCCACATGCGCCATTGCGGTCTCGGTGCAACCGCGATCCCCTGCAGCAAAACTCATTCCAAAGCCCAGACTTCCGGCAGAAGCCGCCCTCTACGAGCAAAGTGTACGGGCAAAGTGAGGGTAGAGCGTATATCATTACCCCTTCGGCTGGGCAATGTCGAACTCGGCGTCGTAGTCGAAGTCCTCCTCTTCGTCAGCCCAGTCTTCTTCCAGCCTATCGTCCCCCGCCAGCTCCTCTTCCTCCAGGCGGCGCTTTTCTTCGTATTCCTCATCCTCTAGGCCCAAAGCAGCCCGCTCTGCCCGCCGCTGGAAGCGCTCCAGTGCCGCTGGAGTGATGAAGGGATAGGGCAACCCTTGCGCTTGGGCCTCCTCCAGCGCTGCGCGGTAGCTCTCCACTTCCTTGATGTCGATTTTCCAACCGGTGAGGCGGGCTGCCAGGCGCACATTTTGCCCCTCTTTGCCAATGGCCAAACTGAGCTGGTCGCTGTTGACCAACACATGAGCTTGCTGGATTTCCGGATCCACCAGCCGCACCTCCACCACCTTGGCCGGGCTGAGGGCATTGGCAATGTAAGTGGCAGGATCCGGCGACCAGCGGATGACATCGATTTTCTCGTTGCGCAGCTCTGCTACCACCGCCTGAATCCGGGATCCCCTCGCGCCAATACAGGCCCCCACCGGATCCACGTCCCGCTCCACCGTATCGACCGCAATCTTGGTACGTGGCCCCACATTTCGGGAAGGGGGGTTGGCCTCCCGCGCCACTGCCACAATCCGCACGATATCCTCTTCAATTTCTGGCACCTCGTTGGCAAACAGGTTCACCACCAAGCCAGCATCGGCCCGGGAAACCAAAAGCTGTGGCCCCCGCCGGGATCCCTCATAGACTTTCTTGAGATAGACCTTCATCACCGCGTTGGGAGTGTAGCGATCGCTGGCCAGCTGTTCCTTCTTGGGCAGTTCTGCTTCCACCTCAGGTTGTCCGAAACCGCTGGATACCGACATGATCACCGTCTGCCGCTCGGTGCGCAGCACCCGTGCCTGCAGTACGGTTTTTTCCAGATCGCGGAACTCTTCCTGAATCAGACGGCGCTGCTGATCCCGTAACTTTTGCGCCAGCACCTGCTTGGTTTGGATGGCCGCCATGCGGCCAAATTCCGCCTGTTGTGGGGTGACATCATCTGTGACTTCCCAGCCTACTTCGGCTTCTGGGTAATCCTGCTGCACATCGTACAGAGAGATCTCATGGTCGGGGTTTTGCACCTGCTCAACGATGGCTTTGGTGGCCAAAACGCGAAAGCCTCCTGCCTCCACATCCAACTCCACATCGAAATTGCGGAAGTGGTCTTCTGCAAAGACCACATCTCGCTGGATGGTTTTGCGGTAGCGTTCGTAGCCCTTGAGCAGCGCCTCTCGCAGAGCATCGGTGACCACATGGCGGGGCAAGTTGCGCTCCCGCGAGATCATCTCCACCATTTCCGCCAAACCCGGCAGAGGCACCATCGCCATAACCACTGTCCTCCTGCACAAACTTCGTGAAACTTGCTGTTGCTATTGCTCCACAGCGGGAACTGAACCCGCATCTCTGATGCGAAGGGAGGGCCGCACCACCTGCGGTCAAACGCTCTCTCTATCTCCGGTCTCCTAGTCAGTTTCCGATGAGAGGGCAACCCGCTGCACCGAAGCGCGGGGCAACTGAACTCGCCGCCCCTTGAGGGATAAGGCAACCCTCTCCTCATCCCGACCCAGCAGGTGTCCTGACCAAACGGCTTTGCCCTTGTAGGGTGGATCCAAGGTCACCTCCACCGCAAACCCTTTGAAAACCACAAAGTCGCGATCGCTGGTGAGAAGGTTGCTGATGCCAGGGCTGGACACCTCCAACACATACTGGCCTGGGATCAGATCCACCCGATCCAGCTCGACTTCCAAGGCTTGGCTCATGGCTTCGCAATCGGCATGGCTGGTTTCTCGGTCGGGATCCAGTGGACGAATATCCACCCGCAGAACTGGCGGATGCTGGTTGGTGTGGAAAACCATCTGCACCAACTGGTATCCCAGTTGAGCGGCCAAGGGACGGGCCAAGCTCTCCAACTGTGGAATAAGAGGGTGAACCATAACCAACTTGTCACCAACCGGGTGTTGCCGCCAGATCCAAACCCCTTTGAGCCGGAGCCGGCAAAGGGGACAGTAAGCCCCCTCAAAAAGCAAAGAAGTGGGTACCACCCACTCCCCGTTGCTATCGCGGAGCTCCTTGAGGCTCGCCCAGAATCAGTACAGACTTCGAGCGCATCCCCCCTACCTCCTAATTTAGAAGATCTCCTCCGGTTTTGTCATGGGGATCCCCAAAAGGCAACATCTATAATGTGGACAACTGCGGATTTGCCCAGATATCCAGCCGCGTTTTGTGGGGTTTCCTATGACTGTTGCCTTTTCCTACCCGATCTTCGGCCCCAGCATTCAGTGCCCCCACTGTCGGCAAACGATTGCGGCCCTCACCCTGACCGATACCTACCTCTGCCCTCGCCATGGTGCATTTGAGGCGGATGCCGAACAAGAGGAGCTGGTACACCTGCAATCCGGACGGCGCTGGCGCTTTTGGGAAGGTCGCTGGTTTCGTCAGCACACCCACGCCGATGGGATCCGTTTTGAGATTCATGAAGAATTGGATCGGCTGCGCATGCAAGGAATGCGAGCCACTCAGGTGATCGTGGCCGAGCGCTACCGCCAGCTGCTCACCCCTTATCTGGAGCAGGGATCCCACCGTCGCCCCGGCCCACCTCGCCTCTATGGCTTGCCCGTCAGCTTCAGCTCCCAAATCCCAGAGGATAGGGGTGGATCCCCTCAGCGCTGGCGGGTGATCAACTTTGAGCTGACCTACGAGATCGACCCGGCCATGCGGCAGCCGCAATCCCGTCTGCAACTGTGTGATTAGACTGTGTGATTAGAAAGGCGAACAGGTAGAGAGCTGTTGGAAAATTGGTGGCTGCTCAAGTCTTCTAGGTTGTGTTGATCTTTCATTTGAGCCAAAAGAGAGCACTGACGAGATAGAGAAAACTCAAGAAGTTCCTGGCCAATTTGTCAAAACGAGAAAATAGATGCCGGTACTGCTTTAACTTATGAAAAAAGCATTCGATTAAATGCCTCTCTTGATACAGATGCTTGTCATAATGCCGCTGCGTCTTTCTATTCCTTTTAGGCGGAATAACCGCTTGAGCTTCCCCTATCTTCTCAATCAACTTATCCGCATCATATCCTTTATCCCCAATTACTTTGGTATCCTTTCTCTGCCAGCCCTCTATCAATTCTTCCCCTTGAGTAATATCGCTCTTTTCTCCGCCAGTTATTCTCAATTCCAGCGGATTTCCCAACCCATCTACACTCACATGAATCTTGGTGCTGTATCCGCCTCGGCTTCTCCCCAAAGCTTGCTCCCCTTTTTTCCGGCAGCACAGGAGTGCGCTCGAACCATGGTTGAATCAATAATGAGATGCTCTAAATCAGGGTCGTCAATAAAATACTTGAACATCCGTTCCCACACTCCAAAACGACTCCACCGGTGGAATCTTTGATAGATGGTGTACCATTTGCCATATCCTTCTGGGAGGTAGCGCCAAGGAGCACCGGAACGGGCTATCCAAAGAACTGCTTCAATAAACTGTTTGCAGTTTGCTTCTTTCCCAATGTTAACTCTCTCTTCTGTCTGTAAAAAAGCCAATATCTTCTGCCATTTGTTTTCATCTAAAAAAACCAACTTCATCCTCTTTCCTCTATAAATTATTCCCTCTATCCTAACATAAGATCAACACGACCTAGAACTGGAAGTTTCCTTCCGCGGCGGGAAGCGCCATGCCTTGATAGGTGTAGCCAATGAATCTCGGCTGGTCAGGCATATAAAACCGCTCCAGTTGCTCAAACCGAAACCCCGCTCCCTGGATCAACCGAGCCATATCTCGGTTTAGGTTGCAGCCATCTGCGATTACCTTTTGTATAGGGTTAAGACAATTTTGCCATCTTTGCACCTGGGGATCCTCGCTGAGGCCGTGTTCGAGAAAAAACAGCTTTCCCCCTGCTCGCAACACCCGCCTGATCTCTCTCAAAGCCTTGGCCACATTAGGAATGCTGCACAATGTCCAGGTGCTAACCACGCTATCAAAACTCTGGCTTGGAAAAGGCAGTTTCTGGGCATCCGCCACCTGCCAATCAACGGCGATGGGAGAAGAGGCAATGCGCCGACGAGCCAGGGATCCCATGCCGGGATTGGGATCTACCCCTGTGATCTTTCGAATGTGCTCTGGGTAGCAGGATAGGTTGAGGCCGGTGCCAAAACCAATCTCCAGAACGGATCCCTGCACATGAGCCAGAAGCTGCCGCCGATAGCGCTCCATCCCTTCCCCCGAGAGAGCTAAATCCAACAGCCGCGGGAAGATTATTCGGCGATAGAGCATGCCTCTAACCCCCAAAACCCTGAACTTTGCTGAATTTACTGAGCTTTAGGCGGTTTGGCAAAAGTCATTGAGAGGGATATAGTAGACCAAGTTTCCCCCTGATCCTTGAGTCCACCGCAACGGTTGCCGGGAAGTGAAGGGGGAAAGCGCTCGGGGGGTATTCCTCAGGGCTTTGCGGGATACCGCCTTCCTGTTTGGACTCCGTCCCGCTGACGCGAACAGAGATAGGCAGGATGCGATCGCTTCTTTCCTGAACCATGTTCAGGAGAGTTCAGCGTGAATGTATCAGGTTCATTCGACCATCCCAAATGAATGTTCAGACCTGAGCAGCTTAAACCGTCTGGACAGGTTGCGGTTGAGCGGTCACCTTCAGGGAGTGAAGGGCATAGCAGGCCAGCAACCAATTGAGCAGGCGGGCCACCACGCGAGCAGTTTGCCGTGTTGCGGATCCCACCGCCACCCCTCCCAGTGAAAGGCCAACCACAGGACGAGCGGCAAAGATGGCCTCACAGGTCTGCAACAGTTGCGGCCAACTCACCCCCCCTGGCTCTGGGTGATGCACCGCGGGCGCTAAGGAAGGATCCAGCACACTGCAGTCCACCACCAAAAACACCGGTTGATCCGGCAAAGAGGCCACCACCTGCTGGGGATCCCAGCCATCTTGGGCCCAGAATATTGGGCTGTGGTGGGCTTTCAGCCATGCGTAGGCGCGCGCACTGCCGCTGCGCAACCCCACATGGATCACCGGCAGCATGTGCTGGTAGAGCAACTCCACCCAGGCAGCACTGCCATAGCTTGTATCTTGATCCGGCTGGCTCATCTCCGGCGGCGGCATCAGATTGGCATGGGCGCTGCAATGCACCACACTCAGAGTTGGGTAGTGCTTCCAAAGGGCACGAATGGCCCCCCAACTGGCAGCCAAGACTGAGGGCAACAGCACCGGCCATTGTTGTCGTCTCCAAGCTTGAGCCACCGCCGCCTCACACATGCCGTAGGGAGGCTCATCCACCAGCCCCGGCAACTGCGCCACCGCCAGCTTATCCACATCGATCCCCAACCTCGGCTCGAAGGCACACAGCTCCGAACCGGCATTGAGAATGGCCATCGGAGCCTGAGTATCGTGGCCAAAGGCGGTGGGAATGAGAATGACCCTAGCGTTGGATTGCGAGCTGGGATGGAGGGACCACTGGGCCATGGGCGCTGTTCCTTTTCCAGAAAGCTGTGGGTCTCCGGCTTGTTCTATGGTGGCCTACAGGGCGCCCAGGGATCCGTCTGAGGGCCAGCCAGTCTGCTACGAAAGATTACAGTTCCCAGGCGGAACTGGGGCCAAAAATCGAGTCAGTGGTAGATTCAAAGTGCTTCGCGCCGCAAACCGCGGTTTGGACAAGGCAAACCACCGCAAACCACAACGAGTTGAGAAAGGTAGACTATGGCTGTGATGGAAGGCGATCCTCGTCAGGGAGCAAAGCTGCCTCTATTTGGGGGATCCACCGGAGGGCTGTTGAGCGCAGCCGAAACCGAAGAAAAATACGTCATTACCTGGACGGGCAAGCCGGGGCAGGTGTTTGAAATGCCCACCGGCGGCGCTGCCGAAATGGTGGAAGGCAAAAACTTTCTCACCTTTGCCCGCAAAGAGCAGTGTTTGGCGCTGGGTGCCCAGTTGAGATCCGACTACAAGATCAACGACTACCAGATCTTCCGCATTCCGGCGGGTGGAGAGCCTGTGTTGGTGCATCCCAAAGATGGCGTTTTTCCTGAGAAGGTCAACGAAGGCCGTGAGCCCGTCGGCAAAGTGGATCGCAACATCGGCAAAAACAAAGAGCCGATTACCTACAAGTTCACCGGCGGGAAACCCTGGGACTAAGTCCAGCGGCCCTTGTCTTGTCGGATCCCCTGGTCAATTCAGGGGATCTTTATTTGTTCGCGGGCACCTGGTTCTGGAGCGGTTGCCGACGGCCCTCACCCCCAGCCCCTCTGCTGTTGCTTGTCCCTTTTGGGAAGAGTCGGGCTGCCCCTGGCGAAGAAAAGCCCCAGCCCACCCGGGGCTGGAGCCATACCCGAAAAAGCCCGGGATCCCTGAGGCAGGATCTGGGCCAACCTACTTGGCAATCGCCGCGAAGAACTCCTTGGATTTCACTGGGTCGGGGTGCATGGTTTTCTGGCCGGGCTGCCAGTTGGCCGGGCAAACTTCATCGGGGTGAGATTGCACGTATTGGATAGCTTGCAGGGTGCGCAAGGTTTCATCCACACTGCGGCCAAAGGCCAGGTTGTTAATGGTGGCGTGCTGGATGATCCCTTCTTTGTCGATGATGAACAGGCCGCGCAGCGCCACACCGGCCTCCGGATCCAGAACATTGTAGGCAGCGCTGATCTCCTTTTTCAGGTCAGAGACCAGAGGATACCTTAGCTCGCCCACCCCTCCGGCTTTGCGGTCGGTCTGGATCCAGGCCAAGTGAGAGTATTCGCTGTCCACCGAGACGCCCAGGATCTCGGTATCCAGCTTGGCAAAGTCGTCATAGCGGTCGCTAAAGGCCGTGATCTCCGTTGGGCAGACAAAGGTGAAGTCCAAGGGGTAGAAGAACAGCACCACATACTTCTTACCCCGGTAGTCGGAGAGCTTCACCGTCTTGAATTCCATGTCATAGACGGCGGTGGCCGAAAAATCGGGAGCGGGCTGCCCCACTCGCAGGCATCCTTCCTGAGACATAAATCAACGCTCCTTGCGGTAAAGTGCAAATGTAAACCAAACCTAACATACCATACTCATAATGACTCTGCCTTAACTCGATAGATAGCGACGGATCCCAACTGCCGGGATCCGGATAATGCCCATTTTTCCATGCTGATCGGCTCAGCTCTGCAAGGGATCCCATGAGAGTGGCGCTGGAGTTCCTCTATCACTTTTGTTGTGACCGCTGTCGGCGGTGGTGGAGCCAGGCCGATGTGGAGCCCCAACCTGGGGATCGCCTGTATTGCCCCTATTGCGGCCATCAAAATTGCGTGGAGCGCATCGATACCTTTCGCAATGCTGCGCGGGGCAGTTGCCTGACCCGTCCCCCCGATGCCCCTTCTCCAGAGCCGCGTCCGCCCTCTGAAAAATCCGGGGATCGGCCTCAGGAGAAGCGATCCCCAATCTAGTTATCCTGGGCAAGCCGAGTCCTCTTGCCAAGACACCTTCTACTGCCGCGTGGAAGCCAGCCGCTAGAGCCTGTCAACCATTCAACGCATCCGCCAGAGTTCCCCGTTGCGAAGATGACCACAGGTAGAGGTCAACCTCAGGCGAGGAAGAATCCACCAGATAGCGACAGAGGCGGCGCTCTTCCAGGATGGCGGTGGAGCAGCAGCAACTGTAGACTTCCAGATAGTCGTCCGGCTCCGCCTCAAAAATCGCCTGCTGGCCGGGAAAGAGGGTGCGCTCCCAGTGGCCGGGGATCGTTCGGATCACCTGAACCTGTCCGGAACGGTTGACAAAAGCGTATCTTTTCATTGCGTTTTTTTAATGGCGTTAAGAAAAACTTATTGCCCTTAAAATAGGCTACCATCCCTGATCCCCAAGCGGCAATAGTAAGCCGCCAAGACGGGGATCGCTCTTCCTGACTGGCTTTGGGAGATTTGTTCTCTCAGCTTATTGGGGTTGAGAGAATGGGATCCCGAGGAGAAGCCTGCCCTGGTAAACTGAGGGGAAGAGTCTGAAGATATCCTTAAGTTGGCCTTCACCATTCCGAGATCAGCAAGGGGGCACATCGTGGACAACAAGTTGGGGCTAGAGATCATCGAAGTCGTGGAGCAGGCTGCCATTGCCGCCGCCCGCTGGATGGGCAAAGGGGACAACAAGACCGCCGACCAGGTGGCTGTAGAGGCCATGCGGGAGAAACTCAACCAGATCCCTATGCGCGGTCGCATCGTCATCGGGGAAGGAACCCGCGATGAGGCCCCCATGCTCTACATCGGCGAAGAAGTGGGCATCTGTACCCGCCCGGATGCTGAGCAGTTCTGCCGTGTGGAAGAGCTGGTGGAGATCGATATTGCTGTGGATCCCTGCGAGGGCACCAACCTGGTGGCCAAAGGCCAAAATGGCTCCATGGCCGTGCTGGCCATCTCTGAGAAAGGTGGCCTTCTCCATGCCCCGGACATCTACATGCAGAAGCTGGCAGCTCCGCCCCAGGCTAAGGGCAAGGTGCACATCGACTATCCGCCAGAGAAAAATCTCAAGATCATCGCCGAAAGCCTGGATCGGGAGATCTCCGATCTGACGGTGGTGGTCATGGATCGCAAGCGCCACCTCGATCTGATTCGCCAAATTCGAGAGGCGGGGGCGCGGGTGAAGCTGATCACCGATGGCGACATCTCGGCGGCTCTCTCGGCAGGCTTCAATGGCACCGGCATTCATGCCCTGATGGGGATCGGGGCTGCTCCTGAGGGAGTGATCTCGGCAGCTGCTCTGCGGTGCTTGGGCGCCCACTTCCAAGGTCGGCTGATCTACGATCCCGAAGTAGTTCAGGCGGGCACTTACCTGCCGCCTGTGGAGGAAACGCGACGGGAACTCAAAGAAAAAGGCATTGAGGATCCCGACAAGGTGTGGGAGTGTGAGGAGCTGGCCAGTGGCAAGGAAGTCCTCTTTGCTGCCACCGGGATCACCGATGGTGACTTGATGCGCGGGGTACGTTTCTTTGGGGGTGGGGCCCGCACCGAGACCTTGGTGATCTCCAGCCAATCCCGCACGGTGCGCTTTGTGGATACCATCCACATGAAAGATGGCCAGCAGCCCCGCGGACTGCAGCTGCGCTAAGGGATCCCCTACCCAACATCCTCGCAGATCGGGGCGGCTTTCCCCTGGTGAAGGTCGCCCTTGCCTTTTTGGGAAAGTTACGAAATCTATCAAGCCCCAACCCGTGAAAACGTAATAACTCTTCAGCAAAATCCGGCAAAACCGGTTCGATACTGGTCTTAGGGTTTAGGTAGGCTGAGAAAAGTTACCTAAGCTTGCTGGAACCGAGTCAAGGGATCCCCTCGTATCGGTCACAGCTCTTGCTTTCTCTCTGAAACAATATTTGCTTTTGTTCAGAGTTTTTGTTTTTAATAACTTTTGCTGTTGCTGTACAGACGACGGAGAGGCATGTTTATCGCGGTTGTCGGTCTTAGCCATCGCACAGCTCCCGTAGAGATTCGGGAGCGCCTCAGCATCGCGGAGGCGGAGGTGGGAGAGACGATCCAGCAGCTTCGCACCCACCCCCACATTGAGGAGGCTGCGATCCTCAGCACCTGTAACCGGCTGGAGGTCTACATCGTCACCTCAGAAATGGAGAGTGGTGTCCGGCAGACGATGCAGTTCTTGGCTGAGCTGAAAGGGATCCCCTTGCCCCAACTGCGTCCGCACCTGTTTACCCTTCTTTACCAAGATGCCGTAACCCACCTGATGCGGGTGGCTGCCGGGCTAGATAGCTTGGTGCTGGGAGAAGGGCAGATCCTCTCGCAGGTGAAAAAAGCCCAGCAACTGGGCCAAGCCTGCAACGGCATGGATCGCATCCTCAATCGCCTCTTTAAGGCGGCCATTACCGCCGGCAAACGCGTCCGTACCGAAACGGAGATCGGCACCGGCGCCATGTCCATCAGCTCGGCAGCGGTGGAGTTGGCTCTGCAAGAGCAGGGATCCCTCTCTCAGGGCAAGGTTACCGTGGTGGGGGCGGGGAGAATGGCCCGTCTGTTGGTGCAGCACCTGTTGGCCAAGGGGGCAGTCGATATCACGGTGGTCAACCGCTCCCTGGAGCGAGCCGAAGCCCTGGCCAAGCAATTTGAGCAGCCGATCCAGGTGCTGCCTTGGGAGTCGCTGCTGAACAGTGTGGCCGAGTCCAACTTGGTCTTCACCAGCACCGGTGCCACCCAGCCGATCCTGAACTACCAGCAACTGGCAGGGGTGCTGCAGCCGGATCAGCCGCTGTTGTTGGTGGATATCTCTGTGCCCCGCAACATCGATCCCGATGTGGAAAAGCTGAAGGGGGTACAGGTGTTCAATGTGGATCACCTCTCCCGCATCGTGGAAGAAAACCGCGCCCAACGGCAAAAGCTGGCTCTGGCTGCCGAAGCCCTGGTGGAAGAGGAGGTGGATCAATTCATGGAGTGGTGGCGTTCTCTGGAGACGGTGCCCACCATTTCCAGCCTGCGCCACAAGGTGGAGTCCATCCGCGAGCAGGAGATGGAAAAAGCTCTCTCCCGCCTGGGCAAGGACTTTGCCGAGAAGCACCTGGAGGTGATCGACGCCTTGACCCGCGGCATCGTCAACAAGATCCTGCACGACCCGATGGTGCAACTGCGGGCCAAACGGGATATTGAGGCGCGGCGGGCAGCCATGCGGATCTTGCAGGAACTGTTCAACCTGGATCCGGTGGTGTTTCAAGCCCAGCAGGAGCGCTAGGGATCCCTTGGCGAAGAGCGCATGACTTGAAGAATTGTAACAGCTCTCCCATCTGGGGTGGAGGGCACCCCTTAGGATACAAAGCGTAAGCCACAGGATCTGGGATTATGTTCGGACAATACGAAGTTTTTGTGCAGTTGGCCCTGCTGGCCTTGATTGTCTTGGCAGGCCCGGCGGTCATCCTGCTGCTCTATCTGCGCGGCGCCGATATGTAGGGGATCCCTTTGGATATTGAGGCAGTCGGGATAACCCTTTGGGAGTGCTGGGGCTAAGCCCAGAGTCAAGGGCGCTCAACTGTTTAGCGATGTAACGCTTCTTTGCGCTAAAGTTGTAAAGAGATCCCTAGGGCTCTCCTGCCTATAGGGCAATGTTCCCCTGGCTGATTATCTATGTCACTCCCCATCCGCAACGTCGCCATCATTGCCCATGTTGACCATGGCAAAACCACCCTCGTGGATGCCCTGTTGCGCCAGGCGGGCATCTTTCGGGAGGGGGAAGACATCCCCACCTGTGTGATGGACTGCAACACGCTGGAGCGGGAGCGGGGCATCACCATCTTGGCCAAAAACACAGCCGTCCGCTACGGCGAAACCTTGATCAACATCGTCGACACCCCTGGCCACGCCGATTTCGGGGGCGAGGTGGAGCGGGTGCTGGGGATGGTGGAGGGCTGCTTGTTGATCGTGGATGCCAACGAAGGCACGATGCCGCAAACCCGCTTTGTGCTGCGCAAAGCCTTGGAGAAGGGCCTGCGCCCAATTGTGGTGGTCAACAAGATTGATCGGCCTCGCGCCGAGCCCTACAAAGCCGTCGACAAGGTGCTGGATTTGTTCTTGGAGCTGGGGGCAGACGAAGACCAGTGCGACTTCCCCTATCTATTTGCCTCTGGGTTGCGCGGCTTTGCCCTGGAAGAAGCCCATCTCAAAGACTTTCTGGAAGGGAAGTACAGCGGATCCCTGGATATGAAGCCTCTTTTCGAGGCCATTCTCAAGCATGTCCCACCTCCCATTGGGGATCCCGGCAAGCCCCTGCAGCTGCAGGTCACCACGCTGGAGTATTCGGAATACCTGGGCCGGATTGTGATCGGCAAGATCCACAACGGCACCATCCGTCTGGGGGATCCATTGGCAGTGGTGAAAGAGGATGGATCCATTGCCAAGGGCAAAGTAACCAAGCTGTTCGGCTTTCAGGGCCTGCAGCGCATCGAGCTGACGGAAGCCACCGCCGGCCACATTGTTGCTGTGGCGGGGTTTGCCGAGGCCAACATTGGCCACACCCTCACCTCTCCCGAGAATCCCCAGGCTTTGCCGCTCATCAAAGTGGACGAGCCCACATTGCAGGTGATGATCTGCGTCAACGACTCCCCCTTCGCCGGGCAAGAGGGTACTTTTGTAACTTCGCGGCAACTGCGGGAGCGCCTGATGCGGGAGTTGGAAACCAACGTGGCGCTGCGGGTGGAAGAAACCGACTCGCCGGATCGCTTTTTGGTGTCGGGGCGAGGCGAGCTGCACCTGGGCATCCTGCTAGAAACCATGCGGCGGGAAGGCTATGAGTTTCAGGTGGGGCAACCGAAGGTAATTTTCCGCGAGGTCAACGGCCAGCCCTATGAGCCCTATGAGTGTTTGGTGCTGGATGTGCCGGAAGCGACGGTGGGGGCCTGCATCGAGCGGCTGGGGCAACGGCGGGGAGAAATGCAGAACATGATGGTGGGATCCGATGGTCGGGCTCAGCTGGAGTTTGTCATTCCGGCGCGAGGGCTGATCGGCTTTCGAGGGGAGTTTATCCGCATCACCCGCGGCGAGGGGATCATGAGCCACAGCTTTCTGGAATACCGTCCCCTGACTTCTGAGATGGAAATGCGCCGCAACGGGGTGCTGATTGCTTTTGAAGAAGGGGTGGCCACCACCTACGCCCTGAAAAACGCCGAGGATCGGGGTGTGTTTTTCATTACCCCAGGTACCCGTGTTTACAAAGGGATGATCGTGGGCGAGCACAACCGTCCCCAGGACTTGGAGTTGAACGTCTGCAAAACCAAGCAACTGACCAACCACCGAGCTGCGGGCGGGGAGGAGCTGGTGCACTTGCAAGCGCCGGTGGAGATGACCCTGGAGCGGGCTTTGGAATACATCGGCGAGGATGAGCTGGTGGAGATCACGCCCCAGTCGGTGCGCCTGCGCAAGGCACAGTTAACGCCCTCTCGCCGCTAGTTTTCTCAGCCAACTGGAAGAGAGCCTGGCTCACCACCGCCGCAGGTAAGAGGCCAAGTTGGGGAAATAGAACGCCCCCCAAATCCCCAGCAGGATGACTCCCAAGCCGAACACAACCAGCCAAAGGCGCGGTCGGCTGTGCAGCTTATTGGATCCCACCTGGACGTAGGCCAGATCCACCCAAGCAGTATTGCCGCGGCGGAACCAGCCCACCACTTTGACGCGCCGGCCCACCAGGGCGCGGATCCGCTTCAGGCCGGAAAAGACATTGCCCACCGGCCCCAAAGGGGAAGTAAAGCGCACCGGGATCAGCCCTGTGGCCTCTTGCAGCTTCAGCTCTGCCCCCAGTTGATAGCCGGAGGGGCCCAGTCCCACCAACTCCCCCTCCAGCTCCACCCATTGTCCGCGGCGGGGATCCGCGTCGGGATCCGCCAGCAAGCTGAGCACATCCGTCGGCCTTGCCGGCAGGGATCCCCCGTACATCAATCCCGCTTTGGCCCACAAGCCCACCCCGTAGCCCACCACCGCTGCTGCCGCGATCACCTTGGGATCGAGACGGTTTTGCAGCAGCAGGTAGAGGATCAGCCCCACCAGCCAGCCAATGAGGATCCCGACCACTTCGGCTGCGTAGATGGCCAGATCCAGCCAAAACCGGCTTTGCAGGCGGGCCACATCCAATTTGGACCCGGATCCCAGGCTCAGCTCCGGCAGGAGGCGCAGCCGCTCTCCATATCCCGCCAAGACCTTGAAGCGGTGCCCCGGCAGCGGATGGCTGGAATTGACCTGCATCCAGCGGGCCCAAGGGTTGATTTGATCCCAAAGAAAGACTTGGCCAGCTTGGGAGGGATCCTGGAGGCGGGCGGCAGCACTGGCAGCGGCGATGGTTTTGAAGTCCAAAAAGCTGAACAGGCGGGTGCAGTGCAACAGCGAGGAAGGTCGGCGGTCGTTTTTGTGGGCCTCTTGCAGGCCAGCAGCCGATTTGAGCAGAGCAGCAATCAGCCCGTTCGGGTTGCCAGTCGCCTCTACAGCAAAATGGTCGGCATGGTAGGTGCCCAGGCGGGAGAGGAAAAACAGCGGGTAGGAGAGCACCGTGTAGATGAGGTAGAGCAGCGGGGCCACATGCCCGATGAGATCCCGCCGTTTGCTTCCCAGTTGGCTCACCTGCTCTAGGGCCAGGTAAACCAGTTGAATCGGGGATCCCAGCAGGGTCATGACCAGGATATCTCCATTAACAATTCGCCCCAGGGCCTGGGCGTAGACGGCGGCAATCTCATCCTCAGAAAGCTGCTGCAACAGGGCTTGGGTGACCACAATGCGGCAGCCATCAGAAAAAGTGCCGTAAACAAAGGCCAGCGGCCCAGCATCCGGGATCACCCCCAGTCGGGGCTGTTTTAGCTGGTTTTGGGCACAGATGCGCTGCAGCAGGCGCGCCGTTTCGGGGCTGTAGCGTTCGATTTCGCCAAGCCTGGCCCAACGCAACTTGTGCAGCCGTTGGTGGAGCTGATCCATCAGCCAGGGGGCAAAAAAGAGAAGGCCTACTCCAAAGTTGACCGCCAGGCTGCCGGCCACCAACCACCGCAGGCCATTGCGCAGCCAGGGCAGCAACCCCTGCAAAAACCAAAGCTGCCGCGGAAAACTCAGCCGGCCAAAATCCAGATGGCTGCCTACCAACACAAAGCTCAGCCACCAAAGGAAGACAATGCCCACCCCCAGGGATCCCCACTTGGCCCAATGCAGGGGGCCGGCCCGCTCCGGCAGGGGGATCTTCATACCCAGTTGGGCGGCCCGTTGACGGGTGGACAGGGATCCCGCTCCAGGAGACGGCTCCTCTGGGGGAGCAGAACGCGGTTCGACAGGTTTGGCGGACGGAGCAGCCAGGGACTCTGTTGCAGTGGGCAGGCGAAGCAAGATCTTCTTGGCCCAGCCTTGCGCCTGGGGGTTGGGGTGTTGCAGCAGCTCTAGGCAGAGGGACCGTGCCTTCTCCGTCTGGCCCAACTGGTGGTAGGCCCGCACCAGGTTCATTTGGGCTTCCAGGGCTTCGCCGTCAGATGAGTCTGCCGGGATCCCTAATGCTTTGTCCTGCTGACGGGATTGGGCCAGGTAGCCTTCAAAAAGTTGGATGGCCTCTTGAAGGCGGCCCTGCCGCAGGGCTTCCTTGCCCGCCTGGACGGCATCGGGGATCATCGGCTTGCTCCTTGCCTGGTAGGGTCTGCTTCTGGAGATCGGTTGGATCCATCTGCTCCCCCAGCTTACTCAGGGATCCAACCCTGAGAGACCGGATCCCCCCTGAAGGGGGTGGTGGAGCAAGCGCCGCCGCAAGCGATCCAGAGCCGTTTGGGCGCTCCACCAACGCACCCCCTCTCTGCCGCGCAGGCTGCCAAACCGGTACTCGTGTACTTCCACCTTCCCTTGCGGATCCGCCAAACCCAGATACACAAGACCGACTGGCTTGGTGGCGGTGCCTCCCTCTGGCCCGGCAATGCCGGTGATGCTCAAGGCCCAGTTGGAGCCCAGGACTTGCTTGGCCCCCAGCGCCATTTGGGCGGCCACCGCCTCGCTCACGGCCCCGTGCTGTCGCAGGGTTTCCGGATTCACCTGTAAAAGCTGCTCCTTGATGCGGTTGTCGTAGGCCACGATCCCCCCCACAAAATAGCGGGAGCTGCCCGGGATCCCGGTCACCAACTGCCCCAGCAGCCCGCCGGTGCAGGATTCTGCCACCGCCAGAGTTTGACCCCGTTGCAGCAACAGCTCCCCCACCACACCGGCCAAGGTGGCGTCATCGCTGCCGAAGTAGTCTTCTCCAGAAATCTGTAAAATCTGCTCCACCACCGGGGCGATCAAGGCTTGGGCCTCTTCACGACTGGGAGCACGTCCGGTAACCCGCAGGCGTACCTCCCCCTGGCTGGCGTAGGGAGCCACCGTAGGGTTTTCCCCCGCCAACAGGGATCCCAGCCGTTCGGCCAGCGTCGATTCGGGAATGCCCCAATAGCGCAGTACCCGGCTGTAGAACACCTCTTTTCCCCAGCCGATGGAGCGCAGATAAGGCACGGCGGTCTCCCGCCACATGTGTTGCATCTCCCGCGGCACCCCAGGGAAGGTGAGAATGTGCAGGTCGGGCCGGGGCTGCCAGATGAGGCCACAGGCGCTGCCCAGCGGGTTGGGCAACACCCTCGCTCCCCGGGGCAGAAAAGCCTGCTTGCGATTGCTCGGCGAGGGCACAAGGCCCCGCTGCCCGTACTTTTGCAGGATCTCTTCCCACACTTGGGGGTGCTCCACCATCTCCGCCCCAAAAAAGGAAGCCAGCGCCTCATGGGTGAGATCGTCCGGCGTCGGCCCCAAACCCCCGGTGATCAGAATCAAGCTGGAACGACCACAGGCCACCTCCAGCGCGTGGTGAATGCGGGCCTCGTTATCCCCCACCACCGTTTGGTAATAGTGGGGGATCCCCAGTTGCGCCAACTCGGCTGCCAAGTACTGGGCATTGGTATTGGTGATCTCTCCCAAAAGCAATTCTGTGCCGATGCAGAGGATCTCAGCCCCTTGGGGAATAGCAGTTTGCGGTGGGATCATGCTTGGTCTCGAGCTCAGCTCAGCCGCAAGAGAAGTATACAAGCAGGGAGGTCTCGGCCTCCCTGCGCGCCCCCAGATTTTGGGCTTGCAGTTGGCCATTCCAAATGGCGGTGAGACAACCGGCAAGTTTCCATCTCCGGCGCCGGCAAAAAGATTGGGGGACGAGATGTATCCGACAGCACAACAGCGACAGACGCTGCAGCAGTGGTTGGGAACAGCTCGGTTTGTTTATAACCGCACCCTAGATTTTCTGAAGTCTTTAGAAGGCGAGCGTCCACCTGGATGCAAGTAGCTACTCACCACATCTTGCCTTCTCTACCAGATCGGGCGAAGGCAGTCCCGTACCAAACCAGAAAGTGGCAGTCATTGTTTGCGTTGGCCCATTCAAGACTTGCGGGATGAGCGCCAAGGCGGCCAGGTTCTGGGTGGACAACTTTGACATTTATTCTTTGACATTTTCTTTGACATTTTCTTTGACATTATTTGACATTGTTTATTGTCTTGGTTTATTGTCTTGCTGCTCAAGTTTCAGACCTCCAAGATAGCGGTCAGAAAGCAGCGCCAGCTACATGCCAAGACGGTGCGCTTGCTACTGGTGGGCGCGTAGTGCGTTCCAGGAACGGCCAGAGGCTGTGGCTGAGCAGTACGGGAAACAAGCATTGACATCCTCCCCGGCCTTTAGGCCGGAGATTCCTACCACGCTACGCATGGATGGCTCCTTGCGCAGTCGTCTCGGCGGGTTCCTGCTTCCGACCGCCCGTGCAGTTCGATCCACAGGCCATCCGGGCTGACACGGGTGGTTCACCCACCCGCATCCCGACCGCAGCGTCGGCCGTGTCCTGCCCTTCGTCTCGCAACAGCTATATCCCGCGAGCAAGGATGTTGATGGCACCGACCAGAAAGGCCTCCGGCCCGCTGCCGCGAAAGGCCTCCGGCCCGCTGCCGCGAAAGGCCTCCGGCCCGCTGCCGCGAAAGGCCTCCGGCCCGCTGCCGCGAAAGGCCTCCGGCCCGCTGCCGCGAAAGGCCTCCGGCCCGCTGCCGCGATCGGCGTTATTCTCATAGCCGCACGCCACGCACTCGAACCAGGCTTGGGTCTGGCGGTTGTCTGATAAAACATGGCCGCAACATGGACAGGTGCGGCTCGGGTTCTGCGGCGGCACGACAATGAGCCTGCCGCCTTTCCAGGCCAGCTTGTACTCCAGCTGGCGACGGAACTCGTACCACCCCTGGTCGAGAATGGCTTTGTTTAACGCTGACTTGGCGCGGACGTTCTTCCCAGGAGCATCTGCCGTCCCTGCCGCCAACTTGGACATATTCCGCACCCGCAAGTCCTCGATACACACGATTGCCTGGCTTTTGCTAATCGCGGTCGAGACCTTGTGCAGGAAGTCGCGGCGGGCGTTGGCCATCTGAGAATGAATACGCTGGAGGCGGGCTTTTGCCTTCTTCCAGTTGTTGCTGAACTTGACTTTGCGGGAGAGCGCTTGCTGTGCCTTGCGCAAGCGCGCCTCGTGCCGCTTGAAGCTGTTGAGGGGCGCGTAGAACGTGCCGTCCGAGAGGGTAGCCAAGCGGGCAATACCGACGTCGATGCCGACTACGCCGCCCTTCGGCTTGGGTTGCTCCACCTCGCGCTCGGTCTGGATCGACACGAACCACCTGCCAGCGTGCTTGGATACGGTGACGCTCTTGACCTTGCCCACCACGTCGCGGCTGTTGCGATAACGCAGCCAGCCAAGTTTGGGCAGGCAGATGCGGCTGTTGGCCTGGTCCAGCTGGATTTGCTTGGGCGCGGGATAACGGAAGCTGTCGGACCGGCCTTTTTTCTTGAAGCGAGGGAAGCCGGCGCGCTGGGCGAAGAAGTGGCTGTAGGCTCGCTCCAAATCCTGGAGCGCCTGTTGCAGCGGATGCACCGGCGCATCCGCCAGCCACGCCGTATCTGCGCTGTGGCGCCACGCGGTGAGCAGCTGGCACAGGCCCGCATAGCCTAGCTTTTTCTGGCCTTGCTCGTGACGCTCCTTCTGCAACGCCAGTGCTTTGTTGTAGACGAACCGGCAGGAGCCAGCAAAGCGGCGCATCTGCCGTTCCTGCTGGCCGTTGGGCAGCAATTCGTACTTGAAGGCTTGAAGTCGTTGCACCGCTCAATCGTATTCTTGGCCTATGCGTGATGACAACGATATTCACATGGCCGGCACTGCGTTTTTAAAGGGCGTCGGCTACGGTCGGCGCTATCCTTCCCCGCCCTGAAGGACGGGGCTTGCCGCGCCTTTTGGTCAATGGGATCCCTCTCCTCAGGGCACGACCAACACCGGGCAGGGGGAGAGATCGATCACGCGGTGGCTCACGGAGTTGTTCTGCCCCTCTCCAGATAGGGTGAGGCCGCGGCAGCCCATCACAATCAGGCTGATCTCCAGCTCGTCTGCCACATCACAGATGACAAAAGGTACCTTCCCCTCTCGATACTCACTCTTGACGTTGCTAAGGCCGATTTGATGCAGGCCAGACTCCGTTTGCTTAAGCAGGTTGTGGATGTTCTGCCGGGCTTGCTCGGCTCGCTCCGGGTCAAGCTCCGTATCATCCAGCACAGAAAGCAAATACACTTGGCTCTTGTAGCGCTGTGCTATGTCCGCCACCAAGGGCAAGGCGTGGCTGGTTTCACGCGAGTTATCGATGGGAAAGAGCAGTTTGTCGAACATAGCCGAGGATTCCGCGGTCAAGCCCATTCCCTATCCAAGTTGGGGGCTTGCCCTATTCTATCAATTTTACCGGGAGCTCAATGGCCTCATTCCACCCCTGCCCGTTTTCCTGTTGTCAGGGGCTCCACCTGGGCTGCTTCGCCCTAGCTGCAAACGGAGCTCCTCTGCTGTTTGGATGAGTAGCCATTCTATCATCCCGCGAAAGTCCAGCCGCCCTAAGCCATGCTGGGCTGAAGTTTACGCAATTCCTGCCAAAAATCCATTATTTTCAGATTGACCAAACTTGGAAAAGAATGATGAAAAAAGTGTCGCCCCCCAGGGCAAAACCACATTTGATCCCCTGGCTTTAGGTGGTTTCTCCACTTCTCGAGCGAAGCAGGATCCACAATGGGGTCATCCTTGCTGGCGCAAACCAACATCGGCACCGACACTTTCTGGGCTGGAATCGCTATCACCTGAAATAGGGAGTGAGGTATGGGAGAAGTATCCAAATCTTTAGCCAGAGCATAGGAGAGTGAGCGTGCTCGCCACTGTTCTGAAGTAGGTAGAAGGCTCTGGGCTATACGCACCAAGAGTTGTTCCCGACTCCAGCAAAAGATTTTTCGCTGCACATAGAAATGGGCATGCCAAGTGGTAGCAGGCCAACCTCCCACGGCCAGCAAGGTCAGAGACTGTACCCGCTGTGGGTAACGGCAGGCAAAAAGATAAGCGGCCACCCCGCTCAAGCCGTGGCCGATAAGATGAACGGGTCGATCCCAAGCTTTGAGATATTCGTATAGCAGCGTGATTACAGTCTCCAGGCTACAAGGCTCATCCTGGGTTTGGTGGTACTCCCAGTAGGCTATCCGAAAGCATTTCCCCAGGGATCCTAATAAAGGCTGATCAAAGAGCTTGAGACTGGGAGAAATGCCCAGATACAGGGCCTCAAAAGCGAGCGCAGAAGCGGAGCTTAAACTCATATTCGCTATTCCATCTCGACTGTTAAAACCATCAAGGCTGCTAGCCAAACAAAAGATCTACAAAGTCCAGTAGCCAGAAACCAACCGGCAAAGTGCGGTTGAACCATGCAATTGTGAACAGTGCAATTGCCATTGGAAAATGCGGCCCAAAGGATCCGAGCCGATCTGGATAGAGGAGAGGGGACAATACCCCTCTCCTTTCTGCAGATCCCCGAACCAGGGAGCCTCAAACCTCATTCACAGCCCAGGCAAAATCTGGGCCAACACGTCCGCACTGTTCAGGAGCATGTAGGCAAACAGGGCACCGCCAACGCCGCCCACCAGAAACCCTCCCGCCAACTGGCTCCAGCCGGCACGGGTGCGCAAGTTTTCGGGCAAGTCCTCCGATCCTGCCGGTACTCGCACCGGCTGAGGGGATCCCTGCGATTCGGCCATCAGTTGCACGCCCGGCGTCGGATAGGCCACCTCGCCGTAGGGGGTATTGACCACTGCCACCAGCCGCGAGCGAGGAAAGGACACCCGTCCGTAAATGGAGAGACAAACCGTCAGGATCAGCACCAGGCCGATGGTCGCCAGCGTCCCTGCCGTCAGGGCCTGCTCCGAATTCCGCAGCGGACTCAACTTGTAAAACGGCCCCACCAGGAAGTACCCATGAGCCATGCCGATCTCCAAGCCGCGCAAAAAAGGAGAGAGGCCCTCCCGGTAGATGGGCAGGTTTTGCAGCAGCAGCAGGGTGAGATCGCCCCGGTTTACCGGCGTGTCCAAGTTGCCCACCTGCGGATCTGTGGCTCGCACCCAGCCCCCGTGCTGGAAGTCAAAGCCGCTGGCCGCCGCCCGCGCCCGGATGGCATGCCAGATGTGCCCCGCCAAAAACAGGATCCCCAAGACAAAGTGGGCTGTAGCCAACCAGGTACGGCTGCTCACCACACCCATCTCGTCGGCAGCCAGCCCCAGCGGCCCGTAGAAAGCCACCGGATAGGCGATCTCGTTGACGCTGACAAAATAGGCCGCCAAGATGCCCATGTAGGCCAGGGCCCCCAGGCTGTAGGAGAGGTAGGCTTCGCCCGAGTAGATCAGCACCTGCTTGGCCCAGGCAAAGGGCCGTGTGGCTATGTGCCACCATCCCCCCAGCACACAGAGCAGGCCGACATAGATGTGCCCTCCCACCAGATCTTCCAGATTGTTCACGGCGGCCATGCCCTGCTGACCCATGAGCGGCGTCAGGTAGGCAAAGATCCGCAGCGGATTGAGGGTGGGATCCGCAACGATCCGCACGCGGCCCAGGTTGGCATCGTACAGCCCTCCCCAAAAGAGAGCCTTGGCCACCAGCAGCCATGCACCCAGCCCCAGCAGCAGCAGGTGGATGCCGAGGATGGTGGTCATCTTGTCGTCATCTTCCCAGTCGTAGCCGAAAAACTCGGCAAAGGTTTTCCCCTTGCTCAGCACCTCTGGTCCCAAAAGGGCATGGAAGATCCCTCCTGCCCCCAGCACTGCCGAGGCAATTAGGTGCAGAACGCCCACGACAAAAAAGGGATAGGGATCCGTAACCACCCCTTCTGCGTTGACGCCGATGCCCAAGCTGGCCAGATGGGGCAACAAAATCAGCCCCTGGCTGTACATAGGTTGATTTGGATCCCAGTGGGCCACCTCGAACAAGGTCATGCCGCCGGCCCACAGCATGATCAGCCCCGCATGGGCCACGTGGGCCCCCAGCAGCTTTCCGGATAGGTTGAGCAAACGAGCATTCCCTGCCAACCAACTGACCTGAGGGGATCCCTCAGCAGAAGTAGGCGATGAAGATAGAACTGCGCCGGTCATGACAAACTCCCACAGTATCAATGACAAGTTAAGAAGCCGGGTTTGAATTACAGATTGAAGAGCGTTTTTAGTTTAGCCGTCCACTCTTTAATTCGTTTTTCCGTCAGCTCTGGTTGGTTATCTTCGTCCAGAGCAAGGCCGACAAACTCACCGTCAACCACTCCCTTAGACTCGTTGAACTCGTAGCCTTCTGTAGGCCAGGAGCCGACATTTTTGCCGGCACGCTCGGCAATTTTTTTGGCCAGGATCCCCATGGCATCTTGAAAGTTGTCGGGATAGCCCAACTGATCCCCAACTCCAAAGTAGGCTACCGTCTTACCGGAAAAATCGATCTCATCCAAATTTGGGAAAAAACCATCCCAATCAGCCTGAAGCTCCCCAATATTCCAAGTTGGACAGCCGATGATTAAGTAGTCGTACTTCTCAAAGTCCTCAATGCTGGCCTCGGCAATGTCAATTAAATCTACATTGTCTTCGCCCAGCTCTTTTTGAATCATCTCGGCAGCTCTTTCGGTATTTCCGGTTTGAGTGCCGAAAAATAGACCTATTTTTGCCATTGCTCCTACCTCGAAACTGCAAGTGCGAAGCTCAAAATCAGATGGCTAGATAGTCAATGCCTTCAGCGTGCCGTTAGGCCTGCTGTGCAGCGAGCTCTACTCTGCCGGTACGGAAATTGAATCCTCGGGCTTTCAGGGCATGGAAAAGGTGGCCCTGAAGGAAGAAAAAGGCCAGCCAAAAGTGGGCATTGGCCAGCCAAACCCTAGACGTGAGAGCCTCTCCTTGCTCAAAAAAGGGATAGCGATCCAAGCCCACCTGCAGCAGCGGCCCATAGAAAACTTCGGGATAGACCACTGGGTTAACGGCAACGAAATAGGCGGCAATAAATCCCATCAAGGCCAAAGCTCCCAAGCTGTAGGAAAGATAAGCTTCCCCAGACCAGATAAAAATCCGTTCTGCCCAGGCAAAAGGCTTGGTCGCGATATGCCAAACCCCACCTGACACCAGGAGCAAGCCCAGCCAGAGGTGGCCGCCCACCACGTCTTCTAAAGTGTCCACCCCGGCGATCCAGTGGCGCCCTTCTATGCCCAACAGGTGGCCAAAGGGGTTCCAGTTGGGAGACACCAGGCGCACCTCTCCTGCCACCGGGTCGAACAAGCCGCCAAACACCACTGCCTTGAGCACCAAAAGCCAGGCTCCCAATCCCAGCAGCACCAGGTGGATCCCTAGGATGGTGGTCATCTTGTTTTTGTCTTGCCAGTCGTAGCTAAACAGGGGAAAGGCTTTGGGATCCAGCACCGCCGGCCCGCGCAGGGCATGAAAAATGCCGCCAAACCCCAAAAAGGCAGAGCTGATGAGGTGGATCGCTCCCACCGCAAAGTAGATATCCGTATCCAGGACTTCCCCGCCGGATCCCACCCCCAGCCCCAAGCTGGCCAGGTGGGGCAAGAGAATCAGCCCCTGCTCATACATCGGTCGGCTGGGGTCAAACTTGGCCAACTCGATCAGGGTCATCGCCCCTGCCCAGAGAACGATCAGCCCGGCATGGGCCACATGCGCCCCCAGCAGCCGGCCAGAAAGATCGGTCAAACGGGCGTTGCCCGCCCACCACGGGATCTGTTGTTGCGAGCTAGATCCCCCTTCTTGCTTGAGTGTCGTCGCTGTCATCTCCGCTCCTCTTGCGTTTCTAAACAAGCTTTTCTAGGAAAAGGCCAGAGACCTTGCCCCAGGCCCGCCTCTGGCCGCACGGACACATCCTTTCGAGACACGTAACCAACTGTTGAGAGTAAATCTCAACAGCGAGCTGTGACCTACTCTAGGCTTCTTGCAAACAAATATCAATGTCTTTAGAGTTAAGTTTTGTTAAGAGTCGGACTTGTATCCGCCCATAGCCCCACCTGGGGAAGCTGCAGATGGAAGCTGGCCCGCAGAGGGACGAGCCGGGCGATCCGGTGGCAGCCGGTGATAAAAATCTCTCCCTTCTTAAGATTGAGTCGCAATAGCTGGATTACAATCAAGCCAAAGTTGGCCAAGTCGAGGGCAAAGGAGTCGGAGGAGATGTCGAGGTATCTGAAGCTGTGGACGGGGATAGGGCTTTATGTTCTGGTCAGCGGGGCCGCTTGCGGGGAAACCCAAAAGGATCCCTCGGCTGCGGGCGGCGGGGATCCACCGGCCCTGAGCCAGGCTTCGCCTCAGCAGGCAGCTCAAATGAACCCGGAGTGTCGGCCTATCCCGGTGGATGGCGGCGGCGAGGGTGGGGAAGAAGGGGCAGGCTCTCGCCGGCCAGCCGTTGTGCTCTCTCCTGAGCAGCGGTTTCAGGATCGGCAGATTTTGCTCGACTTTGCCGATCAGGTGGTGATCCCTGCCTATGAGCAGTTGGTCGCCGATACCCAGGCCCTGTCTCAGGCCATCCAGGCCTTCGTGCAAGATCCCAATGCCCAGACTTTGCAAGCGGCTCGCCAGGCTTGGTCTGTTGCCCGCATCACTTGGGAGGAGAGCGAGGCTTTTGCCTTTGGGCCGGCGGCTTATTTGGGGCTGGATGCGGATTTGGACGAATGGCCCCTGAACGAGGTGGAGGTGCTGGAAGTTCTCAACAGCGGCGATCCCCTCACTCCAGAGACCGTGGCCGAGTTGGAAAGCGGGCAAAAGGGATTTCATGCCGTGGCCTTCTTGCTCTTTGGCGTGGATAACAACAAGTCTTTGCAAGACTTTACCGAGCGGGATCGGGAGTACTTGGCTGCCCTTGGCCCAGTTTTGGCGGATACGGCGGCAAAGCTGCTCAAAAGCTGGACAGAGGGAGTGCAAGGGCTGCCTGCTTTTCGCGAAGAATGGGTAAAAGCCGGCGAGGGCAGCAAGAGTTATCTCACGCTGCAAGCTGCTGCTGAAGAAATAGCCCAAGGTATTCTCGGCATGTTGGACGAGCTGGGCAAGGTCAAAATTGGCGAAGCCTTCGCCCAGCAAAATCCTTTTCTGCTGGAAAGTCGCTTTGCCCACCATTCGCTGCCGGAGTTCCAGGCCAATGTGCGCAGCGTTCAGTATGCTTACTTGGGCGGATTTAGAGATAGAAAAGGTCGTGGCCTGAGCCAATTTGTCCGGGACATCAATCCCAATTTGGATAGTCAAATTCAGTCGGAGTTACAAGCAGCGGCGGCGGCTCTCCAGGGGATCCCTGCCCCTATCGAAAAAAGCCTTTGCGATGCCAATGCCCGTGGATCTATTACTGCCGCTATGGAAAAAATTGAAGACGCTTTCGACAGCTTTGCTCAGGAAGTTGTGCCGCTCCTGCAGTAGTAAGAAAGTCCCAAAAGAGCTGAGTTGCCGATATTTTGATAGCCGATGCGTCGTCTTCTCCAGATTTTCATGCTGGGATTGGCCTCTCTTTGGGCGGCGAGCTTTCTGGCTTTCCCCGCTGCCCCAGAGGGATCCCAGCCATTGCCCCCTCGAGCGGGTGGCGAAACAACCCTTTGGAACCGCACCTCAACAGCCTACGAGCAGCCGGCTCCCAACTTGGATCCCCGCTGGGCCAGGTTGCATGCCCTGGGGGACATCGCCTTTGAGGCTCGCTTCGTCACCGCTCCGGCGCCTGTTAACCCCGGCCTTGGGCCTCTGTTCAACAACAACTCCTGCGCCGGTTGTCATGTTAAAAACGGCCGAGGTTTTCCTGACAAGGGGCAGCGGGTCGTCAGAGTCAGCCAGGTTGGATCCCTGGATAGAAGCGGGGATCCCCAGCCTTTTGGATGGGAGGCCATTGCTCCTCATAGCAACACTCCCCCTGTGGCCGGCATCGGCACGCAGGTTCAAGAAAAGGCCGTTCGGGGCTATCGGCCAGAGGCCAAGGTGGAGTTGCACTGGGTAGAGCAGACCAGAGAGTACGCCGACGGAACTCCCTACAGGCTGCGTTCTCCTGTTGTAAAGCTGTTAACTCTGGAGGGATCGCCCATCGATCCTGTCCTCATCTCCCTGCGGATCCCCCAGCCGGTGTTTGGAGCGGGCCTACTGGAGGCCGTTCCCGCTTCTAGGATCCTGGCAGCAGCCGATCCTGACGACGCCGATGGGGATGGCATCTCTGGCCGCCCCAACTTGGTTTGGGATCAAGAGCAGCAGCGTCTGGTGCTGGGACGGTTTGGTTGGAAAGCCAATACCCCCAACCTCAGGCAACAAACTGCGGCCGCCTACGCCAACGACATGGGTGTCACGAATCCTCTTTTTCCGGCCGCGGATGGCAGCCAAGATATCGACGAGGCCACTCTCCAAGCGACAACCGTTTACGTGCAAACCCTGGCCGTGCCTGGCCGCGCCCTTTGGCAGGATCCCCAAGTTCAGCGAGGGGAAAAGCTCTTCGTCCAAGCCCAATGCGCCAAGTGTCACCGACCAGAGCTACAAACCGGCATTCATGAGATCCCTGCCCTGGCCAACCAAGTCATCCACCCCTACACCGATTTGCTGTTGCATGACATGGGCGAAGGACTAGCAGATGGCCGCGCTGACTTCGAGGCCACGGGCCGAGAATGGCGCACCCCCCCTTTGTGGGGCATCGGCTTGTCGCAGACAGTTCTGCCCTCCTCCGGCTATTTGCACGATGGCCGCGCCCGCAGCCTCGAGGAGGCCATTCTCTGGCATGGGGGAGAAGCTGAACGCTCCCGCGAGATCTTTAAAAATATGGCTGCTGAAGACAGAGAAGCCCTGCTCTATTTTCTTCGATCCCTCTAGAGCTCTGCCCATTTCCGCAGCAGGTTCGCGTAAACTTTGGAGATCAAATCAAAGTGGCGTGTCTTGCCCGATTCCTGAAACATCTGCTGCCGCACAGTCTGTAAATCAAAGAGGATCTCGCGTTCTTGCGGATCCCTAATTAGGCTTTGAACCCAACTGACGGCAGCATAGCGGATCCCACGGGTTACAGGCTCAACTCGGTGCAAGGTGGAAGCAGGATAGAGGATCAAAGCACCCGCCGGCAGCTTGTAGGCTTGCTCCCCCTCGCTACTCTCGATCTTCAGCTCACCGCCATCATAGTCTTCAGGGGCACTTAGAAATAGCGTAAAGGAAATATCCGTGCGCATCAGCTGATGCCGATCGAGCATCAGCGCATCGTCGGTATGAGTGCCATAGGACATTCCCGCTTCGTAGCAGCTAATTAAAATGGAATGAATGAGCTTGGGCCGGGCAGCCATCTGGAACAACAAATTACGCTCTAGAGCTGCCAAGATAATCTCCTCTATCTTCCGTTGCTGAAGGGATCCCTTTGGCATTTGCCTATTGTTTTTGACAAGCCTGGCATTCCAGCCTGCCGTCAGAGCACCATCCACAAATTCAGCATCGGCTATGAGGGACAGAATCTGTTGCAATTCTGCTAAACTAAGAACATCGCCAATACACAAGATCATTATCAACCTCTAAAAAGCAAAATACATGACACCTTCTACACTAGCAAAACAAGCCTTATGAAAATCATGCCTACTTCGAGCATCCCTCGGAAACCTTAAGCATCTAGCAGAGAAAGTAGAGATCTTTTGCCCTATGCAGCCACCTTCTGGTATTCGACAAAAAGAGCTCTGCGAGCTATTGGGCTTAGACTACAAGGCTGTTGCCACCGAGGCAAAGCGTCTGGGCTTGAGCACACATGCCTATCTGCAACAGAAAACAGGTTGGATCCTGAAGGATGAACTCTATTATCCGCCCGGCACTACCTTTGACAAGTCAGCAGATGGCGAGTCAGTAGGATCGTCCCCTACCCCCTCAGAGGATTTGTCCTCTAGCAGCAAAATCAATTCCAGAAAAAGGAAAGACATCCTCTCACTGCTGTTGTTGCTTGTTGTCCTGTTAGCTGCCATCTTGCTGGCCCGTCGCTTAGATCCAGAGGCAACTCGAGAATTTATAGCAAAACTAGGCCCCTGGGCACCCCTTGCCCTGATTGGATTACGCTCCCTGAGTATTATTATTCCTGCCATACCCAGCACCCTTTACTCCATCTTGGCAGGAGCCCTCTTTGGATTTGGATCGGGAATCCTTTACATTGCAATTGCTGATTTTATCTCTTGTACACTTAACTTCTACCTAGCCAGAAAGTTTGGTAGAGACCTAGTACAGCGAGTAGTTGGGCGACAATGGATGTACAAAGTCGATGCCCTTTCAGCTAACTATCTGGAAAACAATATTTTTCTTACAGCTGGTTTTTTAATGACGGGCCTATTCGACTTTGTCGCCTACGCCGCCGGCCTAACCCAAATAAAATGGCAGAACTTTCTTCTCGCCCTAGCTTTGGGCATTGCCGTCTCTACACCCCCAGTAGTGGCTCTGGGGGCAGGGATCCTAGAGCAGGGAAGGTGGCTGCTGGGCTTTGCTTTGCTGGGAATGTTTGCTTTGGCGATGTTAAGCGGCTGGCTGAGTAAAAGGCGGCGTTCTTAACTTGCCTTTGATAAAGTCAGAACAAAAGCAAGGTCAGCAGTGGCTTCTAACTCATGGGGAACATTTGCCGAAATTAAGACAAATATGCCCGGAGATAGAGAGATCTTCTCACCTGCAAGGGTTAAGACTCCAGTTCCTTCAATGACGTGGAGAGTAGCGTCCCTTGTGGAGGTATGCTCGGAAATACTTGTGCCTCCCGCCATACAGAAAAGAGTATGTTGGCAGACTTCACTTTTCCAAATGATCTTGCTGAGAACTCCTTCCACAGAATAAGCAATGTGATCTTTGAGCTGCAAAAAAGGTGACTCAGGGGAGACAAGAGACATCATTAAGCCTCCTTCTTGGCAATCAGTATGATGTAGCCTAGGTTATTTCGATATCGGCTAAAGATTTGCTTCATAGATAAGATCCGCTGCCGGATTACAGGACGTGTAAGCACATTCCACACCATAGTTAAGAGCGTCGGCAATCCTTCCTCTGTAGCAATAGCAACGGGATTGAGCAAAGTTAAGGGGCCGGTGGCATACTGGACAACCGTAAGATTTGCTTGCTGAACAGTTGCAAGCCAGCTGTCAGTAGATAAAGGATTGGCATTGACATGGATTACGGAGGATAACTCCTTGCGGATAGCGTCGCTGTTGGATCCCTCAACTCGCAGCTCATGGCTGAGGAACTTACCCCCTGGCTTGAGGCAATTGTAAATCCCTGACAAAATCTTAGATTTTCCTGCATCGGACTGCATTGTTAAAATAGCTTCCGCCAAGACATAGTCAAATTTCTGATCGATTTGATCTAGGTGAAAGATATCGCCCTCGAGGATCTCAACTTGGCCGGCTAGCCCTGCTGCAGAAACATTAGCGCGAGTGCGAGCAATGTTATCTGGATTTTTCTCAATGCCGGTAACATGTATGCCATAGCGCTTTGCCAATCGAATAGCCGTGTAGCCAAGGCCTGAGGCAAGTTCCAGCACAGTTTCTCCTCGACGGAACTCGGCAAACTTGAAGAGCCGTTCGGTAGCGCCAAAGCCCCCCGGTCGAAGTGCCTTTTTACCTGCCGCAGCCAGTACCTGGTGTCCAGGTGCATTTTTTAAGTCCAGCTTAGACATAGGTAACTCCAAAGCTTTGCAGAATTGGGAAATATAGCATGGAGCAGATAGTGAAGACTTCTTTACTACTGATCAATCCATCCTCCTTCCGAAGTTGGTTTGCTAAGTGCTGCTATTGTACCCCTTGAGTCCTTGACAGGCTGTACCCTGTGGCCATCTGTTTTGAGCTTGGCTGTGAGCAACTCATCACCTTCTATAATGAGAGATGCCCACAGCCGCAAAGAAAAACTTATTTTTCTCAGCTATTCGAAAAATCGAATATTAGAGAAGAGGAAAAGTTGAGGGGATGAACTTTTTTGGCCATCCTGCTCTTCCCAAATTCTTCTCTCAACCAGAATCCAATACCGACCTATTTTTTGATAACGATCTTCGTAGATCATCTTTGCTTGAGTTTTTTCTCCAGTTCCTGGGCTACAATACTCAGCAGTGTAGTGAGTGGGTAGGTAGCCCTCACCTGTATCGTAAAACTCTTGAACTGAGACTGTAATTGTCCGATTGGCAAGATGGCGATGTACCATTTGAATGTGCTTGCCCTGAACCCAGTACCTATCGGTAGAAGATAAGCCCGAAACAAGAACTTCAGTGATGTCTGAATTTTGTGGCTCTCCATAGGCAAAGGTGTGGCCACCGTGTTCCTCGTCGAAGGAATGACGAACGCGATGCACCATGACTTCCCACATCTGTTCCCGTATTTTCTGGCGGATCTCCTCGTCCTCGACGCCGGCAACATCGATCTTCATGTTGCGGTCAATACTCACAACTCCTGAGAAGGAGAGGCTGCTGTCACCTTCTTTGGGAAAGTAGGTTATCTCAGCTCGGTAGCCAGGAAAGTCTTTGTCCCAGGTGTAGCGATTCTCAAAAGCCTCCTTGAATAGCTCTCGGGCCGGAGCTTGCTGTGCTGCCATAATCTCCTCCTTAATGAGAAATTTTACTATTTAAATCCTAGTAGAGGCTGATGGCTGGCCTTGGGATTTTAAGGTTTCCTTATGACTGGCCACCCGCTCAGCTCTCTTGTTCTCGAAATTTCTCGAAGTTCTTGGCGGTTACCGATGGGCAGGAAGGCGGAACCTCAATCCTTCACTTGGCCTGAGGGGAGCCTTGAAGTTAATGAAAACCATTGGCAAGGCGCTGTCCACTGGCAACAGAGGGAGAGAGCTAAGCTAAAGCTCGGCGCTGTTGGCCTTTTGGCGACAAGCTGGCAGGAAGAGAGTCTGCTTTCTCAACTCACTCCATGTCCAAAATCCAACCCCTGAACCCAGAGCGGATCGCCCAGATGGCCGCGGGAGAGGTGATCGACTCGCTGGGGGCTGCTCTGCGAGAATTGCTGGAAAATGCCCTCGATGCTCAGGCCACCCGCATTCAGGTGGAGATCTGGCCCAGCCGCTGGCAGGTGCGGGTGGCCGATAACGGCCAAGGGATCCCCGCTTCGGAGCTGGAGCAGGTGGCCCGTCGCCACACCACCAGCAAGTTGGACGGTTGCAGCCTGGGGTTTCGGGGCGAAGCCTTGCACAGCCTGGCCCGGCTGGGATCCCTGGCTATCCAAACCCGCCACGTTTCTGATGCTCACGGCTGGCTGGCCGCCTACGACCGACAGGGGGAGCTGATCCACAAGCAGCCGGCAGCCACTGCCTTGGGAACGGTGGTCACGGTTGCGGATTTGTTTGCCGACTGGCCTCTGCGCCGTCGGGCCTTGCCCCAAACTCGCCCGCTCCTGACCCTGGTGCAGAATGCAGCCCTAGCCCATCCCTGGGTCAGTTGGCAGGTGCATCAGGAAGGGCAATTGCTGCTCAGCCTCTGGCCGGGAAAATCTCTGCAAGATCTGCTGCTGCAGGTGTTGCCGCAGGTGGATCCCACGGATCTGCGCTATCGGCGGATCCAGGATGGGGATAGCGATTGGGAAGTGGTGCTGGGCCTGCCGGATCGCCTGCATCGCCCCCACCCCGATTGGATCCGTGTGGCCGTAAACGGACGGTTTGTGCAGATGCCCGACTGGCAACGGCTGATCCAGTCGGTTTTTCACCACGCGTTGCCTCGCCACCGTCATCCACTGGTGGTTGTTCACCTGCGCCTGCCCCCAGAGCAGGTGGATTGGAACCGTCATCCTGCCAAAAGCGAGCTCTACCTGGAGAATCTGACGGCCCGCCAGGAGCAGTTGCGCCAACACCTGCACTCCCTTCTGCAATTGGGATCCGGGCAAGCCAGCCGCCGCTCTGTGCATCTGATCCGGGCCAGCGAGGCCAAGGTGGTCTATCGAGTCTCGCCCGATTTTCAGAGCCATCTTCCTCCCTCTGACCGCCCAACTTCTCCCTTGCCTCCCCTCAGGGCGCTGGCCCAACTGCATCGGATCTACATCTTGGCGGAGCATCCCCAGGGGCTATGGCTGGTGGAGCAGCACCTGGCCCACGAGCGAGTTCGCTACGAGTACATCCGGCAGCATTGGCAACTGGTAGCACCGGAGACGCCCATAACGCTGCAAGGACTATCGCCCCAAGCCCTGGAGCGGTTGGAGCAGTTGGGGCTGGAGCCAGAACCCTTTGGCCCCAATACCCATCTCATTCGACGCATCCCTCTGGCTTTAGGGTCGGAAGATCCGGAAGAGGTACAGGGATCCCTGCTGGAGCTCAGTGGTTGTCAAGATTTGCAGGCAGCCCAGGTAACAGTGGCCTGTCGTGGCGCCCTGCGCAACGGGATCCCGCTGACCCTGGAGCAGATGCAAAAGCTGTTGGAAGCTTGGCAGCGCACCGCCAATCCCCACACTTGTCCCCATGGCCGACCGGTGTACCTGGCCCTGGCAGAAAGAGATCTAGCCCGCTACTTCCGCCGCCGTTGGGGTCTCTGCGACCGGCCTATCTCCGACTCCAAACTGGGATCCCTGGGGGAGCTGGATCCGCTGGGAGATAGGTTTGCCGCCCAGGTGCGGCGCTCAAGCGGCTCTTCTGCGTCGGAGCCCACGGACGAGGCCAGTTCTGCCCCACTATAATCGGGGGTGTCCAACTGCTGAAACCCCTGAAACGCCATGGCTTCTTATCTCAAACTCAAAGCCCAAGAAGAGACCTGGCTGCAGCGCCATTCCCGTCTGATCTTGGCGATCCTGGCCGGCCTGGGATCCCTGTTGACGGCCTATCTCACCTACACCAAGCTGACGGAGCAGCCCGCCGCCTTCTGCACTGGGGATGGAGGGTGTGACCTGGTGCTCTCCAGCCGTTGGGCAGAGTTTTTGGGGATCCCGACAGCGGCTGTTGGCCTGCTGGGGTTTCTGGGAGTCTTGGCGCTGGCGGTGCTGCCGGATGGGCTCCCATTGGTGAAGCGGTGGCGCTGGCCGGCCCTGTTTGGCTTGGTTTCCGCCATGACCGCCTTTGAGATGTACATGCTTTACCTGATGGTGGCAGTGCTACGGCAATTCTGCATGTACTGCACCACCGCGATCATCTTGGTGGCGGGGCTGGGGCTGGTGACCGTGCTGGGCCACCGCTGGCTGGATGGGGGCAAGCTGGCCTTCAGCTACATTCTGGTGGCCTTTCTCACATTGGTGACCACGATTGGGGTGTACGCCAACCAAGTTCCCCCGCCTAGCCCCCTGGCGGTAGGGTTAG